>CAZDVV010000082.1:0-8954 GCA_964508875.1 uncultured Desulfobacteraceae bacterium | reverse complement strand
AATTGGGGTAATCTTTCTCTTTTTCATCTTCGAAGCTTGCTTTTTCTCGTAGGGCCTTGCACTGGCCCTTTTGCTTTTTAACCTCGTCCCCATACGATTACCTCCTGTAAGGCTATAGTCCCGGGATAGCCAGTATTTCAGCCAATGGTGGTATCAAGAAACTATTAGTATGAAGGCCACAAGGAAGTCCGCAAGTCAGGAAAGGCAAATAGTACCCCATGCATCACAGGACCGGAGAAACAATAGGTCAATCAGAGCTAATCTTGTTTTTCTTTATTTGTCACTTGATTTAGTGGTTTTCCTATGTCGCCGTACTGATAGTTATATATTGCCCAAATGTTAAGCGGGGTTCTTCCCCCGTATGTCTATTCTTGTCCGTAATCCTAGATCAACCTAGGGATGGATTGGTATCCCATCTATCAGTTGATAATCATTAATACTCAACCCTTCTGGCACCTGCTTAACCCTGCAAAACTAGTCCCTGTTTTTTTCTTTAAGTGCCGCAAGTATTTTTTCTGGCGTAATTGGCAGGGAGCGAATCCTAACGCCTATGGCATCACACACCGCATTGGCTATGGCCGGTGCAGTGGCCACAAGGCCCGGTTCCCCTACCCCTTTGGCACCAAATGGTCCTTCTTTGTCCACTGTTTCTATGCATTCAATCTCGATTGGAAAATCAATGTCAGGAGCAGTGAAGATCTTGTAGTCGAGAAAATTGGGGTTCAGGTTGCGCCCCTTATCTGTCTTGTACTCCTCGCACAACGCGTAACCTAGGCCCTGAACAATGCCGCCTATGATCTGTCCACGTATAGCCTGTTGGCTCAGCACTCTGCCCACATCGTGGGCCGCGGCGAATCGCAAGACCTTGACTTTTCCTGTCTCCAAATCCACTTCCACTTCAGCACCCTGGGTTCCGAATATATATGTTGCAGACATGTTACCCCTGCATGTCTTAGGGTCCAGCATTTCATTGCAGGGGTCATAAAAGGCCTCAGTCACTACCATAGTTCCTTCCTGCTTGAAATGCGCGGCTCTCAAAATATCCTCAAGGCTAACCCTCAATAATGGATTGTCAGGCTCTTCTTTAAGAAAGATGAAATTCTCTTTCATATCAAATTCAGAGGGATCACAGACTCTTTCATAGTCAAGCTCAGGAAGCTCAAAGTCAGGGTCTTTCCTCTTTCTCTTCTCCAACTGCTTTTTAACCCTTCGCATAAAATGCTCGGAGGCCAACTCAAAGATCTTTTGTCTAGCCTTATTGGCCGCCTCAATGGCCGCGTTGCCAGACGTAAATGCGCCCCTACTGGCGTGAGTGCCCACATCCCATGGACATGTGGCAGTATCTCCTGTTACCACAGTGACCTTGTCAGGCGTGACCCCCAAAGCCTCCGCAGTTACAAGACTAAGGGCCGTATTGAAACCTTGGCCCATCTCAATGCCACCCGTTATTACGGAAACATTGCCGAAATCATCCAGTTTCATTATCACGCCCGTCCCATCGGAGCGATACACACGCCCGGACCCTCCCACGTGAAACAGGGAGGCCATGCCCACACCCCGGGCCACCTTTCTCTGTTTTCCTCGTTTGTCTTTCCATTTTAACTTCTCTGCTACACTCTCAAGGCATTCCTTGTGACCGCAGGTGGAGATATGTAGACCCATCGGGGTAACGTCATCGGGAACATTGCGGTTAATCATACGAAACTCAAACGGGTCAATGCCTGCCTGCTCGGCCAAGTCATCCAGATTACTCTCTATGGCCCACGTTGCCTGAGGATTGCCGTAACCCCTCATGGCCTGACAGAAGGTATTGTTGGTATAAACTATCGTGGTCTCATAATGTACATTGGGAACCCGATACATGGAAGAAATGGGCAGCATCATAACACTGGGAGTTGTTGCCCCCCAGGAGGTATACGCGCCGTTGTCCAAGAGCATCTTCACTTCCCGAAATAGGAGCTTGCCGTTTTCATCACAACCCTGAATAATATCCGTCTTTGAAGGTTGCCTAGGAGAAAGGGATATGAATTCCTCCTCCCTTGTAAGAACAATCTTCACGGGTCTGCCGGTCTTGTAGGCAAGCAATATTGCGATGTACTCGTATGCATGGGTATCAAGGCCCGTACCAAATGCTCCACCTAGGGTCGGAACAATTACACGGGTATTCTTGCCCCTCAATCCCATGGCTGCCAGAGCCCTGTTAAAGTCGTTCTGAGCCAGGAAAGGAATTTGGGTCTTGGTGTACATGGTCAAGTTGTTCTGCAGATCAAACTCCGCAATGCATCCTGCCGTACCCATGCATGATTGTTGAATTAGGGGCGTTTCAAAATGTCCCTCTGCAATATATTTGGCCTTCTTTTTTGCCTCCTCCACATCACCCGAGACAAATCGCCATGGCACAGGAACAATATTGTCCTTACGAGGTCTACCCCTGGGATCTTCTTCATGAATCAGGGGGGCATCCTCACGCAACCCCTCTTCAGGGCTGAAAACTCCAGGAAGTTCTTCATACTCAACTTTGATAAGATCTATAGCTTCCTCTGCGATCTCAGGGTCCGTGGCAGCCACCGCAGCCACTTCATCCCTGAACTGGCGTACCTTTCCCTTCTTGAGGGCAAAGTTGTCGCGGATAAATCCGATGCGGATTTCCGGTGTATTGTAGCCAGTGATAACAGCTCGCACTCCTGGCAGTTTTTCCGCTTTGCTAGTATCTATGTTCTTGATTCTGGCGTGTGCGTACTCACTGTACTTTATCTTTCCATAAAGCATCCCAGGCCTTTTGAGGTCATGAATATAGAGGGCACGACCTGCTGCCTTGTCTGGCGCATCTGGCCTTGGAGTGTTTGATCCAACAAAATGTAATTCGCCCATATCATCCTCCCTAGGTCAATTAGTGCTCAGTGCAAAACATATCCTCAGATTACTGTCCTTGCCCCCATCACATCATCTCGCCTGCCTTCTTTATGGATTCCACAATTTGGACATACCCAGTGCACCTGCACAAATTACCTGATATCCCTCTCTTTATCTCCTCTTCAGAAGGCTGCTCGTTCTGATTCAACAAGGCCACAGCAGACATTATCATCCCAGGAGTGCAAAAACCGCATTGTACACCGCCATTTTCCACAAAGGCCTTCTGCACTGGATGAAGTTTGTTCCCTTCACCAAGCAGGCCTTCCACTGTCACCACCTCTTTGCCATCCACTTCAAATGCTGGATATATGCAGGAATCCACATTGTATCCGTCCACCAATACGGTGCACGCACCGCACTCCCCCTGTCCGCATCCTTCCTTGGGCCCGGTGAGCTCAAACACTTCTCTCAGGACTTCAAGAAGCATCTTATGTGATTCCACTTCAGCGGAGACCCTATGGCCATTCAGGGTGAATTTGATCAGTTTCTTCATCTGATAACCTCCTAGTGCCTATTGACGCGCGCAAGCGGCTGCTTCGCGAATTGCCCTCTTTATAAGTACGCCTGAGACAGCCCTGCGGTATTCCGCAGTGGAACGAACATCGGTGATGGGACTGACTGCCTTGGTGACCATCTTCTCCACTTCCTGCAAAAGATCCTCTTCGATCTTTTGCCTTTCTATTTTCTCCTCGATACTCTTCAGCCTGAGAGGCACAGGCGCCACAGCCCCTACTGCCAGCCTGCATCTCTTGCACACACCATTTTCCATTGTCATAAGAGCTGCAGCATTTGCAATGGCTATGTCCTGGGACACACGTCCTATTTTCAAGAACGCGGTCCCAGTGTTGCTCGGTTGTTGGCGGATATGAATGCGTGTCATTATCTCTTCAGGTTCCTTGGAAGTCTCTCCGGGGCCCGTGAACAGATCTTCTAGCTTAATCTGTCTTCTCCCTCCGGGGCCTTCCAGCTCCACTTCTGCCTCCAAAATCAACAAGGGCGGCGCCGAGTCAGCCGAGGGAGCGGCGTTACAGAGGTTGCCTCCAACCGTAGCCACATTTCGTATTTGAGGATTAGCCAAAACGCGAGCTGACTGATGCAGGGCCGCAAATTGCCGGGCTATTTGATCGCTCCTCTCGATCTCCCTGAACAGAACCCCGGATCCTATAGTTAACCCCCCATTTTCCCGAATTCCCTTGAGCTCTTCTATGCCTCTCAAGGAAATCAATGCCTCGGGCTGCATGGCTCTCTGTTTGATTCTAACAATTACATCCGTACCCCCTGCCACATAGAGGGCCTCTCCCTTGACCTTCTCCATTATTCTGTAGGCCTCTTTAAGGCTCTCCGGTTGGTAGTAATCAAATTTTGTCATAGATACCACTCCTATAAACCTCCGCTAGAATTATTGCCCCACGCTGCCCAATAATCCACTATTCCAACATTCCATTATTCCACGCTTTACTCTCTATTGTCGAAAACCCTCTTACTCTTCCTCTCAGACCTAGGAAGGCTTCTGTAGTCCACTATTTCCACTGAGGCGCTGACCAAGATTTGCTTTCTTATTTCAGCGCTTATCTTTTTCTCCAATTCATCGTTCTTGCTCTTATCAACACCCTGGTCCCTCTCCACCTTTATTGTCATGTAATCTTTTCCATCCGCAGCTCTATCCAAGATGATTTGGTACTCACTTCCAATTCCTTCTATGCCAGACAGTACATGGTCAATTTGGCCCGGATAGATGTTCACCGCCCGAAAGATGATCATATCATCAGATCGGCCCAGTATGCGGTCATGCCGTGGCAATATATTGCCGCATGGGCATTGGCCTGGGATCAGCCTACTCAGGTCCCTTGTCCTGTATCTGATGAGTGGCACCGCCTCCTTGCGCAGCGTTGTGACCACCATTTCGCCTGTCTCACCTTCGGGGACCTCTTCCAGGGTATCCGGGTCCAATATCTCCAGGATGTAATAGTCTGCCCAATAATGGATCCCCGTGTGATAAACACAGTCCAGCCCCGTACCAGGTCCATAAAGCTCGGTCATACCCGGGATGTCGAACATGTGCTCCAGGCCCAAAAGTTCCTTGATCCTTTTCCTCATCGCGTCACTGGATCTTTCAGAACCAAATATCATCTTCTTCAGATTGATCCTGTCCCTCAACCCTCTCTTGTTTATTTCCTCGGCCATCAGGAGACCCATTGAGGCCGTACAGCACATTACAGTGCTTTGGAAATCCACCAGGAACTGGCACTGCATGTCCAGATTCCCTGGGCCCGCCGGAATAGCCATTGCACCGAACCTCTCACAGGCGAGCTGAAAACCCACGCCTGCAGTCCAAACCCCATAGCCTACTGCGATCTGAACACGATCTTCCTTGGTCAGTTCCGCCATTTCATAGCAACGGGCAAAAAAATGCGTCCAATCTTCGATGTCCTTTTGAGTGTAACAAAGCACCTTTCTTTTTCCTGTTGTACCTGAGGAGGCATGGATACGAACCACTTTCTCAAATGGGACGGAAAGTAGGGGGAAAGGGTAGCCATCCTGGAGATCCCGGGCCGTAGTAAATGGCAACTTTTTTAGATCGTCTAACCTCTTTATACTGTCAGGTCCCATACCGGCATCATCTAGCTTTTTCCGGTAAACAGGTGAGCCTTCATATGCGTGTTTAACCGTCCATTTGAGGCCTTCCAACTGCAATTGCCTTAACTCATCCATTGAAGTAAATGTTGGCATAAACGATTGACTCATACTATTCATCACCTCACTGTTCCATGAAATTTGTGCCTAGTCCCTCTGAAGCCCCTCCAAGCAGAGCTATAAATGACGTATCCTGCGCAGCAATATCAACCTTCCTACCGAGCCACTTGAGGAATTATCAATACGATTTGTGGAAATGCTATTAGAATGATGATGCTCACAATACATGCCATGAGAAAAAAGCTTATACTCTTGAATATGGTCGAGAGCTCTATCTCCGGTGCCAAAGCCTTCACCACATATATGTTCACCCCAACCGGAGGGGTAATCGCTCCCATCGTGGTAACCATGGTAAGGAGTATAGAATACCAAATGGGATCAAAGCCCAGGGCCATTCCCAGTGGAAAAAATATAGGGATAGTAAGAACCAGGAATCCCAAGGAATCCACGAAACACCCTCCGATTAAATAGATCATCAGTACGATCGCAAGGATTACGTAACGTGAGACGGGAAGAGAAGCCGCAAAATGGGCAACACTGAAAGGAAGTCTAGTAATAGCCAGAAATCGCCCGAAAATTATGGCACCCGTTACAAGGAAAAACACCATGCTGGAAATCTTAAGCGTATCCCTGATTGAATCAATGAGTCCTTTCCATTTCAATCTCCCTGTAGGGACCGTTACAAGCAGTGTAAAGAAAACACCCACTGCCCCTGCCTCGGTCGGGGTGAAAAAGCCTGCATAGAGCCCGCCAATTACCACAACAAAGATTGCCACAGCCTCGATTATGCCGCCCAGAGATAATACCTTTTCCTTGAAACTGGTCTTTGGTCCGGCCGGGCCCAGTTCCGGCTTGATCCTGCACAACAATGATATGGTAAGGACAAACAATACTCCAAGCACAACTGCTGGTAATATCCCACCCAAAAAAAGCTTAATGATGGACTGTTGTGTCTGAAGGCCAATGATAATTAGCACCACACTAGGGGGCATGACTGTACCCAGCGTCCCCCCTGTGACAACCGTGCCACTGCTAAGCAGCGTACTGTAGCCGTATTTTTTCATCTGAGGCAGGGCTACCGTACCCATGGTAGCAGCAGTGGCGGTATTCGACCCGCATATGGCAGCGAACAGCTCATCAGCCCCTATGGTGGCTATGGCCAGGCCCCCTCGCCAGTGACCAAACCACTTGTAAGCGGCATCATATAGTCTCTCCGCAATACCGGAGTTAAAGGCCAGATAACCGAGAAAGATAAAAAGGGGTACTACCGTGAGGCCATATTTGGAAAAAGTAGCCCAGACATCCGTTCCCACCATGGTTACAGCCGCATTAAAGGAAACCACATACCAAAATCCACAAAATCCCACCATGCCCATGGCAAATCCCACGGGCATTCCCAAGAGAAAAAGTACCATGAGAAGGAGGATAATACCGATTATTCCAATTACAGTCAGACTCACTTTTTCTCCTCCTTCCTACCTACAAACGCATTGAAAAACTCTACGAGAAACACAAAGGCCAGCGCAAAACATCCCACCGCAACCGCATAGGTGAAAGGGTAGTAAATAATCCTCAACGTCTCTGTCACCTCACCAGTCCTCCACAAATTGGTAGCATATCTCCATATCTGCCAGCCCACTATTACGAAAAAGCCAAGGCAGATGACACAATTAATGGCATTTAGCACGGCCCTCACCCGAGGCGGAAATCCAAGGACCACGATATCCACAGCAATATGCCCTTTCTTTATCTGGGTGTAGCCCAAGGCAAAGGCGGTGATTACTGCACCGAGATAACCCATCAGTTCAAAGGTTCCCCGGATTGGTAACCAAATCAGGCGGCAAAAGATATTTGCACAGGTAAGAATAATCATAAATGCCAATACACAGCCTGCCACCCACATCAATATATCATTCAGCATCTTGTTTACCCTGTTCAGCAGCTCCATTATCCAGTTCCCTCTACTAACTTCATTGGCAATGCGTAGAGCTGCAACGCATCTCGAATCCTGCTCCGCAGCTCTACTTTAGTTATCCCCTCGTTACTTCCCTTCGTACATTCTCATAAATGCTTTGATATCCCTTACAAGGGCCTTACCCGGAACGCCTTTTGACTCGGCTGAGGCGATCCAGTTGTTAACGATGGGCTCCAAGAGTTTATTCCACCTTGCCTTCTCTGCCTTGGAAAGACGAATGACCTTGACCCCCTGCTTTCTCTTAGACCAAGACATTGACTTTCTCACATGGTTGTCCATATAAACTCCGGTCCATGCTGCCTGCTGCGTCCCCAACTCGTCAAAAATCTGCTGGACGTCTCTTGGCAGGGAGTTCCACCTACTCAGGTTCATAACAACGGCAAACGGATATACTACGGCGTCAGTCATGGTCACATATTTGCAAAGTTCCGCGAACTTGAAATCCTTCATAACTTCAAGGGAGGAAAAAAGCCCTTTGACCACTCCTTTTTCCAGTGCCTCGGGTGTAGAGGGCATTGGCATTCCCACCGGATTTGCCCCCCAAGCCTTCAGAATTTGAGCCGCCCCCCCTGATGCTCGTAAATTAACTCCTTTAATATCCTCAAGGGTGCGAATGGGAATTTTTGACATAATATTAGAGGGAGCCGTAGTAAACATGGTTAGAACCTTTACCTTCGAAAAGGCCTTGGGTTGGTACTTTTTGTAAATATCCCACAGCACCAAGCTTCCCACTAGAGAGTTAGGGATACCCAGGGGCAAACTAGTGGCATTGGTTATCATGAAACGGCCCGGTTGATATGCCATGCACAAGCAACCAATATCCGCCTGGCCTGCAATAATTCCATCCATCATATTCTTTGCCCCGAGCAAGGTTCCCCCGGGAAATGTTTGTACAAGAACCTTCCCGTTGGTTCTTTTTTCCACTTCCTTCTTCCAGCGCTCCATCTGCACACAGGGAAATGTCGGGGCAGGTGGAAAATTGGCATAGGTCAATTTGATAGGGCCAGCACTTGCTGTCCCAGGAACCATGCCCACCATCACAACTACTGCAACAAACATCGCTGCTAACATTACCGTTATCTTTTTCATGACATGACCTCCTTAGAGAATGGTTAATGGTTGAGTACCCCTCATAACCTTTGTGCTAGTTCTCACCTCCTTTCTTTTAGGTCTTTACTTTACACTTAACTTTTTCTTCAATATATGCTTTTTAACTTTGCCAAGAGTCGTTCGTGGAAAAGAGGAAATAAATGATATGCTTTTGGGTAATTTATAACGAGCCAGTTTCCCATCACAAAAATTGAGAATGTCATCAGCATCAATGCTATATCCATTTTTCTTGATTACAAAGGCATGCCCCACCTCCCCCCAC
>CAZDVV010000081.1:0-9154 GCA_964508875.1 uncultured Desulfobacteraceae bacterium | reverse complement strand
GCAGTGCGCCACGTGTTCCGCGTTGCCTCAAGCCTGGATTCCATGGTGGTGGGCGAGCCGCAGATACTAGGCCAAATAAAGGCTGCATACTTGGAAGCCACAAAGGAAAAGACCTCGGGCGTTATAATTAATCGCCTAATGCACAGGGCCTTCCATGTAGCTAAGCGGGTACGGACGGAAACAGGAATAAGCGAGGCTGCCGTTTCCATAAGTTATGCTGCGGTGGAACTCGCCAAAAAGATCTTTCATGACTTAGAGGGTAAGAAGGCACTGCTTATAGGTGCCGGCGAAATGGCTGAGTTGGCTGCAAGGCATTTCATGGCCAACGGGATCCGTTCAATGTCTGTTGCAAACCGAACAGTGGAAAGGGCGGTTGAAGTCGCCCGGCAATTTGGTGCCATAGCCGTATCACTCCAGGAGATTCCTTATCAGTTGTTGGAGGTGGACATCGTTTTGAGCTCCACGGCTTCGAGCGAGATCATAATCACCAGGGAGATGGTGAAAGGATGTCTTAGGAAAAGGCGCAACCGGCCCCTGTTTTTTATTGATATCGCTGTACCCCGTGACATAGATCCCCACGTGAATGATCTTGACAATGTTTACCTCTTTGATATTGATGATTTAAAAGGGGTTACTGAGTCGAACCTGGAACAACGAAGAAAAGAGGCCGCCAGGGCAGAAAGCATCATCGAAGAAGAGGTAGTAAAGTTTGACAGGTGGCTCCAGACTCTGGCTGTTGTTCCAACAATAATTTCCCTTCGGGAAAAGGCTGAGACCATAATTCAGAATGAGCTCAGTAGGAGCAGCGGCCTTTTGGCCTCTCTCAGTCCCTCTCAAAAACAGGCCGTGATTACGTTGAGCCGCTCCATTGCGGAGAAAATCCTGAATGATCCAATACTTTTTCTAAAAGACAGATCTGATAGACCCACTTTGCCAACATATCTAGATGTGACCAGGAGGCTTTTCAAGCTGGATGAGGACGGAGAAAAGGAGTGAAAAATGTTGATTGACAAAGTCTTTGAAAGGATGAGCAAACACCCGGAGAAGCAGAAAATGGGCATGATAGCATCCCACCTGGGCCTGGTGCGGGCCACATCCCTTGATGGCTCACCAGTGACCGCAATGGAAGTGCAATTTGACATGGATGTTATCAATAGGATTGTTAATGAAATAAAGGGAAAGGATGGAATAATTGAAGTTATAGTTGAAGGTAATCCAGGCAGATTGTCTGTTGGAGAAGAGGTCATGGCAGTGGCCGTAGGCGGGGACACTCGCGAACATGTCTTCCCTGCCCTCATTGAAGCGGTGGACCGGGTAAAAAAGGAGGCCACGAGAAAAAGGGAAATTTTTGAAAAGTAGCTAGGCAGCAGGTGAAATAAGTAATTATACTCAGGGGTGTGTGATATGGGAATGGTGGATGTGTCAGAAAAACCGGTGATATTGCGGGAGGCTGAGGCTGCGGGGAAAATTTATCTCACAGAAGCTACTTTGGGGGTGGTCAAGGCAGGAGAAATAAGAAAAGGCGATCCATTTCTGGTGGCTGAGGTGGCTGGAATGAATGCGGCAAAACAAACACATCTCTTGATACCCCATTGCCATCAGATTCCCTTGGATATGGTGAAGTTGAGCTTTGATATCTCGGATAATTTTATTGAGGCGAGGTGTTTTGTAAGGGCAAGGGCCCGCACAGGGGTGGAAATGGAGGCCCTTGTGGGGGTCTCCTGTGCCCTGAATACCCTGTGGGATATGGTTAAATATCTGGAAAAGGATGAGGGAGGGCAGTATCCTGATACAAAGATATCAGATATCCGCGTGCTGAGAAAAACAAAGGGGCCTGTTGACAAATAACAAGGTCGCAGATAAAAGGCGGGTTAGTATTGGTAATTGTGTGATATACGGGCTGGGACGCAGGGTTGGTAGGCGTAAGGTATGGGGTATTTGAGGGCTGTTATGATCTCGGGAAAGGGCAGGTGATATCCATGGTTTTTGGCGGGGTCATAGCAAGGAAAGGTCTTATTGGCCTGTTGATGGTAACATTGTCTGCCATTTGGCCGTTTGGCCTAGCAAAAGGAGGAATGACCATGGAGATAAAAATTACAAGCAGTGAATTTGAAAATGGAGGCAAGATACCGGTCAAGTATACTTGCGACGGAGAGGATATCTCTCCTCCACTGAGATGGCAAGGTGTTCCAAACGGGACGAAATCTTTTGCTCTCATTTGTGATGATCCTGATGCTCCTATGGGTACATGGGTACACTGGGTTCTATTTAATGTCCCTGCTGAGGTAACGGAATTACCAGAGAATGTACCTTCTCAACCTACCCTTGCAAATGGGGCTGTTCACGGGATCAATGATTTTAGGAATTACGGGTATGGAGGTCCCTGTCCGCCCAGCGGAACCCATCGTTATTTCTTTAAGATATATGCCCTAGATGCAAAACTTGGACTGAAAGCCGGCGTTACAAAAGCGCAGTTACTTGACGCGATGGAGGGGCATGTTCTTGCAAAGGGCGAGTTAATGGGCAAGTACAGCCGTTGATGCGATCCCTCTTTGGATCAGGATTTCATAGCAGCTCTATGACTGGAAAGGACAATTAAGCCATGAAAAAGATTTTTTTGGGACTAGGGGCTCTCGTATGCCTTATGGGGTTCTCGGGGCTCTCGTTTTCAGCCACAGCCTATGTTACAGACTCTTTTAAGATAACCCTGCGTACAGGTCCTAGCACGGAAAATAGGATAGTGTTTTTGCTTCCCTCTGGGCAGCCTTTGGAGGTAATCGAAACTCAAGGAGACTGGTCACACGTAAAGGTGTTAGGTAGGGGCGATCCTCCGCCCGAGGGATGGGTCTTGACTCGCTATCTGATAGAAAGATTACCCTGGAAGAAGCAAGCAGAGGCTTTCCGTTCAGAAAACATAACATTAAAAGAAAAACTTAACCAAGCCCAAAAGGAAATCTTGGCCATAAAGCAGAGCAATACAGAGCTCGCAAAGGAATTGGAAGAGACTCGAAAGGCATTGAAAGATGTAGCAGGACGTTACAATAGATTGAAAGAGGGAGCCTCAGAGTACCTGAAGCTTAAGAAAAAATATGCTGAGGTCAGATCCGAGGTTGAAAGGAACCAGGCAGTAATTGAAAGGCTTACAAAGGAGAACAATCAATATAGATATTCAGAAAAGAAGAAATGGTTTGCCCTTGGGGCGATGGTATTGCTTTGTGGTTTGCTGATTGGAATCGTGATTGGAAGGCAGCAACGTAAAAGAAGAAGCTATATTTATTGAGTCAAATAGCAGAGGCTTGAATTTACTTGGAAGACCAAAATATCTTGCCTACCTGTGAAATCATTGCCATAGGCAGTGAGCTACTTCTAGGCCAGATTGTGGATACTAACAGTACCTACCTCGCTACTGAACTAGCGAGGATTGGGGTTGATCTGCGCTTTCGCACGTCTGTGGGGGACAATGCCGATGAAATGGAATCGGTCCTTTATGCGGCCATCAATCGCTGTGATATGGTCATTACCACAGGCGGATTAGGTCCTACTGCAGATGACCTCACACGAGAAGTAGTTGCAAAGGTTTCAGGTTGCTCACTAGAATTCAAGTCGGAACTTATGGAGCAAATTGAGTCGGTCTTCAAGCGCTATGGGTACCGTATGCCGGAGACAAACAGAAGACAGGCATACGTACCCGAGGGCGCTGTAACCATCGAGAATCCTGTTGGTACTGCTCCTGCATTCATAAAAGAAGTTCAACATACACCAATAATATGTTTGCCTGGGGTGCCCAAGGAATTGAGGTATCTCTGGAAAGAGGCCATTGCTCCATGGATAAAGGATAGATTTGGCCTAAAAGAAAACCGGGTGACATATCGGGTCCTCAAAGTGGCCGGAATAGGGGAGAGCAAGGTAGATACCCTAATTGGTGATATTATTAAGGCTTCAGATAACCCTAGTATCGGATTGCTAGCCTCCCCTGGAGAGATCCGAATTCGTATTACTGCCGAAGCTACAAATGAGATAGAGGCAAAAAATCTTATTGATCCCATTGAGAAGCAAATAAGGACCAGGCTAGGGAACAAGATATTTGGAGTTGATGAGGATACCTTAGAGAGCACAGTAAATAACCTTCTTCTGGACAGGGGCCTGGAGCTAATTGTATTGGAATCTTTTACCAGTGGAAAGATAACCCAAAGACTGCTGGCCTCTCAGAACTCCGCCCTAAAGGAATCTATTGTCATACCAAGAGCCGAGGATATCTCACGCCGTATGGGTGTCACTATTTCCAGTAGTTCTCTAACAGTTGAGGATGTTCAACAGTTGGCCAGATCCATTAGTTCATATTGTGAAAAGGGGATAGGCTTGGCTGTTATTGGGTTTGTTGAAAGAAAAGAAGACGGCTATTTTGTCAATGGGTGCGCTGCAGTGGAAGCAAAGGGCATGGAAAAGTTTTATTCATGGCGCATGGGGGGAGATCTTTCCACGGTCCAGGACCGAGGCACGGTCATTGGGCTAAATACCTTGAGGCTCGCCCTTTTGGAGGCTCAGTAGTTGAGAACCACGCGTAAAGTGGCAGATGGTCTGAATAACCCCTGCCTAAATGTTTACCCCTTCCATACTCTGCCCTCTGCCACTGAAAAACTCCATGGTGTCTAAAGAGATAGTGTGGAGCAAATTTCCTGAAAGAATTGTCCATGTAAGAGATACCAGCATCATCGTATAACGAGGCAGGAATAATAATATGATCGGGTGTCCCTTTCCATCCAAATAGATTGTATGACCATCTGCGGCTAGGAGGAAGCTCCAGCCACAGATTATAGAGATACCTGCATGAAGGTTCCATCATGAGATCTCTCTCTGTGACCAGTCTACCGTTTTTCAGGGTCAGAAGTATGTGGTTGATGCCAGTAAGTCCATGCGTATCATTTAGGTCTTGATGATGTAGAAATGTCATGTATTCATTGTAATTGGAGTTGAAATCCCCCAATAGTATGAAATCCAATTTTTTAGGTAGCTGATCAATGGCTCGTCGCAATGCCCTTGCATAAGGAAGCCTCATGCTCTCGGGTCCCCGTTTTGATTTCCAGTGATTGACGTAAACAATTAGGACTTTTCCTTCTATGAGAAGTTTGACAGCAAGGATACTGCGCGAGGCATTTCTCACAAAGATTTCCTTTTTCGAAATTATAGGAAAACGCGACAGCAGAGCACATTTCACGGCACTGGATTTGGTATCAGCAATTGCCATAAATTTGTAACACAGTCCCTCCTTGCATAATCGATCCCGTAATCTCTTCAGTGCGCGGCGCGACTCTACTTCTTGCAATGCAATAATGTCTGCTGAGAGATCCTTTATGACCTTTGCTATGTTTTTGTACTTAATTTCAGCAGTTTTTTTGTCCCATCCTAGGCGATTATTAGGTATGTAATCCTCATATTCAGTGCCATCTTTAACAAGATCAAAGAGGTTTTGAACGTTGTATGTTGCTACCTTTATTTGTCTGGCCGAAGAAGGGTAACTCCCAAAAAGGAATAAGACAAACGCGAGTATGAGTGCGATACGTTTCATAAATATTCATCAGTTTCGCAAAAAGTCCGATTTATAGATGTCGAAGTCGTAAAAGGTTTTTGGACTTTCGTCATTCCAGCGCAAGTGGGAATTTAATCATTCCGATATGTTTTAGATTCCCGCTCACTTGAGCATCGGGCAGGCCTTCGCGCGAGTGACGAATTTGACAACTTTTTGCGAGACCGTCTTAGGTGAATCGCAAATGGTTCAGGCGCACGAACACTAGAAATATCACAAGTTAGCGAAAGCTTGCTGACAACCTGAGTGTACTGCGCTCAAAGGATCTTTTCAAGTTTCCATACGACGTCTATTGAAAGCCAGACCTGGGATCAATGAAGTACAACCGTATCACATTGTCATTTACCGATAATGACCCCTCCCTTGAGAAGGAATTTTTGCGCTGTTATTTCGAGAATTCCTTACAGATAACTAGGATTACAGTACTGTTGGGAGGGCTTTTTTATGCACTTTTTGGCATTCTGGATGCCATAATGCTCCCAGAGGTGAAATATGTAACCTGGACAATCCGATATGTAATTGTTTGCCCCATAATCTTTCTTGTTTTTGCCCTTTCCTATTCCAAAAAATATCATAAGTATTGGCAATTCTCGCTAGCTGCCATTATCGCTGCTGCAGGTGTGGGAATCATATGCATGATTGCCGTGGCCCCAAGGCCTGCAAATTTTTTGTATTATGCAGGTCTAATCCTCGTAATCATGTATGGATATACGGTTTTCAGGACTCGATTTATTTGGGCCTCACTGACTTGCTGGGGCATAGTGGTATTGTATGAAATAGTTGCCGTGTATGTGATAAGTGTGCCATTCCACATGCTGATAAGCAATAATTTCTTCTTCATTACTGCGAATCTGGTTGGTATGATCGCCTCCTATTCCATCGAATATTACATAAGAATGACGTTTTACTATCAACAATTGCTGGGAGAAGAAAAGGCCAAGGTAACGGAAATTAATAGGCAGCTCGAGGATAAGGTGACCAAATTAAAACAGGCGCTAACTGAGATTAAGACACTCAGCGGGTTGCTGCCAATATGTGCCAAGTGCAAGAAGATTCGAGACGATAAGGGGTACTGGAAACAGATCGAAGAATATATCAGTACCCACTCCGATGCCGAGTTCAGCCATAGTATTTGCCCTCAATGTGCTAAAGAACTTTATGGTGACCTTCTGGCCCAGAAATAGGAGGGTAAAGTTATCCCTCTGGCATTGTTCAATGGCTGCTAACAGCACCTAGTATTTCAAGATCATGTATCCTGATGGGACAATATTTGCTTTAATGCCTGAGATAGCCTGACCATGTCGAAAGGCTTTTGAATGAACCCGTTGCAGCCACGAGCAAGAATTTCCTGGGCCTGACCGTTTTGGCTGTATCCACTTGAAAGAAGTATCTTAACTTCGGGCTTGATAGCCTTTATTGCGTCAAAAACCTCTCCTCCTCCCATTCCTGGCATAACCATATCGAGAACAACCAGATCAATTCTATTGCTGTTTTCTCTGAATATCTCGATAGCCTCTTGCCCATTTGTGGCCTCAAGCACATCATAGCCCAGTGCTTGAAGCATCTTAACGCCAACTCGAAGCACAGTTTCTTCATCATCAACCAACAAAATGGTCCCGGAACCTCTTTCTACATCGGGTGAGAGCACATTGCCTTCTTTCAAAACTCTGGATTTCGCGGCCGGTAGGTAGATGTTGAATGCACTCCCTTTTCCCGGTTCGCTATAGACAGTGATGAAGCCCCCATGATTCTTAATGATTCCGTATGCCGAAGATAGGCCCAAACCTGTTCCTCTTCCCAATTCCTTGGTGGTGAAGAACGGGTCGAATATTCGGGTCACAGTTTTTTCATCCATGCCCATACCAGTGTCAGTGACCGAGATCTTAACATAGGGGCCTGTTTGTGCTTCATGTCCTCTCACATATTCTTCACTAAGGACTATGTTTTCTGTTTCTATGTAGATATCCCCTCCTTTTGGCATGGCCTGCCATGCGTTGACAAGGATATTGAGAAGCACTTGATCAATTTGTGTCTGGTCTACTTCCACAGCCCAAACATCCTTTTGGTACTTCTCATATATCTTGATTTCCTTCTTCGTCCTCCCGAAAAGCTCCACAGTCTCATGCACCAGCATGTTTATATCAGTGGGTTCTACATGATATTTTCCTCCGCGGGCAAAGCCCAGAAGTTGCCGGGTAAGCTCTGCCCCCCTTCTGACTGATTCCTGAATATCTCTTACTCGCTCACCGAGAGGATGATCAGGTGGGAGGTCCAGTAATATTAGAGAGGCGTTACCCTGAATGCCCATCAAGAGATTGTTGAAATCATGAGCTATCCCTCCTGCAAGAGTGCCAATTGCTTCCATTCTCTGGGCCTGCTGAAGCTGGGCTTCCAATTTTTTCTGCTCTGTTATATCCCTGAGGAAATTGAGGGTCGCAGGCCTCCCGCCCCATTCTGTCAGTACAGCACTGATCTCTACCGTACGGACCTCGTCGGGGTCCCTAATAACCCTAAAGGTATAAGTGGACGGCAGTTTTTCTCCCTTAAGCCTTTTCTCGTAGTTCTCTATCACCCTTTGCCTATCTTCGGGATGAATGAACTGAGCAAATGAGGCATTTTCAAGTTCCTGAGCTGGTACATTGACCAATTCCTGCGTCTTGGGATTCGGGAACTTGATAACACCGTCCTGGGCAATGAAAATGGCGTCGTTGGCATTTTCAACAATAATTCTATATTTTTTCTCTGATTCTCTTAGAGCTCTTTCTATCTTGGCCCTTTCGCTTATGTCAGTGAGCACTGAGAGGATACACCTAATTCCTTCCAATTCAATGACCTCGCAAGACCATTCGCAAGGATAGATATCCCCACTTTTGCGGCGAAAGTTTACCTGAAAATTTCTAAGAAACCCTTTCTCCTCTATAATTTTTTTGGCCCTTTCTCGATCGTTTGGATTATCCCACAGGCCTATATCCAGAGAGGTTCTACCAATAATTTCATGTTTCTCCCAGCCGATCTGATCCAAAAAGGCCTGGTTCACCTCTAGATATGTTCCCTCTGTGAGAGTGCTCAGCGTAATTCCATGGGGATTGGCATGAAAAAGCTTGTAGAATTTCTCTTCACTCTTCCTCTGGGCTTCCTGTTCCTTTTTTCTTTCGGTTATAACCTCAGCAAATATTATGATGCCGCCTACCTTTCCTCCTCGATCATACCATGGGTGCAGCTCGCGCCTAACCCAGTCTGTCGAGCCATCTTTTCTTGGAAAGCGTTCCTCAGGTTTTTTTATGGTCTCACCTCCAAGGCACCGCTCGTGTTCCTCTTTCCACTGGGGTGGTATTTCAGGAAAGACATCATAATGGCAGCGGCCAATCAGATCATCTTTTTCGAGGTCGAAGTCTGTTATCCATCGCCTACTATAGGCGAGGTAGCACATGTTCTTATCTAGTAGTGCAACAGCAACAGGAGTGTATTCGATGAAAAGGCGGAGGAGCTCTTTACTGTCCAATCTATGGGCTCGCGGAGAGCCCAGGTCGTTTGAGGCCACCTCTTTGTCTCCTGTGTTTAGGAGGTTAT
>CAZDVV010000080.1:0-9262 GCA_964508875.1 uncultured Desulfobacteraceae bacterium | reverse complement strand
GTTCTCCAAAAGGCTGTCCACGCCTTAACCTCATTAAGTTTGGGCAGTGAAAAAGTCAAGGGTAATTTGGGACCCCGCACCTTGATTTGTAGTGCACAAATGGTTAATATTGGTACATAAGTAACTGTGGAAGTATTGCAAATGAGTGAAAAATCGGAAAAATTAAAGATATACACATACCCTTCCTCCATCTTGAGACAAAAGGCCCGACCTGTGGTCGATATAAATGGGGAGTTGAAAAAACTAACAGATAATATGCTTTACACCATGTATTCTGCACCAGGTATAGGACTGGCCGCAAACCAGGTTGGGTCTGTGGACAGGGTTATTGTGTTTGACCTGAAGCCCGATGAAAAGGACCTGAGGAGGCCGTGTGTGCTGATAAATCCTGAGATTGCCGAACGCGAGGGTATTACTAAGTCGGAAGAGGCATGCCTCAGTGTAATAGACTATTCCGCAGAGGTGAAAAGGAGTGCCAAGGTACTAGTCAGGGGCGTGAGCATAGACGGGAAGCCCGTGGAAATTGAGGCTGAGGGACTGTTGGCCATATGTCTTCAGCACGAGATTGATCACCTCGATGGCATTCTCTTTATTGATCGTATCAGCAGCTTGAAGAGAGCAATGTACAAGAAAAAACTCAAGAAGATACTCAATAAGCAGTGAAATCATTTTGCCAGTGAATCCTAAAGCCAACCCTCCATTGCCTCCAAATCCCAAGGTAATTTTCATGGGTACCCCTGAATTCGCGGTCCCCGCTCTGCGGGCCTTGGCTGGGGCGGAGGTATCGCTATTAGGGGTGGTTACGCAACCAGACCGGCCCAAAGGAAGGGGAAGAAAACTATCACCTCCCCCTGTAAAAGAGGAAGCCCTGAGCCATAACCTCCAGGTCTTTCAACCCGAAAACGCATCAAGTTCCGATTTTTGCGAAGTTGTCCGCCAGCTCGCGCCCGATTTGTTGGTAGTAGTGGCATTTGGGCAGATTTTGAGAAAATCCCTTTTGGAAATCCCTTCCTGGGGTGCACTCAACATACACGCATCTTTACTGCCCAAGTATAGAGGTGCCGCTCCCATACAATGGGCTATTCTCAACGCAGAGACAAGGACAGGCCTTACAGCCATGAAAATGGACGAGGGTATGGACACAGGGCCCATTATAAGACAGGTGGAAGTGGAAATCAGCCAATTTGAGACCGGTGGAAGCCTTCATGACAGATTATCCGACCTAGCGGGGCCGTTCCTGGTAGAAACCATAGAGATAATGGTGAAAGGTGATTATGAGGTCAAGGAACAAGACTCTTCCCAGGCAACCTATGCTCCCAAGATAGAGAAGTCCATGGCCAAAATAAAATGGGACAAGACGGCGAAAGAGATTGCGTCTCAGATTTGTGCATTTGATCCATTTCCCGGGGCCCAAAGTCAGATACGTGGTAAAGCGGTCAAGATTTTTTCTGTTGTCTCGATAGAGGAGAGGGAGTCTCAAAAGACTCCGGGTACCATAACTTTTCTGGACTCAAAGGGTATTGTGGTTCAGACCGGGAAGGGTACGGTAAAGTTTGGCCAGATGCAACTGGCTGGCAAGAAGAGGCTAGCGGTGGGCGAGGTAATCAAGGGGTTTCCCATCTCAGTGGGAGACATTTTTTACTGAGCGGCTCGAAGGAGTTCAACAAATACTGGGACTTGGCGCGCGAGCCATGACTTTGGAAAGGGTATAAAGGGGTGTCTGAGAATCAGCCTTCAAACAACTCAGAAGTAGCAGATAAGGCCTCGGAAAGAAAATTCGTGCTCCTTCTGGTGGCCTGTTGTTTTGTGCTGGTAGGGGCAGCATTTGTCCTGTGGTGGGTGCCGACTGTTGGATTGGCAAACATAAACCCCCATTTGCCCTTGATTTTGGGACTGTGCTTTGCCGGATTGGTCCTGTTCGGATTAGGGGGTGCCCTGACTCTTATATTTACCATATTATGGGGCAGAAATTTATTTATTAATAGAAAATCTCGGGGGGTGGTTATAAGATTTTTGTTCCCCATCCTTGTTGGTATTGGGAGACTGCTGGGGATAAACAAGGACGACCTTCGGCGTTCGTTTATTGCTGTAAACAACCGTCTTGTTCTGGCCGAGGCCAAAAAGGTTAGGCCAGAAAAACTCCTTATCCTCCTGCCTCACTGCCTACAGTTCCATGGGTGCTCTGTTAGGATTACGGGAAACATCGACAACTGTAAGGCCTGTGGTAAGTGCAAGATAAAGGATCTGGTTGCAGTTTCCAAACGCTACGGTGTGTCCATTTCAGTTGCGACAGGAGGGACAATCGCCAGGAGAATCGTGGTGGAAAAGAGGCCAGAAATCATTATTGGTGTGGCCTGTGAACGAGATCTTACCAGCGGCATCCAGGATACCTATCCAATACCGGTTTATGGCATTTTAAATAAAAGACCCCACGGTCCTTGCTTTGACACGGATGTAGATCTTGAAATGGTGGAAAGGGGCATCTGCACATTTTTGGAAAATGGGAAACCTAACCCCCAGAAATCTAGCTCTCCGGGCTCTCAACAGGTTTGATGTTGAGGGAAGCATACCCCAGTATCACCTTGAGCAGATATTTAGCCGCTATCTTGAGGTTTCCGCCAAGGATAAAGCCCTAGCGGTCCACCTTACAAATGGAGTCCTTAGATGGCGGCGACGACTAGATTGGATTGTGGAGCAATATGTCAGTTTTCCTTTCCAAAAGATAGAGCCTGATATCCTCAACATATTGAGGATTGCCCTGTATCAACTATTTTTCATGGATCGTATCCCTGAATTTGCGGCAGTGAATGAGGCAGTAAATCAGGCAAAGTCTAGCGGAAGGCCCCATCTAGCCCGTTTCGTAAATGGTATTTTGAGACAAATCATCCGAGAAAGGGATGAGATTGCCTTGCCTCGCAAAGGCGATGACCCCATTAGATATTACTCGGTTATCTATTCCTATCCAGAATGGCTAGTACGCAAGTGGGTAGGTGAGCTTGGAGAGGACTTTGCCTCAGACCTTATGAAGGCATCAAACCAGATCCCGGACTTGGTGGTTCGGGTTAACACCCTGAAGGCCGATAGAAAGACCCTTATAGCAGAACTGGAAAGGGAAGGCGTTTCATGTTCCCCAACCAGATTCAGTCCAGTGGGCATACACATCAACGAACCAAATGGGCCCGTAACCGATTTGGCGGCTTTTCAAAAGGGGCTGTTTCAAGTACAGGGTGAGGCCGCACAGATTTGCACCCATTTGTTGAGAGCCTCAGAAGGGGAATTGGTACTTGAGGTGTGTGCTGGGGTAGGAGGGAAGGCGTCGCATTTGGGTGAGCAGGTGGGGCCGTGTGGAACGGTGATCGCCCTTGACAAAAAGAGGGGTAGCCTGTTAAGGCTGATCGGAACCTGTAATAGGCTTGGTATCCAACGGGTATATCCCATGGTTGCCGACGCTGCTGTGTCTATGGAGGGATTGTTCAGCAGGCGTTTCCCTAAGATCCTCGTTGATAGTCCCTGCTCGGGACTTGGCATTATCTCAAAACATCCTGATATCAAGTGGACCAGGACAGAGGAGGATGTGGAGGAGCTGTCTGAGTTACAGGCCAGGATCTTGGCTAATTCTGCCGAGCTTCTGGCACCTGGGGGTGTATTGCTCTATGTGACCTGCACTATATCGCGACAAGAAAACGAGGATATTGTTGAGAATTTTTTGCAATCATATCCTCGAATTGAGCTCAAGAATCTGAAAGAGATTGCCCCTGAGTGGGCCACTGAGCTGGTGGATGAGGAAGGGTTTTTTCGTTCGTTTCCAAATCTCCATGGGATAGAAGGCTTTTTTGCGGCAATGTTTATCAATAAGGAGGAGTAGATAGATGGAGAAAAAGATAGCCCCGTCCATTCTTTCGGCGGATTTCGCAAGACTTGGCGAGGAGATCCATGCTGTGGAGGAGGCAGGGGCTGACTATATTCATATTGATGTAATGGATGGGCATTTTGTGCCCAATATTACCATAGGGCCCATGGTGGTAAAGGCCGTACGACAGATCACAGACCTACCCCTTGATGTTCATCTTATGATAGAAAATGCTGACCTATTTATTGATGCCTTCAGGGACGCAGGAACTGATATCCTCACAGTTCATGCTGAGGCCGTAACGCATCTTCAGCGTACACTGGCATACATAAGGGGGCAGGGGATGAAGGCTGGTGTTTCGCTCAATCCGGCAACTCCCTTGTGTGTCTTGGACCACGTGCTTGAAGACACCGACATGGTGCTTGTGATGACCGTAAATCCCGGCTTTGAAGGCCAGAAATTTATTCGGTCTATGATACCCAAGGTGAGGACCCTTTCTGAGATCATCCGATCCAAGGGATTGGAGGTGGAAATAGAGGTGGATGGCGGCATAGGTCCTGATACCATAGGTGAGATCTCCTCTGCTGGGGCAAATGTTTTTGTTGCAGGATCAGCCATATTCTATAGTCAAGATTATAAGGAGACCATCTCTTTGATGAGATCAAGGATGTAGGTCGTCAGCAATCAGCCTGAACGCTTTGCTTTCGGGTAATTCATGAAAGAAACAGCTCGTCTCGGGATCTGGACACTACGGGCAACGCGACATTCCCTCAGCTCACGTTAGCTATGCCATCCTTGGCTTCGCTAACTGCCCATTTTACCCCCTTCACCATCCTGGCTACGGGGGCTAAAATAGGCCGCTTCGGGAACATCCTGTTGCCCTACGTGGGATGTCACTCAGGAGAATCAATGACAGCTCACCCAGTTGGGCTAACGGCCTTTAGGCTGAAGGTTGAAGGGTATCCACTTGAGTAATTGCCAAAATCTTTGACTAAGGGGGATATTATTGTTATATTTTAATAGTGGCTGGAGGGATGTCCGAGTGGTTGAAGGAGGCGGTCTTGAAAACCGCTTGGCCGTTCAGGTCACGGGGGTTCGAATCCCTCTCCCTCCGCCATTGAAAATTTGATAGTACTAAGTTGCATGCGGAGAGATGGCCGAGCTGGCTGAAGGCGCTCGCCTGCTAAGCGAGTGTGGGTCGAAAGATCCACCGAGGGTTCGAATCCCTCTCTCTCCGCCATTTTTGTGCCTCTTACCAGTAACCCATCTAGGTGTTCCAATATCTCAAGATGATTTTGGACCTCTCCAAAACATTACTACTGGCCACATGGTTGCTCTTCAGGCGACGACCGGGAGCTGCCGCAATTGATGTCACCAATCGTTGTAATTTAAGATGCAGACACTGCTATTGGTGGGCACAGGACCACCCGCACCAGCTAGATGATGACGAAATGCTGCAGTTCCTCTATTATCTGCGGGCTCATGGAATGAAGGCAGCCATATTGTATGGTGGAGAGCCTGCCATGAGGATGGGGGTGTGTAAGGCAGCAGCCCGGATTTTTGACTCTGTCCTGGCATTTACTAATGGAACTTTACCTCTAGAAGACCTAGGTCCACGGGGGCAATGGATAGTGTCTCTGGATGGCCCGAGAGAAATAAATGACAGCATTCGGGGCAGGGGCACTTTTGACTGCGCGGTAAGCAACATAGCCCAGGCTACTCGACCGCCCATTGTTCACATAACAATTTCCCGCTTGAATGAAGGATCTATAGAGACCTTTGTTCAGGAGATGCTGGGCCTTCCCATAAAAGGAATAGGTTTTTCCTTTTTTACACCAAATCGGACACAAGGGCAGGACGAATTTCTTATCCCGATTGAGGAAAGGGATAGCATTGTACAAAGATTGCTCAAATTAAGACAGAGATTTGGCGAGCGGGTAGGGTTCACCAAGGCTATAGCAAGACAATTATTGGTAAACGGGACCTTCAAGGCTTGGAACAGCTATGAAAAGTGCCCTGTTTCAAAGATCCTCAAATGTTACAAATCAGATGGTACCACAAAATTATGTACATATGGGGATGATGCGGATTGTTCGAGGTGTGGGTGTGCAGCGGTGACAGCGTTTAGGGGGGCCTTTTATCCCCCCAACTATGAAACCATGAGATTGATTCTGGGGTTGTTCTTGCCCGGATTCAATCCCAGAATTAACTCGAGGGAACCCAGAAATGGAAACTGATCGCGCCAATGGATCAAAAGAAAGTAAAGAGAGTGTTGTGCGATGCGGTGATTGCCGGCATTTTTCATTTTTTTTCAACGAAAAAGGACATAACAGTCCGCAGGCGCTGGGAAAATGCCTGGCTACTCCATGGGATGGCAACAGAGGCCAATGGCCCATGTTGCTGCACCCCTGTCCTAACTTTTCCAAGAAATCCGATTAGTGATACGCTTGTGGTGAGTCGTCTAGCCGGCTATTGCTTGAAAGCCACCGGGTTGAGCAAAAGTTCTTGGTGATTAGCATTGGTTTGGGAAACTACTGTGTTACACTATCGGAGCGCCTCAAGGTATTTGCGCACTGTGTAAGGGTAGGCAGCCATTGGTTTACCACATAATCCCAGAAAAAGGCCTTTGCCAGAATCAACCGGTTGTGTGAGGAGCCGGCTGACTGCATTCTTTGATCCCAACGGGCCTGCATCTCCCAGAGCCTTTTTCGTAGCTCGGGGTTCGGAGCACTTTCTATCAGGCTTTTTATGGCCTCGCGCCTTTGCCTTTCAAATTCGAAGCGGTTCTCCCTGAAAAGGCGGCTCATTCTCCGGTGCTTTTCAAGTGCCTTTTTCCTTCGAATTTCTCTTTCTTCCTGCAAAAACGCGAACTTATTCACGTGAATATCCTCCAGGCATTATTGTTTTTGTTATATGAAAGATATGTGCCAGGAGGGGGAATTGATAAAATGGAAGTTATTTCAAATTGATACAGAATCTACAAAAGGGAACAAGATTGATGAGATGGAATAAGATTACACATATTGTGTAGAAAAAAATACCAAAAAGTTGAAAAATAATTCCCAACAGAATCAATAGAAGACCAGCTAATGACCTTTTGCTAAGGCTCAATACTTTTCCAAATGGTACCACTGGGGGTATCAATAACTTGTATTCCCATCTGTCTAAGTTTTTCTCTCAGGGAATCGGCAGTACTCCAATCTTTTTGCCTTCGTGCCTCCTCGCGCCTTTTTATTAATGCCAGCATTTCTTCACCCAGTTCTAACTTATCAAGTTTCATAACACCCAAGACAGAATTGATACGTTCCAGGGCCTTGAGAACAGTCTCTTTATCTTCCTGGGTTAGGCCTTGATGATCCATGATTCTATTTAGGCGACCCATGAAATGAAACAGGGCGGCCAGGGCTGCAGCAATGTTCATGTCATCATCTAAGGCCTCTGAAAAACCATGGCGCAGATCATAGATGATTTGATCCACTTCTTGGGTACGGGGGCCCTGGGAGGAGAAGTGTATTTTCTGCACGAAACTATCCAGGTGATCCAAGGTATTCTTTACCGAGTCCAGTTTGGACCAGGAAAAATACAGTGGCTTCCTATAGTGACGGCTCATGAGAAAATACCTGACTTGTCTCCCTGTATATCCCTTTGCCAACACATCCTTTAAGGTCAAAGATTCCTGCCCTTGGTCCTTTCCCTTTCCTTCAAACATCACCAGTTCATTATGGAGCCAAAACTGGGCCGAAGGTTTACCTGTCAATGCCTTGTTTATGGCGATTGCGTTTTCATGGTGTGGGAAAATCAGTTCTACGCCGCTGGTGTGAATATCGTAAACTTCTCCTGCCAGTTTTCTGGCAATGGCAGAGCATTCCAAATGCCAACTGGGTCTCACGTTGCCCCACGGAGTTTGGTAAAATATTCCCTTTTTCAGCTCACTCAGCGTTGATCTTTTTAGCAGCGTGAAGTCACGTGGATTATCCTTTTCGTACTGGTCTAGATCAACGGTCTTGCCAAGTCTGATTTTGTTCAAGTCTATCTTGGATAGCGCTCCGTAATCCTCCACCCTGGAGATATCAAAATATATTGAGCGGAATTTTTCGTATGCCACGCCTTTCTCTATTAGGCTCTTGACCAATTCGATCATCTCATCCACATAGTCAGAGGCCTTTGGATACTGGGTGGCCTTCTTGATGTTCAGCTTTTCCAGGTCCTCTTCAAAAGACCTGTAATAGTGTTCAGTAAACTCTCTTAAAGATATTCCGGCCTCTTCGGCACCCTGTATGGTTCTGTCATCCAGATCCGTAAGATTCATGATGTGGGTCACTTTGAAGCCCTTGTACTCCAGATAGCGCCTTAAGAGATCGGCGAATATAAACCTGCGGCACTGTCCTAGAGTTATGTACTGGCAAAGGGTGGGGCCACATGAATATATGGTTACCTTGTCTTCTTCAAGGGGTATGAATTCTTCCTTTTTGCGGGTGAGGGTGTTATAAAACTGGATACCAGTGGTCTTCTTTACGGTGAACAGCGGTGTGCTCAAATATCGTTCGCCCCCGTCAGGCAACACCACGACCACTCTTCCCGAATCCATTTCCTTCGCTATCCTGATAGCTGCTGCCATGGCCGCCCCCGAGCTCATGCCCACGAAGAGCCCTTCTTTTCTTGCTAACTCCCTGGCTGTGTGGAAGGCCTCTTCATCGTCGATATGAATTATCCTGTCCAGCAATTGGCGTTTGAATATGCCGGGTTGATATGACTCTTTCATATTTTTGAGACCCTGGATCTTATGGCCAAGGTAGGGTTCCACTCCCGCAATCTTTACTCGTTTGTCTAATTCCCTCAGCCGTCTTGCCAGTCCCATGAGAGTGCCTGTAGTACCCATGGCAGCCATAGCCACATCCAGTTGACCTCCAGTTTGCTCCCATATCTCCATGGCGGTTCCATAATAGTGGGCCTTCCAATTGGCTTCATTGTTGAACTGATCAGCGAGCCAGTATTTTTCGGGTCTTTCCCTAACAAGGTTATATACGAATTCTATGGCACCATCAGTACTGAGCCGCGCGGGTGTAAACTTTATTTCAGCTCCCATGGCCCTGAGGATTTTGACCCTTTCCTCACTCACGGACTCTGACATGACGAGCATTATTCTGTAACCCTTCACCGCGGCTACCAAGGCCAGTCCAATTCCCGTATTCCCACTTGTAGCCTCAAGAATAATTTTATCCTTTGTCAGTTCGCCTTTCTTTTCCGCCTCCTCTATCATGTACAAGGCCGGGCGATCTTTTACCGATCCACCGGGATTGAAGCACTCCAGCTTGGCCAGAATTTCAACTCTGGGGTTGGGATTCAATTTATGGATCGGCACAAGGGGGGTATTACCTATCAAATCAAGAATTGTTTTTGATTTACTGTTGG
>CAZDVV010000079.1:1915-9470 GCA_964508875.1 uncultured Desulfobacteraceae bacterium | reverse complement strand
GGAGCAGCCTCTTTTCTGGAATCAAAGTCAATGGACGAACGCGAATTGACGAGAGCAATTGTGGGTACCATAGGGGACACGGATGCGCCCTTGCTACCGCATGCAAAGGGATATACGTCCATGCTGAGGTATCTTACGGGAGACACTGATGAAGTAAGACAACAGGTAAGGGACCAGGTCCTCAGTACATCACCTGAGGATTTCAAGGTCTTTGCCCAGGCGCTATCCTTGTTCAAAGAAAAGGGTATAATAAAAGTAATGGGTCCATCCGCTGCAATAAACCAGGCCAACCAGAAGCACCCCGGGTGGCTGACTCCAGTAAAGGTACTATAAACCTCACCTACGTGATTATCCCTGTTCCCTTGGCCGAATCAAGGGCTGGGCTGCCCTTGGCCCTTAGTTTGGGTCTTAAAACTTCCTTCAGGAATAACAGGGCCTCTTTTTCATCTGAATCCATCAAGATAGACTCAATCCTCATAACCTCTTGGTCGCTCAACTCGATAACCTGCTTGCTCATCTTGATCCCTCCCGCATAGGAAATTTCGTTTCACATTTTACGTCTTCTACTATATAAATATCAATTTGGAATATTTGGAGCCGTGAGCATAACCAGCTTACGATAGCTAATTAACGTTTAACAACTTTAACCAAATGGAGAAATCCCATGGCCAAATACCAGGTAACTTTTATGCCTGTTAATCGATCCACAATGGTGGAGGAAGGCACTACTGTAGCTGAGGCAGCCAGACAAGCCGACGTTTTTATCAAAAATCTCTGCGGCGGAGAGGGTGTTTGCGGTCAATGCAGGGTGCAGATCACCTCAGGAAATGCTGAACCCGACGAACAAGCCAAGGCCTTTTTTTCCGAGGAGGAACTGGACAGGGGGTATGTGCTGGCCTGCCAGACCGAGGTCCACGATAACTTGGAGGTACTGATACCCCCCGAGACGAGGATGGAAGAGGCAAAGATCATTACCACCGAGGCTGAAGAGGCTGAGGCTGAGGCAGGTGCTGTTCCCCTTGTAAGAAAAATATATTTAGAGATGCCTGCTCCCACCCTTGAAGATAATATCTCCGATATTGAGAGGGTGACCAGAGAGCTTCGCAGGAAAATAGGATGGCATTCTTATGATATAGGGCTTGCCTGTCTTAGGAGACTTTCGGATAAGTTAAGACAAAGCGATTTCAAGGTAACGGCGGCTGTGGCGAAGCATATGGGTGGATACCGCATCTTGAGAATAGACCCAGGGGATACATCAGCAAATACATATGGTCTGGCCTTGGACGTGGGCACTACTACAGTTGTTGCCCAGCTAGTTGAAATGGCCTCAGGCAGAATTCTTGGTGTTTCAGGAACCCCCAATGCTCAGGCCAGCTTCGGCGAGGATGTCATCTCAAGAATTATACATGCTTGTAAAAAGGACGGCCTACGCCCTGTTCATGAAGCGGTGATCAAGAACGTTAACGACCTTATTGAAACCCTCACCTCGGAAAAATCCATAGACCGGGAGGATATCATTGCAGTAGTAGCTGCCGGAAACACCACCATGAGCCATTTGCTGCTTGGTTTGCTCCCTTGCTCCATACGGCTTGAACCATACGTACCCACTGCGGACATCTACCCCCAAATCCACGCACGGGAAATCGGGATCCACATAAACCCTGAGGGTATTCTTGAAACATTGCCCAGCGTGGCTTCCTATGTTGGTGGAGACATTGTGGCTGGCGTTCTGGCATGCGGCATCCCAAACAGCCCCGAGGTGCAAGGCCTGATTGACATCGGCACGAACGGTGAGATCGCCATAGGCAACAATGAGTGGCTTGTATGTTGTTCCGCCTCCGCTGGGCCCGCCTTTGAGGGTGGTGGCACACGATGTGGAATGAGGGCGACAAAGGGAGCCATTGAAAAAATACAAATCTCAAACGGAAAGTTGACATACAAGACCATAGGTAACGCCAAACCTCGGGGGCTGTGCGGATCAGGCCTAATTGACTGTATGTACGAATTGGTCAAGAACGGTATCATTGCGCCTGATGGCAAATTCAACCGGGACCTCAAAGATGAGCGGTTTGCCATCGTGGACGACATACCCGAATACACCATCGCATTTGCAGAGGAAACTGAGAGCGGGGAGCCTATTGTGATCACAGAGACAGATATTGACAACCTCATGAAATCAAAAGGGGCCATATTTGCTGCAATAAAGTCCTTGATGGATTACATTGGGCTAGGATTTGATCAAATACACAGGTTTTACGTGGCTGGAGGATTCGGAAATTTTCTCAATATCGAAAAATCCATAGCCATAGGTCTTCTGCCAGACATCCCCATAGAGAAAATCGAATTTATTGGGAACAGCTCGCTCACAGGTGCTCGCATGTGCCTTCTTTCTGAAGAGGCGCTGGAAAAATCCTTTAACATATCCAGGGCGATGACCAATATTGAACTATCCAACTATCAGCCCTTTATGGACGAATTTGTGGCAGCCCTGTTCCTGCCTCATACCAATAGGAAGCTCTTTCCTTCCGTGTCCTATTGACGACGTGGCCAGGGTTGGTCCCAGGTTCTCTTGACTAGCCTCACCAATTGATTAAATTTATTTGATAGCTGAATTACTTTTCTGTCCACAAAATAGGGGTCTAATGCCATGGCAAAGAGCTTCTTTACTTTCACAGAAGTGAAACAGCGCTTTCAGATCGAAGATGATTTCCTAGATCTACTAGAGGAAGAACAGATCATATGTCCGCAGTGCAATGGTGACTCAGAGGAAAAACACTTTACCCCCTCAGAGGTGGAGAAACTACGTCTGGCCAAAATCCTAATGGAGGAAATGGGTGTAAACCTGGCAGGTGTGGAGGTTATCCTACGGCTTAGACAAAATATGATCGAGATGAGAAAGCAGTTTGACGCCATACTGGAAGATATAGCTCGGCTTTTTAGGGAAACCTTGGAGGCTATGGGAGGCAGAAGGCCATGAGTGACTCACCCCTTATTCTCCCTGATGCCGATTTCGTCGAAAAATTTACGGAAAAAACGCCCAAAACTCGGCCAATAGTGCACACCTCCATAAGAGTAGACGCCCATATTGACCTGCCCTACTACATGATATCCCATGGTATTGAACGGTCTTTTGCACAACTTTCTGATGCTCCTTTTACACCTGAAAAGGCACTGGCCACTAATGCTCGGCTATTTTGTACTGCACTTTATTGTGAAGACTCATTTAACGGTCCGGGGTCCGAGAGTCGATACCAGGAGATATTGGATTTCTCCCTTTCCCACATGGACACGGTTCATGTTATTAGAGACGCACAAGACTTGAAAGGCATCCACGAAGATCCTGATGGATTATTCACTATTCTGCTCTTAGAAAATGCAGACTTTCTTGCCGATGACCCTACAGAGAATATTTCGAGGCTCCATCAAGATGGCATAAAGATTGTTGGGCTGACCCACATGGCCAAGAACAGGCTAGCAGATGGCAATGGGGTGGACTTTGCCGATGGTATCAGTGATGTAGGGAAAGAGGTAATCCGCCTCCTTACGAAGAGCAATATCACCATTGATACTGCCCACTTACACCCAAAAAGCTTTTGGCAGCTTATGGATTTGATAGAGCGACCTCTTATCTGTTCTCACACAGGGGTTCAGGAGGTATGTAAGGTTCCTAGGAATCTGGCGCTGGATCAGATATGGCAAATCGTGGATCGAGGAGGAATTGTGGGTATCACATTGAACCCGGAAACGCTCTCTACCACCACGAAGGTTGGTGTGGATACAGTGTTTGCCCATGTAGACACGATTGTCCAAAAATGTGGCCCCAATGTCGTTGGCATTGGCTCTGATCTTGGAGGCTTTGACCGGGCCCCCGCGGAACTCTCAGGCCCCGAAGCATTGATCCGGCTAGAAGAGGTAATGGAAAAACACGGCTATGATGAGGCGGCCATAAAGGCCATTATGGGAGACAACTGGTTGCGTTTTTTCGAACAGACTATTTAAACCCCGCTGTTTACATGTCTGAGTCCTCTCACTCCTTTCCACCACTTCAAATCGGCCAGCTCCGATTGGAGCACTGGGTGGTCCTGGCACCCATGGCAGGTATTACCAACTTACCCTTCCGGCTGATGGCAAAGACACAAGGGCCGGCTTTGGTCACTACGGAGATGATCAGCGCAAAAGGCCTTTGTCTCCGCCAGAAAAGGACCCTTTCGTATCTCAGATCAGATCCACGTGAGAGGCCTTTGGCAGTTCAGATATTTGGGTCGGACCCCAAAACCATGGCAATGGCCGCTGAGATTGTTCTAGCCAGTGGTGCTGAAATACTTGATATAAATCTTGGCTGCCCAGCAAAGAAGGTGCTCAAGACGGGCGCAGGAGCCGCTCTCATGCTTGAACCTGAGAGATTGGCCGCCATCATCAAGGAAGTGAGAAAGATTTGGCCTGGGGCACTTACCGCTAAGGTGCGGGCTGGCTGGAAGCCTGGACGCCTTCTTGCCGTCGAGGTATCCAAGCTTTTAGCCGACTTAGGAATTGACGCTATCACTGTGCACCCAAGGTATGCATCTCAGGGCTTTTCGGGAACATCTGATTGGTCTATTATCTCAAAGGTGAAACAGGAAGTTCAAATACCTGTTGTTGGAAATGGTGATATATTCAGGCCCGAAGATGCCCTTAGAATGCGAAAAACAACAGGGTGTGACGGGGTAATGATAGGAAGAGGATCCATAGGCAATCCCTGGATTTTCAGGCAAATAAGAGAGCTTGAAATGGGGATCCCCCAACCATTCTCACCCACGATCAAGGAAAGAAGGGATTTCATCAATCGGCATTTTGAGCTGCTATGCCACTTTATGGGACAGGAGCGTGCCGCTAGAATGATGCGTGGGCTGCTCTTCTGGTACACCAAGGGGCTTCCTATGAGCAGCCGCTTTAGAGGAGCCATAGGCAAAATCAGGGACCTAGTTAGTCTCAATGAGGCCATGGAGGCCTATTTCACAGCCCTTGAGGAGAATGCTAGATGAAGGTAAAACTTGCCAGATCTGCTGGCTTCTGCATGGGGGTAAGGAGAGCCATGGAGATAGTGCTGTCCGAGGCCCATAAGAACAAGGAAAAACCACTATACACATATGGTCCATTGATTCATAACAGGCAGGTATTGACGCTGCTTGAGTCAAAAGGAGTTAAGGTGCTCAAAGATCCTGAGAGCGCAGGACAATCAAAGGTGGTTATAAGGGCCCACGGGATTCCTCCCCAGCTAAGGAGCAAACTGCGCAGCGGTAAGGCCGAGATAATCGATGCCACCTGTCCCAAAGTGGCACGGGTTCAGGCAATTATCAAATATTACACCAAGAAAGGTTACAAAGGGATAATTGTCGGAGATGCTGATCATCCCGAAGTAGTAGGACTCAAAGGGTATGGGGGACAGAAGGCATGGGTGGTCTGTGATGAATCGGAACTGTCCTCCATCCCTATTGATGCGGAAAAGGTATTTGTCGTGGCCCAAACCACGCAGAACGCAAAACGTTATGAAGAGATCGTAAAGAAAATCAAGGAACGCGCACCTGACGCTCTCATATTTGATACTATCTGCGAAGCAACTCATCAGCGGCAGGAGGAAGTTAGATCCCTCGCAAAGCAAGTAGATGCAATGGTAGTCGTAGGAGGTTATGAGAGCGGTAATACAAAACGCCTGGTAGAAATTGCCCGGTCCACAGGCAAACCGGCCTTTCATGTGGAGACACCTCACGATCTTGACACAAAGGAGCTAGAAAAAATGGAGGTCATTGGGGTTACAGCTGGTGCCTCAACCCCCAATTGGCTGATAAAGGACGTGGTTACAGCGCTCCAAAAGATACAGGGCAAAAAAGAAACCCTTTTGGGTAGAACAATTAGAAAAGCTATCAAATTTCTGGTGCTAAGTAATGTGGCAGCCGCAGCAGGAGCAGCGTCCCTGTCTTACGCCACAAATTATTTTCTCCGCAGCTCTTCAAATCTAGCCTATCCGCTAATTACCCTTCTTTACATATACGCAATGCACGTGCTCAATAGATTCCTAGATAGAACGGCCAGTGCATACAATGAACCCGAAAGGGCTTCTTTCCTTATGCGTCATGGTAAGGCCCTTGCCGTGGTGGGCGCCATAAGTACACTGGGAGCAATTGGATTGTCTTTGCAGGTAGGGCTGCCAACCTTTTTCACCCTTCTGGTGCTGAGTCTGCTAGGGATAGTCTATAGCCTACCCATTATTCCTAAGGGCTTTCCCTTCGGCCACAGGTATAGAAAAATCAAAGACATTCCAGGGTCCAAGACCATTTCCGAGGCCTTGGCCTGGACTGCCCTTATCGTGATGGCCCCCTTGTTGGAAGGAACTATCAAGCCCGTGGCCGCCACGGCCATTGTAGGAGCTTGCGTGTTTTTGCTGGCCTTTGTTAGGGTAGGAATTTTCGACATTTTACAGCTACAAGGAGACCTTATTGCTGGCTCTGAGACCCTTCCTATCGTTATAGGAGAGAAGCGAACCCTGTTCTTGCTGAAAGTACTCCTCGTTGTGGGTGCGGCCTTAGTTTCTGTAGCAGGAATCTTTTCCTTGACCAAGCCCACATACCTTCTCATGTTCGTCCCCCTAGGTACCTTTGCACTATGCATATGGATTTATCAGAGGGGCTGGAGGGTGCCGGGATTGACCTTTGAGGCCTTGGTTGAGGCCAACTTTATCCTTCTTGGAATTCTTGTGGCCATCCGGATTTACATATGAATGCTCGGGTTTCTGTGATTATTCCTACTCACAACAGGGTCCAGCTTCTTCCCAGGGCTGTCCACTCGGTCCTCACCCAGACCTTTGAGGATTACGAACTAATCGTGGTAGATGATGCATCAACTGACGAGACCCCCCAATTTCTCGAGACCCTACAGGGGAAAATAATTACTGCATTCCATGAAAAATGTAGGGGACCCGCCGCAGCCAGAAACAGCGGTATTGCAAAATCCTCAGCCCCCTTAATTGCCTTTTTGGATTCAGACGATTATTGGCTTCCCCAAAAGCTCGAAGAACAAATATCCTTTTTCGACAGTCATCCAGAAGCGGTTGCCTGTCAGACTGAGGAGATATGGATACGCAGAGGAAAACGTGTAAACCCTAGAAATGTACATCGCAAACCCTCAGGCCATATGTTTGAGCCTTCATTGCGGCTTTGTCTCATAAGTCCATCGGCTGTCATGATCAAGAGAAAGGTCCTGGATGACATAGGATGGTTCGATGAAGAGCTTCCTGCGTGCGAGGACTATGACCTGTGGCTTCGGCTTACCTGGAAGTGGCCTGTCCACCTTATCAATAAGCCTCTAGTTGTGAAACACGGAGGGCACCCGGATCAGCTCTCAGCTAGATTCTGGGGAATGGACCGCTTTCGAATACGCTCTATTGTAAAGCTGCTCCGCTCTGGTCGCCTAAGCACTGACCAGCGACAGGCTGCATTGAGAGAGCTAGGAAGAAAATGCAGAATTTACGCATCGGGGTGTTTTAAGAGGGGAAAAGAAGAAGAGGGAAGATTCTTTGAGA
>CAZDVV010000079.1:0-1815 GCA_964508875.1 uncultured Desulfobacteraceae bacterium | reverse complement strand
ATGCCCTGGTGTCATTCGGAAAGTCTCTCTAATAGTCGGTCAAGCTCCTCATCTGAATAGAAGTGGATCACTATTTTTCCTACCTTCCCGCGCCTTTTGATCTCCACCTTTGTTCCCAGGCTTCTCTTGAGATCCTCAACCACAGCAGCCATATAATAATCTTGGGTCTTCTCATCTCGCCTTTTTTGAGAAGGCCTGCCCCCTGATTTGACCAGTTTTTCCAGATCTCTAACAGATAGTTGGTTCTTTATCACCAGGTCCCTAAGCGCCAGTTGCCTTTTCTGACTCTTAACTCCCGCGAGGGCCCTGGCATGCCCCATACTCATCCGCCCTTCTATTAGGTCCTTCTGTATGGCTGAAGGAAGGCGTAGCAACCGAAGCAAATTGGCTATTGTGGCCCTATCCTTCCCCACTCTTTTTGCAAGGGCCTCCTGGGTTATGTGAAGCTCTTCAAGGAGTCTTTGGTATGCTGCAGCTTCCTCAATCGGATTGAGGTCCTTTCTGTGAACATTCTCTATAATTGCCAACTCCAAGGACTCCGCAGGACTTACCTCCCTTACCACTACCGGAACGCGCTCGAGCCCCGCGATTCTCGCTGCCCGCAGTCTTCTTTCCCCAGCTATGAGCTGATATCTGTCTCCGTTCTTGCTCACAAGCAGGGGGGTGAGTATCCCCTTTTCTTTGACCGAATCAGCCATTTCCCTGAGCTCAGAGGGAGAAAAATCTTTGCGTGGCTGAAAGGGGTTTGGATCAATAAGCTCAACGGGACACGAAAAATAGCCTTCTGTCTCTTCTATTAATGCCTGGGCTTCGGGAATCAAAGCCGAAAGCCCTTTACCCAATGCCTTTCGTTTGCTCATGGCTCCTCGGCCTTTCTAAGAATTTCTTGTGCTAGGGCAAGATAGCTTTGTGCCCCCTTTGACCTTATGTCATAGAGCAGTACCGGTTTACCGTGACTGGGGGCCTCACTGAGCCTCACGTTTCGTGGAATAACCGTCTTGAATACCTTTGAACCAAAATGTCTTCTCACCTCTTCGCCCACCTGGAGCGACAGATTATTGCGAACATCAAACATAGTAAGAAGAATTCCTCCTAGCCTTATGGCGGGGTTAAGAGACTTCCTTACCGCCCTAATGGTAGTTATAAGCTGCGAGAGGCCCTCTAGTGCGTAATATTCACATTGGAGGGGAACAAGTACCTCATCGGCTGCAACAAGGCCATTGATTGTAAGGAATCCGAGCGAGGGAGGACAATCAATGAAAATAAAGTCGTAGTCTCTCTTGATTTGGCGGAGCTTATCTCTCAGGCGAAATTCTTTGTAAGGTAGCTCAGCTATTTCTACCTCCGCACCAATGAGGTTCTGTGTCGATCCTATCAAAAAAAGCCCTGAAAGCACAGTATCCCTGATAATACCGTCACCCCAGCCCTCTCTCATCAGAAGTTCATAGACCCCCTCGCTCAGGGCTGATTTATCAAACCCTAGACCAGTGGTGGCATTTCCCTGAGGATCACAATCCACTAGGAGACACCTCTTTTGGGCAGCGCACAGAGAGGCGGCCAGATTAATGGCAGTCGTCGTTTTTCCCACCCCCCCCTTCTGGTTTGCGATGCAAACTATTCTGCCCATGTCTAGTCTATACGATACCGTCTGAGATTGCGCCTATTCACGTCGGATGGCGCTGAAATCCTCAAACCTACTCGATTCCCTGTTCCGCCATCCTTCTGTGATTTTGGGTGTTAGCTGAATTTTGGATAACACAAAAAACCACCGTTGAAAAGCTCAAAGAAATGTTCCACGTGAAACATCTCCCCGCC
>CAZDVV010000078.1:7020-9487 GCA_964508875.1 uncultured Desulfobacteraceae bacterium | reverse complement strand
CAAGGCCCTGCGCGCATTTGACATCAGGTCTGCGTGGGGTCCCAACATCAGGCCTATTGGTTGGTCGTGTTTTGAAGACCTTAGAAATACATGCTCGTCCTGTACCCTCTGGACTTCAATCCACTCATACACTGCCCTGGGCTCCAAAAGACCCTGGCACTCCTCCAAGGTTTCACGAGCCTCCACCACCAGTTCTTCGGGGGCCCTTTTCCCCTGGTGCAGTGCAAGCACGACTTCCTTGGGATCTAAATTGATTTCCATGTGGGTCAGAATGGGCATATTTAAAAAGGGAAACCCGTTGGGGCTCATGGATTCAGCCCAACAAGTTTTTTCATTTTGTTCACTTCTTCTGTTTCAAGAAAACGATATTCTCCCACCTTGAGGTCACCCAGTTCGATGGTGCCAAACCCGGTCCTGATCAGGTGCACTACCCGGTATCCAACTGCCTCAACCATTTTCCTTACCTGCCGCGTTACTCCCTGGGTGATGGTCATTCGGATTACAGTCTGGCGGTCATTCCTGCTGAGCAAGGTAACCTTTGCCTTAGCCCTTACTGCCCCTGGAATCCTCACCCCGGACTTGAGTAATTCGATGGCTGGGTCTTCCATATAACCGGCCACAGTGGCTTTGTAAGTTTTAGGGACATTGAAGCGGGGGTGCGTTAGGCGGTAAGCCCATTCACCATCGTTCGTAAAGAGCAGCAACCCCATGGTGTCGAAATCCAGTCTACCCACAGGGTACACTCTTTCCTTCACGTTATCCAATAACTCTGTGACAAGGGGCCTGCCCAGGGGATCGCTCATTGCACAAATGTACCCAAAGGGTTTGTTGAGCATTATGTAAACTCTTCCTTCCGGGCCAGGCACCTCCCTGTCGTCGACATGGATCCTGTCTTTGCCCCAAATGGCCCGAAATCCAGGCTCGCGCACCACCTTGCCATTTACCCTGACCCTGCCTGCAGCAATGAGCTCATCGGCCTTCCGGCGAGAGGTGATTCCCGCCAAAGAAAGAAGCCGGTTTAGCCTTATGGGCTCGCGAGCTTCCTCCAGGTTAGTCGTCTGGTGGAGAGGACGAGCCTTCGGTGCTTTTCGGCTTTTCGGCCTTTTCTTCTTGATGAGTCTCTTGCTCATGGCCAGCTAGTTCCTTTATTTCCTTTAATTTTGGAAGAGCATTAAGATCTTCAAGGCCGAAGACCTCCAGAAACTTCTTGGTTGTTCCATATATTAGAGGCCTCCCAGGAAGATTTTTCCTGCCAACTATCCGTATCAACCCCTTTTCCATGAGGGATCGTAATATGCCGCCCACGTCTACCCCACGAAGTCGTTCTATCTCCTGACGGAGGATGGGTTGTTTGTATGCGATAATAGCCAATGTCTCCAGGGCTGCCCGCGATAGTCGAGAAGGGGAAGTCTTTAGCATTGCTAGTATAAAAGGGGCAAACATGGGATGGGTTCGGAACTGGTACCCGCCAGCCACCTCCCTTATGCTGAAACTTCTTCCTAGATGTGTATACTCCTCCACCAGTTCTTCAAGCGCCCTGCTAATTTCCGAAGCAGTTGCATCCGGAATCCAAGCGCGTATTTCCTTAGCATTCAATGGCTTGTCAGATGAAAATAGCAAGGCCTCTACTATCAACTTTAGAGACTTATTCATTACTCTCACCGTCATTTTCAAACTTGGCCTGAAGTCTAATATCGCTGTGCTCTGAAGGCTGAAACACCTTAACCAAGCCAGATCTCACGAGTTCCAACAGAGCCAGAAAAGTAACGATAAGCTCAGAGATTACTGATTGATCCTCGAAGATTTCTCTAAAGTATATGCTTTTCCTGGTCCGCAGCAGCTCAAGGAGATATGCTGTCTTTTCCTTAACAGACCAGCGAGGGGACTCAATCTTTAGCCTGGTCTCTAATTGTTGTTCTTCTATGATTCGCCTAAAAGCACTTACCAACTGGAAGATATTGGCGTCAACCTCAGGTCCTTCGGCCTCTATCAGATCTCGAAGGGTTTTGTCCGGGGGTCTTGTGAACACATCCCTGTCCAAGATTTCCCTTCCTGCCAGCTCCTCTGCTGCGCTTTTGAGATGCATATATTCTAGCAGTGGCCGGGTTATTTCCATCCTTGGGTCTTCTTCATCCCCCTCTTCACTGTAATCAGGCAACAGCATCTTGGACTTTATGTGAATCAAGGTGGATGCCATGACCAGAAAGTCAGTTGCCACACTTATGTTCAGGGCCCTCATCATTTCGAGGTATTCAAGATACTGGTCTGTAATGGTGGCGATGGGTATGTCAAATATGTCCACCTCGTTTTTATGGATCAGATGTAGAAGCAGATCCAGAGGCCCTTCAAAAATCTCAAGTTTTACTTGGTAGTCCATGACGGCCTCAACAGCCTAGGTGTAACGGTCTAATTTGAAAATAACTTGGGATGATAATCCTCCTCATGTGAGAGTAAGGAATAATGGAAT
>CAZDVV010000078.1:0-6920 GCA_964508875.1 uncultured Desulfobacteraceae bacterium | reverse complement strand
ATGCAAGCTTCACCGCAGCTCGAACTTCCTCCATGGTACTTTGAGCAATATCCCGGGCCTTTTGGCAGCCCTCATGCACAATATCCTTGACCCTCGAAACGTTAGCTTCCAATTCCTTACGCTTTTCCTTTATTGGCTCAAGCCCCTTTCTTAGACCCTTTGCCATCAATTTCTTGCACTCTACACATCCTATTTCAGCTTTTCTACAGGCCACATCAATTTCCTTAACTTTTTGTTCCTCTGTGTAGATCTCGTGAAAAGAAAAGACATTGCATACTCCTGGATCTCCAGGGTCGTTTCTTCTTTTTCTCTGCGGATCAGTTATCATTTGGCTTACTTTGCGTTCTATCTCCTGATCGCTGTCGGTCAGAAATATTGCATTTCCATAACTCTTGCTCATTTTGCGCCGATCAATTCCCAACAGTTTTGAAGTGGGTGTGAGAAGAACATCCGGCACAGGAAATACCTCTGTGTAGAGATGATTAAAGCGTCTGGCGATCTCCCTGGTGAGTTCCACGTGAGGGGCCTGGTCTTCTCCCACGGGCACCCCATTGGCTTTATAGATCAAGATATCAGCAGCTTGCAAAACAGGGTATCCGAGAAACCCATAGGTGTAAAGGTCCCTTTGAGACAATTCCCTTAGCTGTTCCTTGTAAGTAGGGTTCCGCTCCAACCACGGCAGCGGTGTTATCATTGAAAGAATCAAATGAAGCTCAGCATGCTCCTTAATCTTAGACTGAATGAAAAATGTACATATCTCTGGGTCAAGTCCGATGGAGATCCAATCCATAATGATCTCATAGGTTGTTTCCTTGATTATACTCGGATCTGAGTATTCGCTTGTTAGCGCATGCCAGTCTGCTATGAAAAAATAGCATTCGTATTCGTGTTGAAGGTTTTTCCAGTTCAGGAGCGCTCCATGAAGATGGCCCAAATGCATTTTTCCAGTTGGCCTCATGCCGCTCACAATTCGCTTTTTAGACATTCCACAGATCTCCTTTCTATATAAGTTTAGCTTGTACCCTATTTCCCCGTGCAGGCCCGGTGACTACAGGTAACCGAAGAACTATTAGCGACCAAGACATCTATGAGTGGAGGTACTCAGATTAGGGACTATTGAGCAACTCCCCAAATTTCTGCTTCACCAGGGCAAGCTCGTCCTCCTTTGATTGAATCTCCTGGTTTAGCCTTGCTTTTAATATTTCCTCAAAGACCCTCTTGAAAACGGGGCCTGGGCTCATTCCAAGGTTTATCAGTTCTTTTCCAGTGAGTTCCACCTGTGTTCCCTTAAGTTTTGTAAAATAAAGGGAAATCAGGCGGCGAGTCCTGTCGTTGGAAGTTTTTGCCATGAGGAAAAGAAGAATTTCTGTATCATATGGGCTGAGCAATGTATAGAGTTCATAATTGTCTCCCGAAAATCCGTGGAGGGAGCGCGCCAAATCCAATAGTGTTCGTCGCTGCGACACCACGACCATACTCTTGTTGTCCACCAAACCCATGAATTCCATAAGCTTCGCGAATTCCTTGGACTCAAGAGGGGATGTGAGCCCATACCAGTATACCTTCCACGGCTCAAATGACTCCTCAAGATAGAGGAGCCTGTACCACCCTATAACGTTCTTTATCTCTTCCAGCAGTCTTTTCAGTTTTTCCGTGTAAACAATTTTGGGGCTGATATACTGCAAGAGATTAAACTCATTCATTCGTTCAATGGCCTTGATGGGATCAGACTCGCTCAAGATAAGCTTAAGCTCTATGAATAGTCTGTGGCCGGAAATTTCCCGTAGGGCATTAATCTTTACTGCGTTTTTGATGAGAGACAAGGTTAAGCGGCCAATTTTGAAGCCAAATCTTTGCTCAAAGCGTATGGCCCTGAATACTCTGGTCGGATCTTCCACAAAAGAGAGGTTGTGAAGCACCCTTATCACCTTTTCCTTGATATCACGCTGTCCTCCGAAGTAATCGATCAGTGTTCCAAACTCTCTTTTGTTGAGTTTGATCGCTAGCGTATTGATAGTGAAATCCCTTCTATAGAGATCCATCCTAAGGGAACTGGTCTGCACTACAGGGGGAGAACCAGGTGATTCATAATATTCCATTCGTGCGGTGGCTACATCCACTTTGAAGCCATCGGGAAATATCAAAACAGCGGTGCCGAACTTTTTGTGGCTACGAACCCTTGCTTCATAATATTTGGCATATTCGTGGGCAAACTCTATTCCGTCTCCTTCTATAACTATGTCCACGTCGAAGTTCTCCCTGTGCAGCAATACGTCTCGGACTAGTCCGCCAACAAGATAGGCATTGTAGCCGAGCATGTCGGCCACGTGACCAAAGCTCTTGAGTCTATCAATAATCTTGCGGGGCAGACGTTCCTTCAGAATATTGGCCATATTTTTCCTTCTTACCTGCTGCTCGTCTGCCCTGTCTTCCATTAGAAGCTCGGGTACCACTGGTTCGCCCACAAGAATATTTAGGAGGTCTGTCCTTGTGATTACTCCCAGCACTTTTCCCTCATGCACCACAGGGAGCACCCTTAACTTGTTTTTTATTATAAGGTCTTGAACCTCTTTCAATGGAGCTTCGGGTTCAACCGTGGAAAATTCAATATTCATATAGTCGCTGACCTTGACATCATCCAGCCCAAAAAATACCGCCTTTTCAACCACTTGTCTGGTTATGTAACCCTTCAGGTCATCTTTATCTATAACGAGCAAGACGTTTATATTGTAGCGGGTCATCAAGTTGGCAGCCCTTTTCACAGTGGCATCAGGAGGCACTGAGATAACCGGCGAAGACATCATATCACGTGCTTTGCTTGTTGGCCGGATCCTATTTCTTAGCAGTGCATTCAAAGACCTCTCAACCTGGGCCAAAGTCCTATTCTTTATGGTGGCTGAAGCTGCTTGTGGGTGTCCACCGCCACCTAACGCTGAGGCTATTTCACCTACGTTCACTTCAGGGATTCTGCTTCTAGCCACAAGATATATCCGGTCCTCCATCTGGGCCAAGGCAAAAACCACATTCAAGTTTTCCATTTCCATGAGCTTGTGCACGAGAACTGCAAAATCCCCCACATACTCGTCCCGTATTACCTTTGTTATTACCACCTCGACACCATTTATGATCTTTCGGGAGGCGGCCTTGGTTAGATCATTGAGTAACCAAATCTGTTCTGCTGTCAGCTCCCGGGTCAACATATCGGCTATTATATTGTGATTAGCTCCTTGTGAGCTGAGCCATGCGGCAGCATAGTAATCTTCTGGGGTAGTAGAAGAAAAGGTAAATGAGCCGGTATCTTCATGTATCCCTAGACACATTAGTGTGGCTTCGTCGGTTGAGAGGTTGATCCCCTTTTCCTTTATCAGTTGTGCAAGAATTGTGGTGGTAGCTCCAACCTGTTTGATGACCTCCACATGGCCTTTTATATCATCATCCGAGTCGGGATGATGATCATAGATATGGATTTCAATTCCCTCTTTGTCCACGAGATCAGCAAATTTCCCAATCCTTGACTTCTGCCGGGTGTCAACAAGTATGAGCCTCTTTAGTTTGTCTAACTCCACATGCTTTAGTTTCAAAAAATTAAAAAGGTAGGAGGCAGAGTGCAGGAAAAAATTGCGCAGATTTTTCTCTTGCGCCCCGGGAAACACCAATACCGCATCGGGGTAAAGTTTGTTGGCGGCAATCATGGAGGCTAGGGCATCGAAATCCGCATTTATGTGGGTAGTTATGATTTCTTCTGGATGTTGGTTATGGTCTTTCATAATTTTTCTTGACCCACTTTATCATATAGGCAAGATATTATCATAGGTGGGAGTTTGCTTGCTAGGATTAAACCTGGGATGTGCGTCAAGAGGGTGCTGTCTTGACCACTGAAAAGGGCGGACACAAAATGAAGCCGGCGCAGCACGGCCATATTGTCAGATGGGTAAAGGCCCTAAATGCCTCTAAGCTTCTCCTCGGTTTCCTGTTTCTTCTTACACTCGATACACAAAGTAGTCACGGGACGGGCCTTAAGACGCTTTTCAGAAATTTCCTCTCCGCAAGCCTCACATATGCCGAAGGTTCCATTGTCCAGCCTTTCCAAGGCCTCTTTTATTTTGACTATTAACTTTCTTTCCCTGTCCCTGATACGTAATAAGAAATTACGGTCTGACTCCAAGGCCGCTCGGTCGGTGGGATCAGGGAAGTTGTCTGTCTGGTCAGTCATGCCACTGACGGTTTTACTGGCCTCTTCCAATAGCTGGTCAAGGCGTTCGTTGAGAAGTTTCCGAAAGTATTCTTTTTTCTTTTTCGTCAGCATACCCCTAAAAACTACTCCTCCGTGAAATGCAAATTTGTTTTTTTAACATGAAAAGGATATATTGTAAACAAATTATCTCTTCATCTTCTTCCAGAAATCTTTCACCTTCTTCCTGGCAGGCGAAATTGATAAGTCTTCTGTTTCTGCGAATTCCTCCAACAATTCCCTCTGCTTCGGACTTAGCTTTGTGGGAATCTTTACCTGCAATTTCACGTACAGGTCGCCCCTCTTGCGCCCGCTCATACTAGGCATTCCCTTTCCAGGAAGCTTTAGAATCTCATCAGGCTGTGATCCAGGGGGTATATGAAGCTCTATGCCTTCATCGTCCCCTAGACCAGGGATAATCACGGTATCCCCCAGAGCCGCCTGAACAAAGGAGATAGGAACCTCACATATAAGGTCATCTCCTTCTCTTTTGAAGAAAGGATGCTCCTCCACATGAATTACAACATATAGATCCCCTGGAGGCCCACCATATTCTCCTGGTTCACCTTCTCCTCTTAAGCGAAGCTGCGATCCTGTATCTACCCCAGGTGGTATTCTAACATTGATTGTTCGCTCTATACGTACCTTACCGGCTCCCCCGCAATCAGGACAGGGATTTCTTATAATCTGTCCATCCCCTCTGCATGTGGGACAAGTGGAACTGATTTGAAAGAAGCCTTGAGAGCGTATGATCTGCCCTCTGCCTTGACAGGTAGGGCATATATCAGGTTGGGTACCTGGCCTGAGGCCTGATCCGCCGCACGAATCACATAGTGCAAGTTTGTGAAATACAATTTTTTCTTCCTTTCCAAAAAAGGCCTCTTCCAGGGTTATTTTGAGATCATATCTGAGGCTATTTCCCTGCCTGGCCCTCGGGCGTCGGCCCCTGCCACTGGCAAAACCGAAGAATTCTTCAAATATGTCTCCAAAGCTGGAGAAGATATCCTCAAATCCAGTGAACCCTGTAAATCCTCTACCTTCCAAACCCTCGTGGCCAAACCTGTCATATATTTGTCTCTTTTCCGGGTCTCTCAAGACCTCGTAGGCCTCGGCTGCCTCCTTAAATTTTTCCTCAGCCTCTCTATCCCCGGGGTTACGGTCCGGGTGGTACTTTAGGGCGAGCCTCCGATAAGCACGTTTGATCTCTTCCTCCCCAGCATCACGGGGAACCCCCAGAACCTCATAATAGTCTCTCTTAAACATGGCTTTTTCCCTGTTGAGCCCTAGACGCGCTGCTGCTATTCTTCTTGTTTCTGCTCAGAGGTTTCCTCCGGCTCGGGCAGAGATTCAGGCTCGATATCGCCCTCCCCTTGTTTCAATTGCTCCATTTCGTCCTTGGATACAGGGTATATCTTGCCCGCCGCAATCTCTCTAAGTGCAATTACCACGTCTTTGTTCTTTGCCCGAACAAGGGGCTCTGCCCCTTTTCTAAGTTGGCGTACTCTTTTTGCAGCAAGGTGAATCAGTGCAAATCTGTTTTCGACGTTTTTCAAGCAGTCCTCAACAGTTATTCGCGCCATGGCTTTCTCCTATCGGCTATTCAATGATCTTTTCCGCCCCCGGGATGGGGCTGCAGAAAAGAGCAATAGCAGCACCGGGTGGGGTGGTATGAACGTTATCCCAAATAAACTTTACTTTATAACACTTCATATGCTAAATGTAAAGTGCTTTTGGCCTTACCTAATCTGTCACAAAAGAGCGCGTGACATGTTAAGAGGATTTTTTGGGGTTGTCTAATGCTTGCCAAGGTTTTAAGCGGAGCAGTCATTGGAATTGATGCGTATATAGTTGAGGTAGAGGTAGATATATCCCAGGGACTCCCCACGTTTTCCACCGTTGGCCTGCCCGAGGGCGCAGTTAGAGAGAGTAAGGAAAGGGTTAAGGCTGCGATCAAGAACTCGGGATACGAATTTCCTTCTGATCGCATTACGGTGAACTTGGCCCCCGCGGATATCAAGAAGGAAGGGTCAGCTTTTGACTTGCCAATGGCCCTCGGCATCCTAGCTGCCACTGGGATGATAGAGAGGGCATCTTACCAGGATTACCTTTTCCTCGGAGAATTGGCTCTGGATGGGCTGCTGAGGCCGATCAAGGGGGTGCTCCCCACATCAATTACGGCAAAGAAACTTGGACTTAGAGGTATTTTTCTTCCCAAGGAAAATGCGGCAGAGGCAGCCGTGGTAGGAGGTATAGAGATTTACCCAGTAAGTTTTCTCTCGGAAGTGGTGGAAATCTTGCATGGCCGTCGCCCAGTAGAGCCTTTTTCTATGGACGTCGAAGGCCTGTTTCAAAAGCTGCAAACCCAAGATGATTTTATTGACGTGAGGGGGCAGGAAAACGCCAAAAGGGCCCTTCAGATTGCAGCGGCCGGCGGACACAACCTGATCATGGTAGGTCCCCCAGGGTCAGGGAAAACCATGCTTGCAAAAAGGCTATATACGATCCTGCCCGATCTCACCTTTGAAGAGGCCCTGGAAACTTCTAAGGTATACAGCGTGATGGGTCTTATGCCAGAGGGCCATGGCCTTATCACCCAAAGACCTTTTCGCTCCCCCCATCATACCATTTCTGATGCTGGTCTTATTGGGGGTGGCCAGAACCCCAAGCCGGGGGAGGTAAGCCTCGCTCA
>CAZDVV010000077.1:0-9514 GCA_964508875.1 uncultured Desulfobacteraceae bacterium | reverse complement strand
CGAGGTAATGTATAGGTGCATGATATGATGCAAATGCTTCGAGTGAAGCGCAACATAGGCTACACATTGATTGAGCTGATGATTGTGCTCACCATCATCGGGATACTGGTATCCATTGCCCAGCCCAATTTTCAAAAGGCCGTGATTAGAGCGCGGGAGACTTCTCTCAGAAGAACCCTGTTTGTCCTGAGGGACATGATAGATCAATACTATGCAGACCATGGTAAATATCCAGACAGCCTGGAGACCCTGGTTGAAGAGCACTATATCCGGTCTGTGCCTAAAGACCCCTTTACCCGTTCCAACAAGACCTGGGTGATCGTACCCCCTGAGGGCGAAGAAGGGCAGGTCTATGATGTGCACAGCGGAAGTGATCTCGTGGGTCTGGACGGAGTCCCTTACAATGAATGGTGAGGAAAGGATTAATAGTGCTACCCCCCATTGTCCCTATTATCCAGTTAATTATGGGACAATGAAGGGTTTGCTACACCAGCCATCTGGGTTTACCTATGTGGGTGCCCTAATCCTGGTAATAGTCACCGGTATAGCTATCAGTGCGGCAAGCACCTATTGGAGTACAACTGTACGGCGAGAAAAAGAGGCAGAGTTGCTATTCAGAGGGGATCAGATCCGAAAGGCGATAAAGTCCTACTATGAGAGTCCTCCACCTGGTCATGCAAAATTCTATCCTCAAAGCTTGAAAGATCTCCTCAGGGATCCCAGATATATGAAGGTGGTTAGACACTTGAGAAAGATTTATAGGGATCCCATGACAGAAGATGGTCAGTGGGGGCTTGTGCTTGATTCCAAAGGAGGAATCAAAGGCGTGTTCAGCAAGAGCAAACAGGAGCCTATAAAGACTGACAATTTCCCCAGTGGGTATGAAGGCTTTGAAAAGGCCAAGGCATATGAAGAGTGGAAATTTGTATATGAACCTAAAAAGACCGTCACCAAGAAGATCAACAAGTAAATCCCATACATTATGAGGAGAACAAGACATATGAAAAAGATCCTATTTTTCACCATGATATCGATTCTGGTCTTTGGCGGGTTTTCAGCCATGGCTGCAGATCCTTTGGAAGAGCTACTGGAAGAGTTCCACAAGGAGTATAATGCTATCAAGCCATCTTCGCAGTATAGTTCGGTAAATTCTGATTACAAACTGGGCCAGGCCGCTCTAGGAACTCTTTACACCACAAAGGCTATCGGGTTGCTCTACAAACAGAATCAAGAAATTCTGGAAAAATACGATGAGATGCTCAGGAGATATGACAAAATAATAAAACAGAATCGGGAAATCATCAAAATACTGACGAGCATTGCTAAAAGCCAAAATAAACGGACAGGCGCTGAAAACCCAGAACTGGAATAAGGGGAATGGTCAAATCAATGAAAAGGATAGTTGTCGTTCTGCTCTGGTTTCATTTTGTCATTCTGTTGTTGTGTTCAACTATTTGTCAGGCCGAGGTATACGGGTACCAAGATAAGGAGGGCCGCTGGCATTTTCCGGACCTTAAGGGTGAAAGCGTCATGGAAGCCAAGGGCCAAAGACAGGACATAGATACAAATGTGTACCTGGCCTCATACCTGCCAATCATATTGGAGGCCTGCAGAAAATACGATATAAGTCCTGCCTTTGTGAAGGCAATTATCATGGCAGAGTCAGCCTACGATCGAACGGCCGTGTCTAAGAAAGGTGCAAAAGGCCTGATGCAGTTGATGCCCGAGACGGCAAGAAGGTTAAACGTCGGAAATCCCTTTTCACCCCAGGGAAATATTGAAGGGGGAGTACAGTATTTGAAATACCTGCTAGAGAGGTTTCACAATGACCTAGTGCTGGCAGCCGCAGCCTATAATGCAGGACCGGCAAGGGTGGAAGCTGCAGATGGTATTCCGCCTATCCGTGAGACAAGGCAGTTTGTCCAAAATGTCCTCTACTTTTACTACCAGTTCAAATATGCTGAAACCAACTAAGCCATGAGTACCTCTGGGTAGATTAGGAACTCATGGCTCTGGCCCTCGGTCCCTCTTTCTCGCCCTTATACAAGACAAGATAAAGGTAGATGGATTGCTGCGGCCTATAGCCCCTAGAGTTAGGCTAGAGCGGACACCACTATTTCTGCCACATCAAGCACCTGCAACTTGCCTTCAAGTTGCTCAGCCTTAATTCCATCATCCAACATCTTGGCACACTGGGGGCAGGCGACTGCAACCGCCTCCGCCCCTGTTTGTAAGGCCTGTCTTATCCGGATTCTGTTGGGGGCCTCATTACCACCTCCCAAAATATCGGTGAAAAAGTTTCCACCCCCGCCCCCGCAGCAAAAGGCGTTTTCGCCATGTTGATCCATTTCTATAAATTCCAGACCTGGTATGGCTTTGAGGATAGTCCTGGGAGCCTCGTATTGTCCGTTGTGCCTCCCTAAATAACATGGATCGTGATACGTTACCTTTATAGAATATTCATTAAAACGCAGGGCCCCTGAATGGATGAGTTGGGCAATAAGCTCTGAATAATGAAATACCTCAAATATTCCTCCCAACTGGGGATAAAACTTTTTGAATGCGTTCATTGCATGTGGGTCCAGGGTTATGATTTTTTGCACACCCAGCCCCTTAAACAGCGAAATATTTTGTTTTGCAAGGGATTGGAACAATCCCGCTTCCCCGAGGGTTTTGACTTCATTGCCATCACAGAGTTCTTTGTCAGCCAGAATACCGAAGGAGAGTCCGGCCTTTACGAAAACATTGGTTACCGCTTTGGCAATCTTCTTCCCGCGCTCATCATAAGAGCCCACATCACCTATATAAAAGAGATACTCCTGCCCATCATAGGGCCTGGCGGCCGTTCCTTGGGCCCATTTGCCCCGTTCTTCTGCAGGCTGCTTGTATGCATTTCCACTTATGCTTATATTTTTTAAATAGTCGCGTACTGATGGAGGTATAATACCGTTATTTACCAACTCCTCTCTGGCTGCGATGAAGATGTTGACCAAATCATCCCTGAAGGTAAAAACACAGTGCTCGACGCAGTTGGCACAGGTAGCACATGAGAAAAGGATTTCCTGGAAGCGTTCACTGTTTTCAATTTCATTGTTGAGCCATGCCCGTATCAACCACATTCTGCCACCTGGAGAGAAAGTTTCGAATCTGAACTTTCGATAAGTAGGGCAGTTAAAATCGGTGTAATCACTGGTAAACTTGCAGTATCCACATCTGAAACACCTATGAATTATCTCTTGGTATTGCATTTAGTCAACCTCCCAGTTACCCGGATTCATAATGCCCTGTGGATCCAGGTTTGCTTTGATCATTTCCATGAGCTTCCATGTGTTTGGATCCATATTGCGGATGGCCAATCTTTGCTCGTCCACCGTCGGTTTCCAGTAGAGTCCACCGATATCCAAGACAAAATGGCTAACTTCCTCTAAGGCCTTGCGGGTTCTCTCAATCATGTTCTTGTCAGCACGATTGAAGGCAAAGGCGAAGGCGAACATGGCAGCATGTCCGCAATCAATAACCCTGACCATGCCTGAATATGCAAGGTCATATTTAGATGCCAGGTCCTGGAGCTTTTGAACGCACTCAGGATATTTTTCGATCATGACAATAGGGCCCGAATATTCGAACCCGCCTCCCTTTTTTACGTCTGCGAGCCTGCTAGCACTCCTTTGAGGGGATTCAAGTAAAACGGGTTTCATTATGGGTGGTATTCCCATGAATCCGCCGTCTTTGCTCTTGATATACCGGTCAAGGGCATGCCATATCATTTTTCGCTTGAATTCAAGCTCCTCATCGGTGTCCCCTGTTATATAGAAGCTGACATGATGATTGTCTTTAAATATCATGGGCTTAGGTTGCGAAAAGACCAGAATGTCTTCAGCCATTTCCGTATGAGTGATCTCGTAAACTATTTCGGGTACGAGGTCTGTGCGATCCGTGACGAAGATCTCCACATCCCGTAATTTCTTCCGGGGGTAGAGCTTGACCGCAACCTTTGTAACAATTCCTGTAGCGCCAAACCAACCAAGAAATAAGCCGGAGAGATCCGGCAGCGGGGCACCCTTTGAAAACCAGTTACCGGAAAACGCGCATGAGCCGATCCTGCATATATCGCCCGCCCCGGTGACTACCTCCAAGCCGCTGACCAGGTCGGAGTTGAATCCATATTGCTGAGTTAGTCTTCCCTGCCCATGGATAGAGACATTGGCTGCGATGGTTGCAGTTGGCGGCGCATCAGGTATGCTGTGGCGTAACCTGGGATGATGTTTCTCTAGATAGGATTTGAGGGCTCCTTGTGATGTTCCTCCTTCAACCAGGGCGTAGCGTGCGATTTCGTTAACTTCCAGGATCCTGTTCATTCGCTTCATGTCCACTACGATTCCACCCTTTAAAGGTATGACCAGGCCGGTCAAGGAAAGTCCCGCACCCATCGGGACAACCGGGATATTCTCCCTGTTAGCAAGTGCAACGATTTGTTGCACTTCATCCGTTGACTTAGGGAGCACGATGTAGTCAGGGGCATGCGGGGGCATAAGACCGGGTTCGCGGCCATAAAAGTACCGATCCTCAGCAGCGGTTGATACATACTCTGGCCCAACAATTTCAGCAAGTGAGTGTGTAATATTCTTCATTTGTTCAATCCTCCGGCAGGGGTTTGTCCCCTATGGCCATTTTACAAAGGTCAATGATGTGTATGGGCCTAATACCTCGTTTGGCTACCTTCTCACCCAAAGTGTTTTGGCAGGCAGGGCAGTTAAATACACAATATTGGGCACCACTCTTTAGCATGTCATTGATATTTTTTTCCTGTACGTCATTTGCAAAGTCATATCCGTACAACATGGCGTAAATTCCACCACAGCAAAGGGCATTTTCGTCTTGGTATTCCCGTTCTACAAGCTCAGCCCCGATCAGTTCCATGATCTGCTTAACCCGATTGTGTTTATTGGAAGACAGCCTGGAAGAACACGGGCGCTGGTAGGCAACTTTAATGTTTAGGGGTTTAATCTGGTCACTCAACTGCTGCAGGCGCTCATAAAGAAAATCGAAATAATGGATAGGTCTGAAAGGAACTTCTATCCCATAGGCAGGTGCCAGATGGGAAAAAGACCCATAGCACTCGTCATGGAGGCACACCACTTCATCGACGCCTAGTTCCCTGAAGTTTTCCATAATCATAGGTAATCTTTGTTTAATAATGGATGTATTGGCGAAATGTATATAGACAACATTGCAGAAAAACTCTTGGCCGAATACAAAGGAGGGCATGATATCTTCAAATAGTTTTCCGCTGACCATGTCAAGGAATTCGGGCACAAATCCAAGGGAAAGAACTTTTTTACCAATTTTGCCCAGCTTATACCTACCCTGGGGCTCGCCTATATTGATCCACTGCCTTGTAATAGCCCTTGGGGCGGTAAGAAGTCCCTTTTCCTCTCTTCTTTCAGTAATCAAGTAAAAAGGATGGTTCCCTCTTTTGCAGTATTCTTCGCATGCATAGCAAGTGACACAGGCGTCAAAAACAACGGAGTCTTCACCTCGACTGATTTTTATCATTTCAGCCTTTGCCTGCTCTTTATCAAGATCTATGTACTTGCATTTGACCAAACATGCCCCGGTAGGGCAGGTCTCACAGAGCTTTTCGTCGAACTGCAATGTGGGCATGATATTTTCCTTTCGTGTGTCAAGATAACTAATTTTTTGCATCAAGCCTATATGAAGGTATTGCCTCGTGTCAAGGATCAAACCGATGGGTTTGCACATTGACATCGCCTGCCCAATAGCATAATAAATGTTTATACAAATGAGTGTTTTTCCTTAAACAACTCGTCAATTCAATTTAGACTGAGGATATTTTGATGACCATTTATGAATCATTGGTTCAAATTTTGGGTGCGGAGAGGGTTTCGGCAGGGCAAGAGGAACTTTATTTCTATTCAAGGGACGCAGGAGCCCAAGTGCCGGGCAGGGCAGATTATGTGGTATTGCCAAAGACAACCGAAGAGGTTCAGCAAATAGTGAAGCTCGCAAACCAGGAAAAGGTCCCCATTACCCCAATGGGGGGAGGGTTTAGCCTTTCGGCCCTGGCTGTACCAAAGAAGGGCGGGATTGTGCTGGATATGAAGGCCATGGACAGGATTTTGCAGGTCAATGAGATAAGCCGCTATGCCCTTATTGAAGCAGGGGTTACACAGGCCGCCCTGAGATCATATCTTAAAAGGAATTATCCCCATCTTCAACATTCGACTCCAGAGGCCCCCCCGGCTGTCACAGTTGTTGCTAACGCCTTGATTCAAGGCCATGGCCATATCTCCCCACGATATGGGGTGAACTCCGACATGATAAACGGCATGGAGGTGGTCCTGCCCACGGGTGAGGTATGTAGAATTGGATCGGGTTGTATCGGGCCATCTTGGTTTACCAGAGGCCCCCTGCCTGACTTGGCAGGCCTATTTGTCGGTTGGTATGGAACCACGGGAGTAGTCACCAAATTGGCCATTCGCCTCTATCCGAAACCAAGATATAGAGATGTTTTTGTCTTTTCTACGGATGAGGTGGAACTGATTCCAGAGGCTATAAGCGGGGCAATGGGCCTTGATTTGCTGGAGGATTTCTTTCTTATAAGCCAGGAAAAACCGGATTGGATGAACCACGTATTTTTTGTCATTATCTTGTCGGCTCATTCTGAAGATGAATTTATCCTAAAAAGAGATACATATAGGAGATTCTTTCGTGATTTTGCCGGGGGAGGGAAATTCGAGTTTGTAAAAGAATTGCATCCTGCTCTCAGAAAACGGTTTTTGGACGTGCCACCCTTGGCGGCTCTGGCCGCAGATTTTCGCAAAGGGGGAGGATTTGAGTATACCGGTGCCATACTTCCCATTGAAAAGGTCCCTGAGGCGTGGACAAAGGGGATAGAAATTGCTCACCGTTACGGCATGCTATGTTCTTATGTACATCAGGTATTGCCTGGGCCTTCCATAATGTTTGGTTTTAATTATTCTTTCAATAGGGCGGACCAAAAGGATATTGAGAACACAAGGAAGGCCTTGGAAGAGTCGAATAGATTAACTTATGATTTGGGTGGGATTGTGTGGAAGGGTGAATTGAGCGCCCAGAAGATGGCAATGGAAAGGATGGATCCCAATACACTAAAGCTTATTACCAGGATCAAGGGCCTCCTGGATCCAAACGGGATTATGAATCCGGGCAACTGGGACCCGGGGGATATCAATTGAGCTTGAGGAACGTGTTACACAGAGAACTATCCGAGGAAAGCAGGGCAGCCCTTATTTTGGGTGTTACGGGTGGCATTGCGAGCGGCAAAAGTACCGTAGCGGAGATGTTTCAAGACCTAGGAGTTCCGATGATTGATTTCGACCTGCTAGCAAGAGATGTAGTAAGCCCCGGACAGCCAGCATGGGAAGAAATAGTAAATCATTTTGGAAGCCACATCCTTTGTAAAGATGGTTCCCTTGACAGAAAAAAATTATCCAGGATAGTTTTTGCCGACCCCCAAAAAAGGAAGGCCCTTGAATCCATTACTCATCCACGCATTGTGGACCTATTTTTGTCCAAGGCTAAAGCCCTTCTTAAGGATCATCGCAATGCAATAATTCAGGCTGTTATTCCTCTCTTGTTTGAAGCCGGTTTGGAAGATCTTGTGGATAAAATAGTGGTTGTTTACGTGCCTCGACGGATACAGATAGAGCGGCTCATGAGGCGTGACAATATAAGCTGGCAACATGCGGAGGATATCCTGAATGCCCAGATGCCGATTGAAGAAAAATTGAGGTATGCGGATTTTGTAGTGCACAACGAAAAGGGGTTGGAAGAGACGCGGAGGCAGGTGAAAATTATATGGGAGTCTTTAAAAAGGGCACATGAAAGGAGGAATTAAAATGGGTAATGAATTAGAGTCATTGCAAACAATTGATCGTGTAGAGATCCTTACCCTTATGGACAATTACGTGGACGTGTTGCTTACCAATACGGACATAGTGTACAGGCCTCCCTTGGCAAAGGATGGGCAAATTCCCGCTGATACGCTTGTGGCCGAGCACGGCCTTTCTATGTTGATCAAGTTGTATCGGGGAACTGAAAGCCATACCATTCTTTTTGATACTGGCTATAGCAGTATTGGGGTGATCCACAATATGGAAATGCTTGAAATAGATCCCTCGGAAATAGAAACGATAGTGATCAGCCATGGCCATATGGATCATACAGGGACCCTGTACCCGATATTGGAGAAGATTTCTGGTCCCGTCCCTCTGGTGATTCATCCGGATGCCTTTGCATTCCCTCGTTATTTTGTCCTGGATGATGGGAGGAAACTACTGTTTCCTCAAACTCTGGATAAGGCAAGGCTGGAGAAACTCGGGGCAAGGCTTATGGAGAGGCGCGAGCCAACACTCATTGCTGATGATATGGCTCTAGTAACCGGTGAGGTAGAGCGCACCACCACTTTTGAGAAGGGGTTGCCCAATGCCTACCTTGAGAGAAACGGCAACATGGAAAAGGATCCCATCTCGGATGACCAGGCCATCGCGGTGCATGTTAAAGGGAAAGGCCTTGTGATTATCTCGGGCTGTGCCCATGCAGGTATAATAAACACGATCTTGTACGTGAGGAAGGTTACAGGTATTTCAGATGTCCATGCAGTGTTGGGAGGATTTCACCTGTCAGGGGCCTTTTTTGAGCCAATTATTGAAGAGACCATAAATGAAATAAGGAAGCTAGAGCCCAAGATTCTTGTGCCAATGCATTGCACCGGATGGAAGGCCATACATCGGTTTTCAGAAGAATTTCCCGACTCCTTTATACTTAATAGTGTTGGGTCCACGTTTACTATAGTCTCCTGAATGCTGTTTCAGCTAATTGGTTTTCCATGGGTTCTAACAGGATGAGGGACAGTTAGGCAAAGACCCTATCTTTTCAGCGATTACAAAATTCAAATATTTTTCCAGCTGATGCCGGGCTGAAACGTGATCTAAAATGGTGGTAGAGTAAGGCAGAGGCCTCAAAACCCGTGCAATGAGATGCTCCTACAAGATCAACATTGAAACTTTCAAGCCTTTCTATTACTTGGGGTAGAAGGCCGAGATCTGTGAAAGCCAGATGTGTTCCCCCTAATACTGCGGCAAGTCTGTCAATGCCCATTTCTTGTCGAAGAAAATCGAGTATGTTTATGATTCCCGAGTGTGCGCAGCCCAAAATCAAAACCCTCCGAAAAGATGCCCTATCCATACGATCAGGCAGGTGAGAATCCCCATTAAAAACCAAGTCTTCAATTGGTTTCCCATGTCTCCACTCCTAATGGAAGCCAATCATTTACCAAATATGATAATAACTTCTCAGAGAGGATCAAGGTATTGGCCCCGCCTTTTTTGGTTGATTCCAGGTCGGGTCTAATGGAGTTGCACCTAGGGGAATTCTGCGGCCCCAAACCCCTCGGCCGGCATCGCGAGGTTTTAACCCTGTAACAGGCAAGTGAAGTACGAGGTTGCCGAAG
>CAZDVV010000076.1:1455-9550 GCA_964508875.1 uncultured Desulfobacteraceae bacterium | reverse complement strand
GTGTCCGCTAGATTCTGGCCGTGGGACCTCTCACAGGCTACCAAATAGCATGGTGATTCGGCCTTTGTGTTGATAAGTTGAATATCCATTCCATGGCTTCGGGTCGCAACATAAAAAGGACTATCGGTTTCGGGCCGTTCTACATCTATAATCACCATCCGCTGCATCAGCTCAACAGCACGGTTTCCCATCACCGCCACAAGAACCCACGCATCTGTCATATCTGTATAATACTGGCTGGGCCAATGTACCTGCATGTCTCCACCTAAATCAAATACAGCAACCTCCCCAGGTTTATGACCACAAGCAAAACCACTACCTGTCCATATCGCTTGTCCAGGTGTAATATTATCGAATCCTTCTGCAGCAGGTCCGTGAGCCAAGGCCTTAGGTCTATGGCTCAAGTCAACAACGCCAATGCTCCAGTCAGTTACAGGGGATTCGTAATCTGTAATGAGCTCCCAACCTTCAACCTCTTTTCTCACTGGCCTCCCTGCCCACTCTGGCATGACTATGGCCTGTCTGTAGCGTCTCATATCCTCAACCTTTCGCCGCTAGGATCATAAAAAGGTGGTTTTACAAGATTTGCTCTCACCTCTTTACCCTCTAGCCAAAGCTTTATTTCGCCCGCCTTCTTTAGCTCTTCACTATTTTGGACCAAAGCAAGTCCAATTGTTTGGTCCAGCAAGGGACTGTATCGAACTGAGGTAATATACCCAAACTGCCGCTCGCCGTTTACCACCAAATGGCCATCCTTCAGGTTGACCCTCCCATCTAGTTTGAACCCTATGACTTCACACCTGAAAGGCTGCTTAGCCAACAATCTCAACATTGGGGCTCCTATAGAATCCTCTTTTGAGGAATCCCAAAGCCAATCAAGATGAGCTTCAAACATATTAGTATTTCCATCAAAATCCAGGCCCGGTAGTACATGGCCTTTCTCAAGCCTGCAGATCAGTTGTGCTTCGAGACCTATGCGCTTGAGTCCCAGTGGTTCACCGGCCTCGATGAGTTTTTCCCACAGGTAGACACTCTGATTGGATGGACAGTGGATCTCGTAACTCAGCTCTCCCAGGAAGCCCATCCTTAAAATATAACATGGGACCTCAGCCAGTTCCGCCTTTGTCCAGTGCATGAAAGGCAACGCCTCGTTAGACAGATCAGTAGAAGTGAGTTTTGAGAGAATCTCTCGTGAAGCTGGCCCAGCCAAATTCATGCCAGCCCTGGCCTCTGTCAGGTTCACCAACCATGCTTCCCACTCTCTTTCTTTCCATCGATAGTACCATTCCATTGTGGCCGGGCCACGAGCTGTAGAAGTTGTGAAGTAGTAATCATCATCACCCAACTTTATGACTATTCCATCATCGATAACAACTCCCTCTTCATTACAGGCAGCAGTGTAGCAAATACGATTATCGCTCAGGCCTTCGATCGATCTTGTATTCACCCGGTTTAGCCACCTCTCTGCGTCTGGCCCAAAGATTCTGAATTTACCAAGTGTTGACACGTCACAGAGGCCAGCAGATCGATGAACCGCGAGGGTTTCTTCTTCTGGGTCACCAAAGTGCTCGATTCTTATCCAAGGTCCTGTACGGATTGTCTTTCCTCCAGCTTTCAGTTGGACCCAGTGCAAGGGAGGAATCTTGGGTTGATCATGATGTCCTGCTGCCATAACGCCCATGCACACTCCAGCAAGCGGCGGTCGAGGAGTGTTAATCTGTTGGCTGCCCATCTGGTTCGGCTGCTTGTAAGCCAAGTAATCCAAGAAATTTGCTTGACTCAAAGCTCCTTGCTCCGCGCCCATTGTAGCGGTAGTATACCTTTTTATCATTTCAACATTAGTGAAACCTTCTTCAAGGGCTTGGTCTACATCCTTTTCTGTCACATCGTTTCCAAAACATATGAACCGCTGACCATTCAGTCTAGTGGATCTTGACTGAGAAGGATTGGCCTTGATAGAAGGGGCTTTGCCAAGAAGTTCCCGTGCTTCATCAATATCCGTCTTTGTTTCCAATCCAATAGTCTCAAGAACTTCCGCTGCAGCCAGCCTTCCTTGAGCCCTGATGGCTTCTTGATCCTCCAGGCCATTTAGTCGACCAGCCGTTGCATAGCCCTTCGGTAAATCCTTGGCCAAGTGAAAGCCAAGCTTGGGATCGTACACTATTTTGGCTTGCGCCTGAGCAATCAATTTGAACAGGGGTGTACGTCCGCTTGAAGCGATTATGGCCTTGCATTTTTCGCTATGTCCAGAGGTGGCCCCAACCTTGCCGACTATTGCTCCTGTGACTGCCCCCTTGCCTTTTGCCTCGATCACAACCTCCCCAGGCCAGATGGGAACACCATGTTGTGCTAAAGACGAGCTTAGCTCATCTGAGCCACCTTGCGCTCTGCTATCTGCCACACCCACTACCCTAACCCCATGCTCAACCATGTCCAGTGCGACCTTGTATATCTGATCATCCCCACCAGAGATAAGCACCTCTTCTTCAGGCTTGAGTCCATAAAGATGAACCAGCCGCTGAGCTGTTTGAGTGAACATTACTCCTGGCCTGTCATTGTTGGCGAACATGAGAGGGCGATCCATAGCCCCTGTCGCAAAAATCGCTACTTTAGGCCTAATAAGGTATGAGCGTTCCAAGAATGGGTCATCTGGGGCGCAGGTCTGGATACATACAAACAAGCCATCTGGATACACCATGGAGGCCGTAGTCCATGTAAGGACTGTAAGATTGCTAAATTTTGTCAATTGTTCTTTCAAATGCAAGACTGGTTCAAGAGCTTTTGGGCCTTGGAATGCATGGAAACCACCTAGCCATCCCTCAGCTTCTACCAATACCACCCGGACTCCTGATCTCGCCCCCACAAGGGCAGCCTCCATACCTCCCAGGCCCCCTCCTATCACCAGTAACTCAGGAGTAAGGTTCACTTCGTCAAAGGCAGGTTTAATTTTCAATGGCGTGATGCTAGGCAAATTTCCAGGGGCAGTTCGCATCATTTTGCGCGCTTTATCCCATGTTTTTTCAGACTTATAGAACAGGGGATTCTTATAGTAGAAACCTACTTGTAACGCCTTTGATGCCTTGTCGGCCAACTTAAAAATATCTATGCCTTTTTTGAACTGGGGCTCTACCCTCATGCCTTCAACTACTGGCGTACGCGCCACCCGAGTATTGAATCGTCCATCCACCTCCATCAGTGGATCAGTAGCGTGGACGCCTAATTCCATAATCCCTCTTGGGCGGTGGTACTTGAAGGATGTGGCCATCTGCTTGATTCCAGCTGCGTGCAGCGCAGTAGCCACAGTGTCTCCTACATAGGCCTTTACAGGGTTACCCATGTAATAAATTGTTAATGGCCTCGAGCGGTCAATGACTTGTGTTGAACTTGGAGGTAAGCGTAATTTCATTTTTTCCTCATTTCCTACATAAGACGAGGTGATCCAACTACTTCATTAGTGGCTGTATCGCGGGTCACTATGACCCACGTTTGGCAAGGGTAGTGATACCACCATTCCTCCTGGACACCTGCTACGTTCTTATTGAAGTAAAAATAGTGTCTCCACTCGCACAGGCCTGCGCCATGGCCAGGTTCGTTCTTTACCTCACCGCCGAACTTGAACTCGTAAGCACTACGAAGACCACAGTTTGGACACGGAATTAGAAAACCCATTTACTCCCCCTTTTATGTTCTAACCATGTATACCTCAGGAATCATCCTGCCCTCATAGAATCTATCGATTCCTAAGAAGTTAATCAGCTCAGGGCATTGCCCGGACGCAATGAATTGGGCCATAGTCTTTCCACAAGCGGGTGAGGACTTGAAGCCAAAATATCCCCACCCGGCATCAATAAACAGATTTTCTACCTCCGTAGCCCCCATTATTGGTGCGCCGTCGACCGTCATGTCGCACAGGCCGGACCAAGACCGCATCAGTCTCAAATGAGCAATGTCTGGAAACAGTTGAAGCATGCAGTAGGCCTGCTCCTGGGCAAACTCATAGGTATTGTATAACTTATAGCTTTGCCATGGGTCCAAGTGTGCACCCATAATCAGGTCGCCCTTGATTGATTGTTGTACATAACAAAAATATCCCTCTGACACGACTACATGGTCCAAAAAAGGTTTTACACATTCGGTGACCATGGCCTGGAGAGGCATTGTCATTACCGGCAAATCGAGGTGGGCCAGCCTGGCAACTTCAGAAGAGTATCCACCAGGTGCCATGTGTACTGCAGGGCAGGAAATAGAGCCTTTGTTTGTGTCAACTCCGGTGACCTTTCCGTCGGTAACATTGATGCCAGTTACCTCAGTTCCTGGACAAAGATCTACTCCCTCTTTGTAGCACCCCTTCAAAAAGCCCCATACAGCTGCATCATGCCTTACCTGGCCTCCAGGCGGATTGAAATAACCACCTACTATTGGTATCGCTGCCTTATCACTAACATCTAGGGCCGGCACGAGCTTTTTCAGCTCCTCAGGCGTAAGCATATAGTTTTCAATGCCCATTCTAGTCTGGGTCTCGTGTCGCATCCTGATTGCATTAAGACCTGCATCGCTGTGGGCAAGGCCTATCATGCCCTTTTCCCAGACCATCAGATTCCACTCAAGCTCAGCACTCAGCTCAAGCCACAGATTCCGCGACAGGAGATACAGGGGAAGGATCTCAGGGGCTCGTTGATTAACACGATACACTTCTGTATTTCTACTGGATCCCCCGTAGCCAAAATGCTTTCGTTCTAACACAGCCACCCTTTTGACCTTTTGATCTTTGGCCAAATAATAAGCAGCGGCCAGGCCATGGAGTCCTCCCCCAATGACTACAACGTCATAGGTACCTCTAGGCTCCGTAAACTTCCACAAGGGACTCTTTCTACCCATTATTTAGACCTCTCCTCTCTGTTTACCACTGATCTGGGCCACACTATCCGTATTGTTAGAGTATGCTATTGACCGTGAAACCAGTGGCTTAGAGGCTTTATTTCCTTTTCCGGTTTTAAACATCTTTTAACTCAACACCGCCAATCTTCAGGGTGTCCCGGTTCGCTAATGTACGTAACCTGCCAGCCGTGGAAAGAACAAGCAGAGGCTGGGCCAATAGGTAGTTACCACAAGAACCGGCAGCATTCCCACCCACATTAGAAACATAGCCGGTCGTAGATACTCTTCAGCTGAACAATTACCTATGCGACCCGCCAGAAAAAGCATAGGGGCTGTAGGAGGAGTCACTGTTCCTAGGCCTAGGTTCACACCTACAATGGCTGCAAAGTGTAAGGGATGGATCCCAGCCTTCATGGCAATGGGATATAGAAGACCTGCTGCCAGCACGGTACCACTCAAATCATTCATCATCATTCCCATTATCAGGAGGACTATATTAAGCAAGAAGAGAATTACATAGACATTAGGGGAAATTTCTACTAGAAAGTTGGCAAGGTCTTCTGTTACTCCTTCTACAATCAAGATCTTTGAGCTAATCTCAGTAAAAAAAATCATTATGATAACTACGCCACTTATGATCGACGCCTGAATTATCGCATTCTTGATATCACTCCATCCTACCACCCGGTATATGCCCCAAGCCAAAATGAGTACATAGAATACGCCTACACACGCAGCTTCTGTAGGAGTTACCAAGCCACCGTATATTCCGCCGAGAATTATCAAAGGTATTACTAGGACAGGGCTCGCCTTCAGTCCACTCTTGCCTATCCTGGAAACATAGGCGGTGAAATTTGGTGGCTTGGGCACTGTTTTGATGGGTACCTTCCGCACTGCAAATGCACTTAATAGAGAATACATAATGACAATTAGGATGGCCGGACCAAGTGTTGCCAGCCAAACGGCTGGAATAGAATTCCCTGTAATAATCGCGTAGAATATCATCGGCACACTAGGGGGCACTAATTGCCCTAGAATGCCTGAGCAAGCTATAAGAGCAGTAGCTAGCCCGCGTGGGTAGCCATGATCAACCAGCCTTGGAATCATCACGGTCCCTATGCACGCAATTGCAGCAGAGTCAGTACCGGAAATAGCGCTGAACATGGCCGTGGTAACTACAGTGACTGCGCCCAAGCCTCCCTTTATGTGACCAATCATTGAATCCACAAAATCTATAAGCCTGCGGGCCAACCCGCTAGAGTCAAGAATCATTCCAAACAGGATAAAAAGAGGAACTGAGAGAAGTACCACAGACCGAATTTTTATAAAGCATGTAGGGAGCAAATAGGCTGGATCTGCGCTGAACAAGATTATGAAATAAAGCGCCAAAAGACCGAAAGCCATGGCCACTGGCACACCTATCATTATTATGGCCATCACAGCAACAAAGCCTAGTATTACCCACTCCATAACTAACCCCTCTGTTCAGGAAAAGCAGCCTTTTGGGCAGCCTCTATCATCTCCCAAAGGAAATAGATGGTCATTAAAGCTGCCCCGACCAACAGGGCACTCTGAAAATAGATCATCGGAACATTGTGAGTTGGGGTGGTCTCTTTGGTAAGCACACTCTCAACGCAGTAGCTCCAGCTCCATTTTGTGAAAATTGCAGACATGAAGGTGGAAAGGGCGGCGGAAATAGTTCTGATTATGTCTCGCTTCCTCTTGCTCTTTACTATCACATTAATGAATTCAGCTTTGATGTGGGATCGCTCATAAGTACCATAAGATGCCCCGATCAAGTAAAGCCAAACAGCCGCATAGCCAATGAACTGCTCCACGCCAAACAAAGAAGTCTTGAAAAGGTATCTCGTCAGCACTTCAGCCAACATGGCCACTGACAGAAGGCTCATCAGAAAAAACAGTAAGCCTTTTTGGATCGTGGCGCTCCACTCACCCAATATTTTCAAACTTTTGGAGATACTGCCCATGTCCAAACCTCACTGTTGCAGCCTGTTGACCTACCTGTCAAAAAGTGGGGAAGGCTACCCACAAACCTGCGGGGCCTCCCCCAAACCCTTCCTCCAACTACATGCCCACCATTCTCTTAAGCTCGTTCATTGCCTTCTCACCCAAAACCGGCGTGTACAGATCCCAGCACTGGCGAGCCCGAGTCCTCCATACCTCAAGCTCTTTTGGATGATCTTTGGCCATATTGACAACAGTCCAACCGTGTCTTCTCAATTTTTCTTGATACTCCATTTCCTCGGCCTCAACCAGATTCAAATGCTTAAGGATAGTTTTATTGGTTTCCTCTTGAATAATCTTTTTGTATTGCTCGGGGAGCTTTTTCCATTTCTTCAAACAAAAGCTTACTGACCACATTTCACCGAAATCATAAGTGACTACCATCGTCTTTGCTACGTCTCTAAAAAGGTTGTACATATAAACTGCGCCAGAACCTACCCACCCATCGGCCACGCCCGTAGAAATTGCAGTGGGTGTCTCTGCCCAAGGAATTGTCACTGTAGTAAAACCCATTTTCTCCACATAACACTTGAAAATATCCATCGGCGGGCACCGAATTTTCACACCTTTGGCCTCTTCTGGCGTTATAATTGGTTTTCCCTTGAGGCCTAGGCTCCCCAGGTTGTTCAACCACGTACCCATGTAATAGAGTCCAACTTTAGCAGCCCATTTGCTGCCTAGTTTGTCAAATAGACCATTTGGCGCATAAACCTTTCTTGCTTCGGCCCAGGTACTCACAAGAAACGGCAGATATGCCGCATTCCACCTTTGGTCTAGACTTGTATCCCATGCGTTAAACTGCATATCGACGGCACCCTTCATGGTCATGCGTTGCAGCTCGGTCCAGTCTCCTATCTCTGGCCCAAATATCCGCCAAGTCACTTTGCCGCCGGTTCTTTTTGTGACATTTTGGCACATCTCAACGATCAACTTATGAGTTAAACTCTCCTTGGGCATCATCGCCTGGGCTACCTTCAGCTTGATCTTTGGCAAGTCACCCGCATAGCATGCAGAGGTTAGAAAGATCATGGCCACGACTAGCACCAAAACCCCTACAAGACCATTTCTCTTCAAACCCATAGTCACCCCTCCTTCTTCCAATAGGTTTTTGCCATGGAACCGTTTCCCTTACTGGGTCAACAGGCCCTGTTCGAGCTTACCGGACAGGGACAACCATTGCCCTATCCGCTTT
>CAZDVV010000076.1:0-1355 GCA_964508875.1 uncultured Desulfobacteraceae bacterium | reverse complement strand
CATCTTTCCATCAGCGGCCTTGAAGCAGGTTGGTCTCTACTCGTTTCCGCCCTTCTTCGAGGTGCATTGAAAACCGTTCTATGTGGTTACGTGTTACTTTCTCTGCAGTGTCTTTGTCTCCTGATTCAATGGCATCCAATATCTTCATCCAATCATCGTAGGCCTCTTGAATCAAAGCGTTATTTCCCGGTAAATAGTAACTGCCATATTCAAAGATATTATCATGAATGGCCCGCAAAACAGCCTCAAATGCTTTGTTCTTTGCCAAAGAAATTATCATTCTCCTAAGCTCGACCTCCGTTTTCAAAAAATCTTTCCAGCCCTCACTCCTGCGGTTCAGGCATTTCCTAAATTCCGCACGAAACTGGTTTAACCTTCTCAGGTCCTTCCTTGTGACATTGTCGATAACAATCCTAATCATGCCCCCCTCAACTATCTGCCTGAATTCAGCTAACTCCCGAGGAAAAATCTTCATCTGGCGGATTAAGAGCCCAAGCCCTTGAGATACAGGCTCGGTTGAGGCTTCTCTTACAAAAATACCACCCTTAGCTCCTTTCTTGACCTCCACCAGGCCCCTTTGTTCAAGGATCGCTATTGCCTCTCTAATAGTACCTAAACTTGCTCCAAAAATGGTTTGAAGTTCTCTGGAGGAGGGAAGTCTGTCGTGAGGGTTGAAACGGTTTGCCAAAATCGCTTCTTCTATTTGTTCTACCACATCCGAAACGAGGCTCTTATTTCTTGCCTTCTTAAACATTTTTCACCCGAACAGACAGTTGCTTAAAGCGCCCCAAGGTCACTTACTATGGGAATAACGGCGCATTCCTTTGCCTAGAAACAATTCTTGGATTGTCTTAAGGCTCATATATTAAAAGTTTATAACATTTTGCTTCTCCAGCCCAAGAAAAAACTGCATGAAAAGCGCTATAATATTCTGTTTTCTTCACCGAGTCAGTACAAGTTCCTGTTTTCTATATGTTACACGTGGGTTCTATTTCCTGAAGCCTTCGGGCGTGGTAGGTATGTCCGAGAGAATCCAGCTTGTTATTGTCACAATCAAAGGTTTGTGGACTACCTTGGCATAGAGACCCTCTTGTTTTTTTGCTGAATTCCCTATCCATAACTCCTGGCTTTGGCCGGCTCCATAGACCTGGATCTTTACCCGTGGCCTGTTAAGTCCGTACTTCGAAAGATCCTCACCCCTTTCTTCTTGGATACTTCTTGCTCGCATGGTCCACAGGCGCAGAAGCAGTGCTCGAACCCTTTCTGGACTCGCCTCAAAGTGCTCGCCATCGGAAAATAACCATTTATCTCCGGTCTTCTTTAAGACCCATTTATCCTTACCATTCCTCTCAATG
>CAZDVV010000075.1:0-9635 GCA_964508875.1 uncultured Desulfobacteraceae bacterium | reverse complement strand
GTACTGAAATGAGTATACAGGTAGTTGATAAGGATAAGTTAATAGAGTCGCTCCACAGATTTGTCTATGCACGGGTTCTGGTTATAGGTGACATTATTTTGGATGAGTATATCTGGGGTAGTGTCTCACGCATATCACCAGAGGCACCAGTACCTGTTGTGGAAGTGCGAAAGCAGAGCCAAATGCTAGGTGGGGCAGGAAATGTGGTAAGCAATCTGGTGTCACTGGGGGCGAAGCCCATGTTGTGCGCAGTGGTGGGTGAAGATCAGGCTGGCTCGAGGATTCTGACAAAGATCAAAGAGATGGGCGTTGAGGCCAATGCCATATTTGTGGATAGACAAAGACCCACCAGCATTAAGACCCGTGTAATTGCGCATAACCAGCAGGTTGTGCGCTTTGACAAGGAAAGCAAGGCACCGATATCTAGGAAGATCTTGAACAAGATCCTTGAGAGCGCCTCCCATTCCATGGATGGCACCGATGTTATCCTTGTTTCTGATTATGGTAAAGGCGTTGTATCAAGAGAACTGATGGAAGGTCTCCAGGCTTTGGCCCGGAAAAAGCAGATTCCTATTGCGGTTGACCCCAAGATTGGCAACTTTTCTTTTTATAGAGGTGTAGATATTCTTACACCTAATAATGATGAAGCCAGCTCCTATTGCCGATTTGTAATTGAGGGCGATAAATCCCTGATCAGTGCAGGACATATGCTTCTTGATGAGCTGGCATGTAGCGCGGTGCTGATCACACAAGGCAAAGACGGGATGACCTTATTTGAAAAGGGTGGGTCAGTCACGCATATACCTGCTGTTGCTAAGGAGGTGTATGACGTAACAGGGGCAGGTGATACTGTTATTGCCACTCTGACTCTTGGTATTGCCGCTGGACTGGACCTGCCTTCATCGGCCATTATGGCCAATTTTGCCGGGGGCATAGTTGTTGGAAAGGTGGGAACATCGACCGTAAGCCCCAATGAATTGAAAGCCGCAATTCTAGATTATGGAGCTAAGGGAAACTAAGTATTGCAGCTCAACCTTTAGGGTTGAAACTGTTGAGGCCGAATAACTACGGAGGTTTGTTTGCATGAACATATGTATGATTGGAGTAGGGTACGTGGGATTGGTTTCGGGTACCTGTTTTGCAGAATTTGGCAATCGTGTAGTATGTGTTGACACGGATGAGGATAAGATAATGTCTCTAGAGCAGGGAAAGATTCCCTTTTTTGAGCCTGGTCTCGAGGAAATTCTCAAAAGAAACAGGGCTGCTGGCAGGATTTCCTTTACTACCAGCCTGGAGGAGGCGCTGGACGAGAGCCTGGTGGTGTTCATTGCGGTGGGCACGCCAGCGCGGGATGACGGGGCCGCAGATCTTACATATGTCTTCAATGTAGCCTCCGAGATCGGAAAACATATGAAGGGTTACAAGGTCGTTGTTACAAAAAGCACGGTCCCGGTGGGCACAGCCAAAAAGATAAAGGAGATTATAAGAGAGAGCCAGGAACGAGACATTCCATTTGATGTGGTATCAAACCCGGAATTCTTGAGAGAGGGGTCTGCAGTTGAGGACTTCATGCGCCCAAATCGGGTGGTCATAGGGGCTGATAGCGAACAGGCTGCGGCTATCATGAAAGACCTTTATTCTCCCCTTTATCTTATCGAAACCCCTTTTGTGTTAACCAACCCAGAAACAGCGGAGATGATCAAATACGCATCCAATGCCTTTTTGGCCACCAAAATATCATTCATAAATGAAATGGCCAATATGTGCGAGCTTGTGGGGGCTGATGTACACCACGTCGCAAAGGCAATGGGCCTTGACAGAAGAATAGGTCCAAAGTTTTTGCATCCTGGGCCCGGCTTTGGTGGTTCATGTTTTCCCAAGGATACAAAGGCCATTGCTCATCTTGGTGCATCCCTGGGTTATAGGCTAAGAATTATTGAGTCGGTAATTGAGGTTAATGAGAACCAAGCGCATAGAATGGTGCAGAAGATGGAAAGGGCCCTGGGTAGCCTCCAGGGCAAGACCATAGCTGTTTTGGGTCTCACCTTTAAGCCAAATACTGATGACATAAGGGAATCACCGGCTATTAAGATAGTGGCATCTGTGATGGAAAAAGGCGCGAAAGTCTCTGCCTACGATCCTGCTGGGATGGAGGCATCCAAGATAGTGTTAAAGGGAGTGAAATACGCCAATGATTCCTTTGAGGCTGCAAAAGGGGCAGATGCCCTCGCAATCATAACTGAATGGAATGAATTCAGGCACCTTGACTGGGATAGGATGAAAGAACTCCTCAAGCAACCTGTAGTCTTTGATCTACGCAATATTTACGAGCCTGAGAAAATGAGGGCAAGGGGATTTGAGTATTACTGTGTAGGAAGAGGGTATGAGCCAACCCCGTGAGCCAGACCCAGTAAAACTTATTGCCAGTATCTTCACTCCCAAAGAGGATCTGATCCGGGAGGTGATCAATGAGTTGTCCCTCCGTTACGGACCTGTGGATTGGGAGAGCCCTCCGATGTTTTTTGACAGAACCAGGTATTATGAAAGGGAAATGGGATGGCCCTTGCACAGGCGTTTTGTTTCGTTTGAATACCTCATTTCTCCAGATGATATCGTTAATGTAAAGCTCGAGACCAATGAGCTGGAGAGTCGCTATTTACAGGAGGGTAACAGGCTTGTGAATATTGACCCTGGGTATATCGGCCTTGAAAGATTGGTTCTTGCCACTGGGAAGAATTATGTTCACAGAATCTATCTAAGAAAGGGGATTTATGCTGACCTAACTTTGATTTACAAGAAAGGGAGCTTTAGATCTTTAGATTGGACATACAAGGATTATGCAAATCCAAAAATGATAGAGATGTTTAACAATGTCCGCAAGCGTTATACTGAGCAGCTAAAAGAACGAAAAAGACTTAATTAAAGGAGTGGCAATACCTTGATAAAAAGCATGACAGCATATGGCAGGGCTGAAGTAGAAGAAAATGGAAAAAGGTTTGAATGTGAGGTAAAAACCGTAAACCACAGATTTAAGGATATTCACCTTCGCCTGGCGCGAAATTTACAGGCCCTTGAGGAAGAATTAAAGGCAGTCCTTGCATCAAGGATTGGTCGGGGTCGGGTTGAGGCCTCCATTCAGGTGGACTCAGGGGAGGAGCAACTGGCCTATCATTTAAAGGTAAATGAGCCACTTGTAGAATCATTCAAAGATGTCTTAAAAAAGCTTGCAGAAAAATTCGATGTCAAGTCACATATCAGTCTTGATACCCTATGTCAGCTACAAGATATCATTAAATTTGAACCTGAATCGCCTGATATTGAAGCACTGAGGCCCATTGTCATCAGGGTTTTGGAGGAGGCGCTTGAATCCCTAGACCAAATGAGGATAAAAGAGGGAGAGAACATACTGAAAGACTTTTTGGAGCGGCTGGACCGCATTGACGCTTACGTGAATGAAGTGGAAGGCATGGCCTCACAAATAGTGGAAGATTATAGGAAAAGGTTAGAGGAAAGGATCTCCCTCATGACGCAGGGGATAGAAATTGACGAGGCCAGGATGGCCCAGGAAGTGGCCTTTTTTGCAGAGAGGGCTGATATTGCAGAGGAGATTGTGCGGATTAGAAGTCATACGGCGCAGTTTAGAGACTACCTTCTAGCAGAGGAGCCTGTGGGAAGAAGACTGGACTTTCTAATTCAGGAGATTAACAGAGAGGTTAACACATTAAGCACAAAGGCCTCAAATGCTGCTGTTTCCAAAATTGCTGTTGAAGTGAAGGGAGAGCTTGAGAGACTGAGGGAACAGGCCCAAAATGTGGAGTGAAAGGAGATGATGAAATGAGTCCAAAACTGGTGAATATAGGTTTCGGAAATTCGGTTGTTTCCAACAGAGTCATTGCCATCATTTCTCCCAATGCAGCACCCATAAAAAGACTAAGGGATGAGGCTAGAGAGGAAAGGCGGCTGATTGATGCTACCCAGGGCAGAAGAACCCGTTCCGTCATAATTACTGACAGTAACCACGTAATTCTGTCTGCTATACAATCAGAGACCATTGCTCAGAGATTTAGCCCGAATTGTACGGTCTCCAAAGAAGACCTTGAATAGTCCCTCCAATAAGGAATTATTCGGTGAAAGGGCAGATTATAGTGTTGTCAGCCCCTTCAGGGGCTGGGAAAACGACTATTATTAAAGAGGTAAGGGACCGCATGGGACCAATGGGGTACTCGGTGTCCCATACGAGCAGGAAGCCGAGGCCTGGTGAGAAAAATGGTGTCCATTACCACTTTGTCACCCCTGAGGTATTTGAGGAGATGGTTGAGCGAGGGGATTTTGTGGAATGGGCCAAGGTCTATGGGGACTATTATGGGACATCGAAGAAGGCTTTGGAGCAGGAACTACAAAAAGGCTTGGATATCCTGCTGGATGTTGATCCAGTAGGGGCCAGGAATATCAAACAACAATTTCCCGAGGCCATCCTCATATTTATTGTGCCTCCTTCTCTAGAGGAGCTGAAGCGAAGGCTCATAAGAAGGGGAACAGAAAGTGCCGAGGCAGTGGCAAAGCGGCTGCAGAGGGCAGAGGCAGAGGTTGCCGAAGCCACGTACTACGATTATGTGGTAATAAATGATGACCTGGGAAACGCTGTTGCCGATGTTATGGCAATAGTCCGCGCCGGCAGGTGCAGGACGGCAAGGCAGTTACTGTATCTGAAAAAACAGTTCAATATTTGAGACGTGTCAGTGCTCATTCCAGGTTATCATGCAGCAATTCAATCCATTCCTGCTGGCCCAGAGATGGTGCATGAGGTATGGCTTGCACAGGGTCGGACAGGAAAGAGGGCCTCTACAATCCTAGATCTTGCCCAAAGACATGGCATACAGGTGAGACACAAAAGCAGGGCAGAGCTTGACAAGGCCCTACCAGGCATTTCCCATCAAGGAATTGTGGTTGTTGTAAGAGATTTTCAGTATGTTGATTTAGAAGTGGCATTGAAGCGGGCGCATAAAGCTGAAGTTAATCCCATATTTGTAGTTGCTGACCATATAACAGATGAGGGCAATTTAGCATCGATCATACGCACTTCGGCATTTTTTGGGGCCTCGGGCATTATTATCCCGAAGGATCGCTCCGCAGGGGTGAGCCCACGGGTTTTGAAAAGGGCGGTGGGATGCCATTTGTATGTAAATATATCGAGAGTTGTTAACCTGCCCAGGACTTTGGAATCTTTAGACAAACACGGCTACTGGATAATAGGGGCGGCGGCAGGGGCTAACAAGTCAGTATATGAATATGACTGGAGTGGCCCAATAGTTCTTGTGGTGGGAAACGAGGAAAAGGGCCTTGGGCAGGGGGTTAGGAAAAAATGCCATGACCTTGTAGGTATTCCCTCTCCCAGGGGTGTTGATTCCCTCAATGTTGGGGTGGCAACAGGTATTATTCTGGCTGAGCTCGTGAGGGTGAGAGGTTCAGGTGTCAAGTGATACAGTTGGAAAGCATTCCAAGGCACCAGAGCTCAGCAGGGCCTTCACAAGGGCGCAAAGTGGCAGTCCTACAACATTTGTATAAGAGCCGTATATGTATTCCACCATAAATGCCCCGATTCCCTGGATAGCATAACTGCCTGCCTTGCCAAATGGTTCCCCCGTCTGGATGTATGCCTCAATTTCCTCTGGAGACAGCTCTTTTATTTTCACCTCAGTACAGACCACCTCTGCATGAGCGACTGACCCCCCTGGGGCAACAAGAGAGAATCCTGTGAGGACTCGGTGCGTTTTCCCGCTGAGCAGGTTTAGCATTTTTCTGGCTTGAGCATCATCTTCTGGCTTGCCGAGTATAAGGCCACCTATCTCCACAATAGTATCAGCACCCAGAATCCAACTCTCACCTGCACTCTTGTACACATGGGTGGCCTTGTCAATGGCTAAGGCGCGGACAAGTTCAGAAGGAGAGGTAAAGCGGTTTTCCTCTTGTATTCCGCTCACTTCAATGCGAAAGGGGAGGCGCAATTGTTCTAACAGTCTTCTGCGCCTAGGAGATTTGGATGCCAAAATGAGGGGCTTATCCTTGGTGATTGTAGGAAATTTCACGGTTGTCCCTAAATCCCAAACAAATACTTGGCATTATTAGTCGTAGCCTCAGCGAATTTGTCCTCGGGCATCCTTCTGAGCTTTGCAATCTGTCTCCCTGTTACAGCCACGAAGGCTGGCTCATTGCGCTTGCCACGAAATGGAACGGGTGCCAGAAAGGGGGCATCTGTTTCGATAAGTATCTTTTCCAAAGGCGCCTTTGAAGCCACTTCCCTGACCAAACTTGCCTTTTTATAGGTAACGGTGCCAGGGATGGAGACAAAAAACCCCAGTGCGAATAGCTCGTCTGCTAAGGCCATGTCGCCAGAAAAGCAGTGGACCACCCCAAACCTGTCCCGTTTGCCAAATTTCCTAAGAATCCTTATCATATCTTGGTGGGCATCTCTATCATGGATAATTACTGGAAGTCCCAAGTCAAGGGCCTGGTGAAGTTGGGCCTCAAAGGCCCTCACTTGGGCATCCCGAGGTGCATAATACTTGAAGAAGTCTAGGCCTATCTCTCCCCATGCCACCACTTTCTTATTCTCTGATAAAAGTGCAATGTCTTCTAAAACTTGCTTTGAGAATTGATTTGCCTCATGAGGATGCATTCCCACCGCGGCATATACACCAGGGATTGTGTTTGCCAATTCAACCGCATCTAAGGAGCTTTTTACGTCAACACCAACAGTAACAATGCTCTGAACCTTTTCTTGTCTTGCCCGCTCAACTACCACATCACGATCATCTTCAAATTCCGGCATATCAAGGTGTGCATGAGAGTCTATCCACATGGCCTACTACTCCTTTTGTTAGAAATAAGGCCCTACGCTTCTCTGAGCTGAACCATATAATTGAATTAGTTCCTGTTTGCAAATATTTCGGCAGTCCTGGTACAAAAAAATCTTTACCACACAATATTAATCACCGATATGCTAATAGGTGGCTATGCATTATAAATGAATCTTGTCAATAGTTGCACTATTTGCTAACTGTAACCATTCATAAATCCTCTCTTCATAAAGGTGAGGGTGAGGATCTAACCTATGACGAACGCGGAAATTGCAGATGAGGACTGACCGAAAGAATTGCCATTGTTTTGTTTGATTATCCTTTTTCTATGCACTGGGAAGGAATAATAGAATAGGCGGAAAAGGGCTCTGTTGATGAGGAGTTCTGCACTTTTTTGGCAAACAATGTTGAGACATTAGCTGATGTGAAATGTGTGCTTTATTAAGGAAAAAAGAAGTAGAGGGGAAAAGGGAGAGGACCCTCGAAGAGGAGCTAGAGTTTCAAAAGAAACTCAATTACATAACGAACAAGATCCACTCTGCCAGAGATACTGATGATATTCTTCTGAATCTACAAAGCGAAATCCTGAGCCTGTTTGATGCAGACCGTATAACCATTTATGTGGTAGATGGCATCAGAAAGCAAATCGTATCAAGATTCAAGACAGGAAATGAAATTAACGAGATAAGGGTGCCTATCGAAAAGAGCAGCATAGCTGGATATTGTGCTGCTACAGGGACTCTTGTCAATATTAGAGATGCCTATAACGACAAGGAACTCCAGTCCATTAACCCTCAGCTCAGGTTCGATAAGTCATGGGATCAGAAAACGGGATATAAGACCACCCAAGTTCTTGTTGCTCCAATAACATATAATAAGTTTCTCTTAGGGGTAATTCAGCTCATAAACAAAAAAAATGGTGACGTCTTTGGAAAGGAAGATGAGAGGTCGGTTAAAGAGATCGCCAAGGTACTGGGTATCGCTATATTCAATAACCACAGGGATGCTCAAAAGGCCAAACCCACCCGGTTTGACTACCTAATTGCAAACAATATCATAAGTCACAAAGATCTGACTGAGGCAATGAGCCGGGCAAGAAAAACCAGGAGGTCTGTGGAGACTGTTCTAATGTCAGATTTTCAGGTCTCTAAAGATGACATTGGCAAGTCCTTGGCCCACTTCTATAAGACGCGTTTTATTGCGTATGACGAAAGAATGCCAATACCTGGCGAGTTAATAAGGAACCTGAGGCCCAGCTACCTCAGATCTAATGTTTTTGTTCCAGTAGGCCAATCTGACGGAAAGATAGTGGTGGCAATGGAAGACCCGAGCTACCTTCCAGCTCGGGACGCCATAAAGAGGATTCTTCACGGAAAGCAGTTTGAATATTGCGTGGCCCTAAAAGAAGATATCTTCAAAATGATAGATTTGTTCTTCGATATCAAGGCCACTGGTGTCCTCACAGAGTCAGGCAGCATTGAGGAAATCCTGGGAAAGCTGGAACCAAGTGATGATGAGTATGATGAGGAAACCGAGAGTGTAAGCGAAGAGGACAGCGCCATAGTCCAACTTGTTAACAAGATGATCGTAGATGCATATCACCGGGGAGCCTCTGATATCCATATAGAACCCAGGCACGGAAGGCAAAATGCGCTTGTCCGTTTCAGGGTAGACGGAGTCTGCCAAGTCTATCAGACGATACCGTACACATACAAAAGAGCGATTGTTTCTAGAATCAAGATTATGGCCGATTTGGATATATCAGAGCGGAGACTCCCTCAGGATGGTAAAATCAAGTTCCGCAGGTTTGCTCCCCTCGATATCGAACTGCGCGTGGCTACCATACCTACTGCGGGACAAAATGAGGATGTGGTTCTAAGGCTCTTGACAACTGGTGACCCAATCCCTTTGGAAAAAATGGGAATGAGCGAGAGGGATTATAATGCCCTGGTAGATATGATAACAAAACCTTACGGTATGATTCTTGTGGTGGGCCCTACAGGAAGCGGTAAGACTACAACTCTTCATGCAGTGTTGAGATACATTAATACGCCGGAGAAAAAGATATGGACTGCCGAGGATCCGGTAGAGATTACTCAGGATGGCCTGAGGCAGGTACAGGTGATCCCAAAGATCGGATTTGATTTTGCCACGGCTATGCGAGCTTTCTTGAGGGCAGATCCTGACGTCATAATGGTTGGTGAAATGAGGGATCATGAGACAGCCTCCATGGGAATTGAAGCCTCTTTGACGGGTCATCTGGTTTTCAGTACCTTGCATACCAACAGCGCACCGGAAACCATCACAAGGCTGCTTGATATGGGAATGGACCCGTTTAACTTTGCTGACGCCTTGCTTGGGATCCTTGCTCAGCGATTAGTGAGGACTCTATGCGACAAATGCAAGGAAAAGTACCACCCGAGCCGTGAGGAGTTCGATGCGATGGTAAGGGCATACAATGGCGACTTTGAGCGGCTTGGAATCGAGTACAATGATGACTTTGCCTTGTATAAGCCAAAAGGCTGTTCCCATTGTGGAAACTCAGGCTACAAGGGAAGAACTGCAATACACGAACTCCTGGTTTGCACGAATGAGATAAAGAGGTTGATTCAGAATCGAGCGAGAATTGAGGAGATAAGGGTTCAGGCGATCAAAGATGGCATGACCACACTCATGCAGGACGGTATCCGAAAGGTGTGCGAGGGAACAACCGACATGATAGAGGTCCGTAAGGTGTGTATTAGGTAAGGCGTGGGGCATAGGGCATTAGGCTGAAGG
>CAZDVV010000074.1:0-9694 GCA_964508875.1 uncultured Desulfobacteraceae bacterium | reverse complement strand
TTTTCTTATGGTAGCGGGGGATGGATTCGAACCATCGACCTTCGGGTTATGAGCCCGACGAGCTACCTGACTGCTCCACCCCGCGGTAAACTAATATTATAAAGAACCACTTTGCAAGAGTCAAACTAAAAAAGTACCATTACAACACCCGCTGCGATCCTATCTCGCAGGCAAGCGAATTACAAATGTGGTGCCCTTTCCCGGCTCACTCTCCGCCCAAATGTCCCCTCCATGGGCCTCTACTATCCTATAAGATATCGCCAAACCAAGGCCAGAACCCTTTTGCCTAGTTGTGTAAAACGGCTCGAAGATATTGAGTAATTTGGATTCTTCTATTCCAACACCTTCGTCCACTATTCGAATCTCCACTCCCTCAGCATTCCGGACCGTTGAGACAGTAACCTGCCCCCCATCCTCCATAGCCTCAACAGCATTGGCCACGATATTCATGAATACTTGTTTTAACTTGTCAGGATCACAATATATTTCATCCAGCTCCTCATCAAGTTCTTCACGGAACTGATACTTTCCCCTGGGATAGACCTCGGCCATGATCCTGAGAACGTCTCGTATCACTGCGTTTACATCAGCCGGCCTTTTCACAAGTCGATATTCCTTTGTAAAGTCGCCCAAATTCTGCACCAATTTCTCAAGCCGGCTTACCTCCTCAAAAATCATATCCAGTTTTCTAAGTGATCTCTCATCTGTGATGCTTTTTCTTAGTTGATGCGAAAAACCACCAATAATCATCAGGGGGTTCTTTATCTCGTGGGCCACATGGGCCACAGCCTGACCCACAGCGGCAAGCCTCTCGGAGCGAAGTAGTTTTTTCTCCAATTGCTTCTGGGCTGATACGTCCCGTATAATAGCAGTAAAGGTCACTGAGCCGCCCATTTCAAAATATGATAGACCCAGCTCGATAGGGAATTCCTCTCCGTTTTTCCTGACTGCCGTGAGAGCTAGGGTCTTACCTATCACTCTAGGGCTCTTGGTCCTTAAAAACCTCTTTACATGCTCATAATGATCCCCATATTGGGGTGGTACAAGCATATTAAGGCTTTTACCTAGAACCTCTTCTCTGGTGTATCCAAATATCCGCTCTGCGGCATTGTTAAAAAGAATAATCCGGTTCTCGCTGTCCACACTAAGAATGGCATCGTTCGCCGTGTCCAGTATAGCCCGAAATTTCTTTTCTGAGGCCTGGAGTTTTCGAATAAGATTCCTGAATTCAGTTACGTCTCTGGATATCTCTATGAAACACTCGGGCCCACCACTTTCAGGGGACAAGAGGGGGTACATAATTCTCAGGAACTCCCTCTGATCCTTTCCTTCCCCGTACAAATGATTTATCTCCACACGCTCGCCTGCCTTTTTGGCCCTTTCCAAGGGACACGGATTATTGTTGTATTTGCAGGGATGGGGCAAATTATAACTTATTTCATAACATTTTCGTCCCCTTATCTCTTCTCTATCAGCACCGCGTCTTTTTAGAAATGCCTTGTTGGCATCAAGAACTGTGTAGTCTGGGGCAATCACAAGGATCTCTTCATCTATCCCATCAAAAAGCGTCTCTAGGAATAGCTTGGCCACCTTGAGCTGGCCTATTTCTTCCTCTTTTTTGCTCAGGGCTTTTTTGAGGCTTTCTATTTCGGCTTTCAGTTCTGATATGTCTTCTGGCGCCATTGTCATACCTTTCTATAGGGGCAATAAAACACATACTCAACAGAGAGTATGTCAAACATCTCTTGTGTCCCCTCCTCAATTACACCATAGAGCGCCTTTAGGGTGCTTGCTGTGGCGAGATGCCGCTTGTATTCCATTTCATTAAAGAAAATCCCATCGATGGGAAGCAACACATGGTCAAGAGTCCCCGCCCATCTTACACCCAGTTCAGTTCTCAACTGTTGCACCTTGTTATATAGATCCCTTAACATTACAGTCCGCAAGATAGGATTGACTTGGTTGATAAGGCAGTCTATTAGCCCCACCAAAAAATAGACTTTCCTCATTTTCTCTTCCTCATGCCTGTATGTGAACAGGGCCCCTATGGTTCCAGCCAAACCGCCTTGGAGTGAATAGTGAGGAGGGAGCTGGCCTATACCTGTCTTTCCTTGAGAAAAAAGAGTATTGCGCTGTTCTTCCAGCCATTCTGAATTTCTTTTGGTCATCTGCAGAAAAAACCCAGACTGCCAATCTGACCGCCGAAATTCAAAGGGATCCCTGACTATGATATTGTCAGGGGCTTGTTTGATATTTTCTGGGCCATGCGCGTCAGCCATTTTTCATTGCTCCCTTTAAGGCCTCGGGTGGCATTGTTCGTGAATCTGCCTCAATCTTTCTCTTGTCACATGGGTATAGATTTGTGTGGTTGATATATCAGCATGACCGAGCATCATCTGTACAGACCTCAGGTCTGCCCCTCCCTCCAGCAAATGGCTTGCAAATGAGTGACGCAGGCTGTGGGGGGAGACCTTCTTCCCCAGTCCTGCCTTTAAGGCATACCCCTTCAAGATCTTCCAAAAACCCTGGCGCGACAGCTTCCCCCCCCTCTTGTTGACAAACAGATATGGTGAAGAAGCAGGTACACCCCTTAGGAGTATTGGTCTAGACTCCTCAATGTATTTACCGATTGCCTCCCGTGCCCTGCCTCCCAGTGGGACAAGCCTCTCTTTGGAGCCTTTTCCCATTACCCGAACAAATCCTGTCTCAAGATTCAGGTCCTGCAACTTCAGCTTGACCAACTCCGATACCCTCATGCCCGTTCCGTAGGCAAGCTCCAGCATTGCCAGATCCCTCAAACCGAGATGTGAACGGGTATCAACGACACCCAGAAGGCGCTCGATATCCTTGATACTCAATGTATCTGGCAATCTGCGGGGAATCTTTGGTGAATCCACCAGCCGGGCCGGGTTAAAAGTGATGTGACCTTCTGAGGTCAAAAACCTGAAAAATGTCTTTATCGCAGATAGATTTCTTGCCACTGACCGTGGTGCCTTATAATGGGACAGTGTCATTATGTATTTCAAAACATCTCCTTGTGAGACCTCGGACGGATGCCGCTTTCCGCCGTCTATAGAGGAAAGGAACTGGGAAATGTCCCTAGAGTATGCCTCAAGGCTATTGTTAGACAGACCCCTTTCCACCCTGAGATAGTTCAGAAACCCGTCTAACCATTCGTCCCAGTTGGATACTGGAGTCTTATCGCCCATCTTTATTATCACTCCATTGGGTAAAACCCAAGGTCCTTTGTCAAAACCTCGGCACCATTTTCTGTGATCAAGACCATTTCCTCCAGCCTCACCCCACCCTTGCCTGGAATATATATGCCTGGCTCCACAGTTACAACCATACCGGGAAGGAGTGTCTCAGGCTTGGTGGGACTTAGCCTTGGGCCTTCGTGCGTGGCTAAACCAACCCCGTGGCCAAGAGCATGGCCAAAATACTCTCCATATCCCGCGTTTGAAATTATGTCTCTTGCGACCCTGTCAGGCACATCCGTGGGCGTATCGGGCCTGATGGCCTCAATTGCCCTTTTTTGTGCCTCTCTCACTATCCTGTACAGCTCCATAAAAGGGGCCTCGGGTTCGCCAAAAAACAATGTCCGCGTGATATCAGAGCAATATCCCTTCAGTCTTACACCTGCATCTATCACAATGGGCTCTCCTTGAGCAATCTTCTTATCCGTTGGCACGGCGTGCGGCAATGCTCCATTTGCCCCTGAGGCCACAATAGGTGGAAAGGCCATGGCTTCTGCACCCCTACGCCTTGCCTCGTCCTCGATCCTCCATGCAATCTGCTTCTCCGTCGTGCCCGGTCGTAACCACCGGGGCACCTGTTGAATTATGTTAGTAATCATTCCTATAGAGGCCTTTATGGCCTCTATCTCATGTTGATCCTTTATCTTTCTCAGGTCCTCCACCCTGTTCTCAAGCGGCACAAGGACGGTGCCCACTTCCTCTTTTTCTATGACTTTTCTTAATTTCTCATAGGTGCCCCAGATTAGGTATCCCGCCTCAAAACCCAAGCGCCTACATCCAATCTTGGAGAGTATCTGGGGAAACTCTGCGATGAGGTCCCCCTTTACCGTTATAATATCAAATGCCGTGGCCTCGGCCTTGGCCTGCTCCGTATATCTGGAATCAGTCAGCAACAACCGCTCTTTAGGACCAATTATGAGAGAGCCAGAAGACTCGGTAAGCTGGGGATCTTCCGCTGTAAATCCCGAAAGATATCTTCTGTTCTCAGGCTGGATTATCCAAAATGCGTCTACACCGTCGGCTTCCAATTGTCTGAGCAAATTACCTATCCGAGCCTCTATGGACGATTGTAGCATTTAACCCTCCTGGATAGCTTACACCCTTTTCTAAAGCGAGAGAGGAAGATAATGAAGAGCTCCAATTAAACTGGGGCAATACAACTGATCAGCCAGAGTCACTGTAACACTGGCTAGCCTTAGTAGAGCAGAATATTGACACTAACACGGCCTATTCTACCAGAGCATAAGGTGTAATGCAAATGCACGGAATGAAACACAGAAGGTATATAGTGCATATGTTGACAGAAGGGGGCGCACTTGTTAGTACTCTCACCATAAAAACTCACAAAGGCCAACTAATAATGACACAAGGAAAAATCGTTGAATATATAGATCAGGGAAAGATCATCTGTTCCCTTTGCTTGCAGGACAAGGGAAACAGGCTGCACCTGCTTACCACATCCAATCGTGAGGTCAACCTATCATCAAAACGTGCCCTATTGATTTCAGAGACCTCATTTGACACCTCCAAGTCTCGAGAGGAACTCCTCGAATACCTCAAAAGGACCGAAGCCCTCCGAAAGGCCCTCAAAGAGGAGGTAAACCCCAAGGAATTATGGGAGTTGGTACACGGGGAACGGGAAATATTTGACAATAAGTATTTAGCAGAACTGTGTTTTGGCGAACCCGTAACCGACCATCATGTGAGCGCCTTGGTCAGGGCCCTTTTCGAAGACCGCCTTCATTTTCGACTCAAGGATGGCAAGTTCTTAGCAAACACTGAGGAGCGAGTTGAACAAATCCTCAAGCAAAAAGAAGAAGAGGCCTTACGAGAAGAGAGATTGGCCAAGGGCAGTGAATGGATCAGAAACGTGATGGCTGGCCGCCCTGCCCAAGGGCCTGAGGTGAAGGATTATGTCATTGGAGTTCTAAAAGACCTCGCACTTCATGGCAAGGATTCCTCATTGATAAATGAAGGCAAGGAGTTACTTGCCAGAGCAGGGATCGCCCGGATTGAAGAGTCCAGGAATATCCTGGTCAAGCTTAGAATATGGGATGAAGATGAGAACTTGGATCTCATACGGTTCAATATACCATCTAAGTTCACCGAAGAAGAAAGACAGGAGGCTACCTCTCTCGCCCTTATCACGCCTAGCCAAGAGGGGCTGGAAGACTTGACTCATCTGGATGTGGTGACCATTGATGGTCCGCTGACCCGGGACTTTGACGATGCTTTGAGCATTCGGGTCAATGAAGAAACCATAGAGCTGGGAATTCACATAGCAGATGTAGCTTCCATCGTAAGGCCTGAAACCAACCTGGACAAGAGCGCTGCATCGAAGCCCTCTTCCCTCTACCTGCCACGGCGCCAAATACCGATGATTCCCCCGGAGCTCTCTGAGAACATCTTGAGTCTCAAGAAGGGGGCTGAGAGAAATTCCATATCTCTTCTTTGTAGATTCACGAAGGCCGGTGAGCTCATCGACTATCGGTTTACCCTCGCCCGAATACAGGTAAGGGAAAATCTTACATACAGTGAGGTAAATGGTTCCATCGAAGCTGATCCATCAATTTCTGAAATGTTCAGGCTTGCAAGGCTGTTGCGGCAGAGGCGCGAGGAGAGGGGAGCATTGAATCTTTCCCTGCCCGAGGTTCAGGTGATTGTAGATGAACAGGGTAATATCTCCACATTTCAACTGGATCAGAATACACCTTCTAGAATGATCGTTGCTGAATTCATGATACTGTACAATTGGCTGGCAGGCCGCTTTTGCAGGGACAACGAGATTCCAGCGCTTTACAGGACACAGGCTGAGCCTTCTGAAAGGCTGTCCCAGGATGGAATGGACTACTTATTGTATGTCTTCTTGCAAAGAAGGCGGATCTATCCGCTTTTGCTTGACACATCACCGGGTCCTCATAGTGGATTGGGGTTGGATGCATACGCCCAGGTAAGCTCCCCCATACGCAGATATTTGGATCTCGTCGTCCAAAGACAGATAAGGGAATTTCTGGTTTCTGGTAGCCCCTTGTACGATGAGAAACAACTAGAAAAAATCCGGATGGTGGTGGAGCCGATCCTCAGGGTACTGGCCAGGATCAAGAGAAACAGGTTGAGGTACTGGATACTGAAACTACTTTCTAGAAACGTGGGTAAAAGGTACAAGGCCATGGTGCTCGATGATATCAGGAGTAAGTACCGAATTGTACTTACTGACTTTCTCATGACCGCTGACATAAAAAAGGTTGAAGGACTATTGCTGGGTCAGGGCCAATATATATGGGTGGAGGTAAAAAAGGCCGATCCTTGGGGCGACACGCTGGTTCTAGAATATGCTGGCAGGGTGGAGGAGTGAACATGCTGGTGTGTTCGTCACCCACTCAAGAGTGCCTTGGTGCTTTTTGGCGAGGAGGGCTTGGAAGCGGGAGTTCTGATGCTTTCCTTGTTCTTGATAAACTCGTCCAAATTGTAGTCCCTTGAAAACACCTTTTCTCCTGATTTGTCAAAGGCCACGATCCTTAACACGCGCGGAAGCGCCTTATCGGGTTTTCTCTCAAACGAGGCCCTGATCTCTCGAAACCGTCTGATGGAAAAAAGTCTGCCTGTCTTGTAATCCAATGGCATGCCACCAGTTAGGGCTATGTTGGGATAACTCCATGCCTTAGATAAATTTGAAGAGTCCTGCAGCCATATGATGTGCACATAGCCCTTAACAGGGCCAGGCTTATCGGTTGCATTGTATACCTTGAAGGCCAAACTCAGGCTTGCCGGTGTTACCTTCACCTTAAGATCTCTTATGTCCACCAATTGTTTGGGTTGCGGGGCCTTGGGCGGCTCTGCTGCCCCATTGACCTTGGGAGATGGCTCTTGATCAGCTTGCCTCTCTTCTGCAACGACTTCTTTTTTCTCCGCAACCTGGACCTGTTGCGTGTCTAATGGTTTTGCTTTTGCTGGCGTCGCACTTACGGGGTGTTCCAACAAGGCCATCCGCTGCTCTGCCTCATAAAGCTTATTGCTCACAGAGGTGAGCTCCACCTTTAGCCGATCAACTTGTTCAGCCTGTTGCCTCACGGTAAGACGAAGGGTGAGATACCGGTTTATTGCAAAAAGGCTGACTACTGTGTAGGCCAAGAAGAACAGAAATGAAAACATCAATAATCGTGAGGAGACCTTGAAACGCCTTACCTTTCCGGTTCCCCTGACCACCATGAAATTGAGATCGGTGGATCTAACAGCAGGCTTTGCCTTGTTTTCTTTTCTTGGCAAGGTGCTCCACCCCAATATTGATGGTACCTGAAAACCCCTAAGGTATTTAGACTAAAGACCGAAGGGCTAAAAAAATAGATTTATTCTGCCCGCCCTTCGGACTAATCCCCTTCAGTCTAAGCCCCTCATAGTTTATCGTGTGATTGCGAGGCCTTTGAAATTGGACTTCACTTTTCACCGTTCAGCCCAAACAACTGAGTAACTACGTTAGCCAAAGACCCTTTCAAATATCTCATCCACGTGTTTTAGGTGGTATCTTATGTCGAAAATCTCTTCCACCTCACTCTTGTACAGATATTGCATTATCTCTTGATCTTTCAGTATCAATTCCTTAAATGAGTCCTTTCCTTCCCAGACCCTCAGTGCATTTCGCTGTACCATTACATAGGCCTTCTGCCTTTCGATACCTTTTTCGGCTAGCTTCATCAAAACCTGCTGAGAAAACACCAGCCCTCTGGTGATCTCCATATTGCGGGCCATGTTCTCGGGGTGGACCACAAGCCCGTCAACAATTCCCTTCAGCCTATTCATCATGTAGTCAATCAATATGGTGCTATCAGGTGCTATGACTCGTTCCACAGAGGAGTGGCTGATGTCTCTTTCATGCCACAAAGGCATATTTTCCATGGCAGCCAAGGCATTTGACCTCACCACGCGGGCAAGGCCCGAGATATTTTCGCACCCTATGGGATTCTTCTTGTGAGGCATGGCTGAGGACCCCTTTTGACCCTTGGAAAAGGGCTCTTCGGCCTCAAGAACCTCTGTTCTTTGCAGATGCCTGATCTCCACAGCTATCTTTTCTAAGGTCCCAGCAAGTATGGCAAGTGTTGCGAAATATTGAGCGTGCCTGTCCCTTTGAATTATCTGGGTGGAGATGGGTGCAGGTTTGAGGCCCAGTTTCTCGCATACGTAGGCCTCTACCTTTGGGGATACATTTGCAAATGTCCCCACAGCACCTGAAATCTTTCCATAACTAACCATCTCAAGGGCATCTTCTAGACGGTGCAAATTCCTTTTCATTTCCTCATACCACACCGCAAGTTTCAGCCCGAAGGTAATAGGCTCAGCATGAATTCCGTGGGAGCGGCCTATCATAGGGGTATATTTGTGCTCCATGGCTCGTTTCTTTATGACTTCCATAAACTCCTTTGCCCCTGCGATAATTCGCTCCATGGCCTCCTTGAGGAGCAAGGCAAAGCTGGTATCAAGAATGTCAGAAGAGGTGAGCCCCAGGTGGAGATACCTTGAGTCAGGACCAATGTGCTCCTCCAGATTGGTCAGAAAGGCTATTACATCGTGCTTGGTCTGCTCTTCGATCTCAAGGATCCTCTCCACTGAAAACGCAGCCTTTTCCTTGATATTCCTCAGGGCCTCCTCAGGAACCAAGCCTTCTTGGGCCATGGCCTCACACGCCGCTATCTCCACCTCTAGCCACTTGGAATAGCGATTCTCATCTTCCCAAATTCTACCCATCTCTGGCCGCGTGTAGCGTGGTATCATTGTTTGCCTCCCAAACCCCCCAAAATTGCCTCAGCTCCCGCCTCCTTCAGCCGATAATAGGGATATCAGAATTCCAAATCATTGTATATCTCTTCTACGAACAGCATCGCCTTTTTTCCTCGCACTTCCATAACAGCTCCTCCCAACTGGTTTTGATCGGTAAATAAAACATTCCTTCTACAAGACAAAGAGGCCCCCCTTGGTTGCCCGTATCACATCGAGCTAACAAGGAGAGCCTTGGATTCACAGATATGCCAAAAGGGTATCACCAACCCCAGGTTAGATATTTGTGAATAGAATCAGAGGCCTTTCTCCCAGCGCCCATTGCCAGGATAACCGTGGCCTGACCAGTTACAATATCTCCTCCTGCCCATACACCTTTCTTGGTCGTCTTTCCCGTTTCAGGATCAGCGATTATGTATCCCCATTTGTTCAGCTTCAGGCCCTCAGTGGTCTGGGTCAAGAGAGGATTGGCCCCGGCACCCACTGCAATGACTACTAGATCGCATTCCATCTTGAACTCGGAGCCCTCTATGGGCACGGGTCTGCGCCTGCCCGATTCATCCGGCTCTCCAAGTTCCATCTTTATACATTCCATACCCCTTACACGCCCTTTGTCATCTCCCAGGAATCGCTTGGGTGCAGTCAGGAGAAAAAATTCAATACCTTCC
>CAZDVV010000073.1:0-9869 GCA_964508875.1 uncultured Desulfobacteraceae bacterium | reverse complement strand
TAAATGCCACTCCGTGTTATCTCCTTGACGTTTCAAAACCTCTTTCCACATTAGAGCCCCCTTAGCAATTGGCGAAGTTGTTCATGCTGCCAGTAGTGAGATGAAGATCTGAGGGATGGTTGGCCAACATGGCATTGATATTGCAATTTCCAAAAAGGAATTTTGAGACCCTCGCCTAAGGTACGGAGAAGCGGTGAGCAATACACGCAAAGATCAGATCAATGCCATACTACAAAAAGACAGTGCCCCGACTCTCCAGTGGACGCGAGAGTTTTGCACTGCCTTGATAGGTTCGTCTTCAATAGGGATATACATTATTCAGGGCGGAAAATTCAAATTGGTTAGCCCGGAGTTTAGGAATATATGCGGGTATACCGACGAGGAGCTGGGAAATAAGGATCCGCAAGATTTGGTTTATCCAGATGATAGAGAAACTGTCAGAAGAAATGCAATACATATGCTCAAAGGTCTCAGCACAACACCCTACGAGTTCAGGATCGTGACCAAGACAGGAGAGATTCGATGGATTGAGGAGAGGGTTATTTCAATAAATTATGAAGGCAGACGGGCATGCCTGGGTAACTTCTTAGATGTCACAAGGCGCAGGACGGCAGAAGAGGATTTAAGGAATGCCGAAAGGGAGGTTAGATTTCTGTTCGAGAGCGTGCCAGATGCCGTTACTATTTCTGAGTTCGACACTGGCAAATACATATATGTGAATGAGGCCTTTGGGAGATTAACTGGATTTAGCAGAGAAGAGGCCCTTGGTAAAACTCCCTTTGACCTAGGCTTGTACATGGACAAGGCTCATAGGCAACACTTGGTGGAACATTTGACCAAGCATGGGAGAATTGATGGCTACGAGATACCGTTCCGGATGCGGGATGGAAGGGTGCTATACGGATATCTTTCTGGCAAGCTATTTCGTTATAAAGGCAAGTATTGCATGATCGCTGTGACCAAAGATGTCACTCCCATCAAGGAAGCTGAAAAGAGGATCAGGGAATCTGAGCAACGCTACAGAGAGCTTTTTAATTCCGTCTCGGATCTTATTTACAAGCAAGATCTAGAGGGAAGATTTGTATCTGTAAATCGTGCCATGACAGAGATATTTGGATATGAGGGAGAAGAGTTCCTGGGTCGTAAGGCCTCAGAGTTCATGAAACCGGAACTCAGGGCTCTTTTTGAGAGTGAGTATTTGGAAGGACTAAGGAAGAATGGTCACTATAAGGGCGTGACAGCCTACTTCACAAAAGATGGCAGAAAGATCTATCTTGAATACCGAAGCCAGCTTATTAGACCAGAGAAAGGAGAGCCCTTTATTAGCGGTACAGCACGGGATGTGACAGAGCGCATCCTGGCCCAGAGGGAAATCAAGAAGCTCGAGAAGCAAGTACTCCAGGCACAGAAAATGGAAGCAATTGGTACCCTGGCAGGGGGTGTGGCTCACGATTTTAACAATATCTTGCAAGCCATCTTTGGCTATACCCAGATACTTCTTCTATCAAAATCCTCGGATGACCCTGATGTTCAGAACCTTAAGCAAATTGAAAGAGCTGCAAAAAGGGCAAGCGAGCTGACTCAGCAGCTTTTGGCATTTAGCCGAAAGGTGAAGAGTGAACTGAGACCTGTGAATTTGAACCAAGAAGTGGTCCAGGTGGAAAAGCTGCTCAGGCGTACCATACCCAAAATGATTGATATCGAGTTACACCTTGCCGATGATTTGATGGTAATCAATGCTGATCCCGCTCAATTGGAACAGGTGATGATGAACCTATGTCTGAATGCAAGGGATGCAATGCCTGAGGGGGGCAAGATCATAATAGAGACCGAGAATGTGATGCTGGACAAGGAATACTGTAAACAGCACCTAGGGTCCAAGGTTGGCTCATATGTCTTGCTCAGTCTATCGGATACAGGTCACGGCATGGACAAGGAGACGCTGGAGCACATATTTGAGCCGTTTTTTACTACAAAGGAGGTGGGGAAGGGCACAGGTCTGGGTCTTGCGATGGTTTATGGGATAGTAAAGAGCCACGGTGGATATATTACCTGTTACAGCGAACCTGGACAGGGTACTACTTTCAAGATTTATCTACCGGTGATTGAGGAAGAACCCCAGGAATGGGTATCAGCAAAACCAGAAGATACAGAATTGTTCAAAGGGAAAGGGCAGACTGTGCTCTTGGTGGATGACGAGGAGACCCTTCGAGATCTAGGAACCAGGATTTTGGAGGAATTTGGATATAAGACCATTGTGGCACCAAATGGTGAAAGTGCACTGGAGATTTATCAAGCCAACAGAGACCGAATAGATCTTGTTATTCTGGATTTGATAATGCCAGGCATGGGCGGAAGGCAGTGCTTGAAAAAAATCTTGGAAATAAACCCAGAAGCAAACGTTATTATTGCAAGCGGTTATGCAGTCAATGGAAAGACAAAGGAGGCGCTTGAGGCCGGAGCCAAAGGATTTGTAAGTAAGCCATATGAAGTCAGGCAGTTTCTAAAAACAGTTCATTGTGCCCTAACCAGTTAGATTTCACAGAGGCTCATGATACCATTCCGCGTTATTCGGTTGAACTTTCGTTGATTTAACCCTCAAGTACTTATCGGGCTTGAGTCTGGCAAATATGGTGGCCCCGGGGCATGGGGCCACCAACTTTTCCTTGAATTGCTGTCCCAGTACCTGAAACAGTTCTACGCAACACGAACACAAATGGGCACTACGGTCAATTGAATAGGGAATAGTTCCATCCTTGCCCTCAACAAAGAAGACAGGCTTGATGAAGTTGGAGTGGTTTGCCGTATGGGATAGATACAAGAAATGGTAGTCATTTACGTCCGAGCCTAGCCTCCTGGCCCACCTCAGATAAATTCTTTTTTCTATGTCCCTAATAGTGGTCCATTCTGTTGGGAGTTTCTTGTGCAATTCGGGTTCCTCAATGAGCCTTTCTTTATCCCGAACCGAGGCAAGCCGTGGTGGGACGAAATCGGATTCAGTAATTGTTGCCGCCTTCTTCTCTTCATAGCCATCCAGCTCAAAGGAGCTAACGATCAGATAGAGCCCATTCTTTTCCGAGTTGCGGTACCATCCCCCCTGTCTGTAACACGTCTCTGACCACACTTGGGGGGCAACAGAAGAAATCTTATTTATTGGATCAAGTGGTGTACACATAATGCCCTTGGCAGACCTCAGCTTTATCCCCTGCTCTGAAAGCTGCTCTCGTAGGGCTCGCTCCTCCTGCTCAGTTATCCAATAGATATGTTTTACATATATCCTGGCTTGCTTTTGACTGATTCTTTCCATTGCCTATATCAACCTCTTGAGACTCTCAATTTGACATTCGGCCCTTCCTGCAAGGGGTCTTAAAATTGGCCCTGGATTAGCACCAAGGGCAATACTGAATTTAACACCTAGTAGGTTGATCCCATCGCTGCTTTGATATTTGTGTTGATTAGTTATATCATATATGACATATTCGCGACTACTTAAAAAGAGATGTTTTCAAAATCGGTCTGTAGATAACAAGCCGGGGAACATGAGGCTAGGACAGGAGGAAAAAGAAAGCCTGAAGGCTGAGGACTTAAGGAAAAAACATTTTACCGACAGCACTTCAGTCTAAACACCTTCAGTCTAGATGCCTAAGATTTAGGGGGCTGGATTCCCGCCTGTCTGGGTATGACATCATTGGGGGCTTTTCGTGATTTTTCGAGAGCTTCAAAAGGTGGCTTGAGATGGATAAATTTTTCAAGGTAAAAACCACGGAAGAGGTTTTGGGCATCATAAATGGGTTCAATCCCGTGGGGTCAGAGACCATTTCGGTTGAAAAGGCTGTTGGGCGAATACTATCGGCAGACATTGTTTCTCCTGAGGATCTGCCGCCATTTGCCCGCTCATCCATGGATGGCTATGCTGTGCGAGCAAAGGATACCTTCGGTGCCACTGAAAGTCTACCTGCATTCTTGGAAGTGGTAGGGGAGGTTCTGATGGGGGAAAAGCCCACTGTCAGGGTGGAACAGGGCCAAGCAGTCAAGATCCCCACTGGAGGCATGCTCCCTGAAGGAGCAGATTCCGTGGTTATGATTGAATACTGTCACATCTTGGATGAAAACACTATTGAGGTGGCAAAATCAGTTTCTCCCCTTGAAAACGTTATTTCCCCGGGTGATGACATACAGGCCGGAGATATCTTGCTCGGGAAAGGACACAGATTGAGAGCTCAGGATCTGGGAGTTTGTGCGGCATTGGGTATTTCCCAGTTGAAGGTGTTCAAGAAACCCAGGATCGCCATTATCTCTACTGGTGATGAAGTGGTGGAGATTGAGACCGTACCAGCTCCTGGTCAGGTAAGGGATGTCAACAGATATTCTCTTATGGCCTTTTGTATGGAGCTAGGCGCTGTTCCCATCCCATTGGGCTTATGCAAAGATGAGTTTTCCCAACTGCGGAATATGATCTCAAAGGGACTAGAGGTGGCTCACAGTGTGTGGATTTCAGGGGGGAGTTCTGTTGGAACTCGCGATCTTACCTTAAAGGTATTTGAGAGCATGGGAGACTTTGAGCTCCTGGTCCATGGCATATCAATTAGCCCTGGGAAGCCCACCATAATAGGAACCATTGGGGGAAAACCTGTTATCGGGTTGCCCGGACATATAAGCTCAGCCCTGGTTGTGGCTGAGGTGTTTCTGACAGATTTGATAGGTAGATTTTCGGGGGTGGATAGCTTGGCGAGAGGTAAGTCGTATACTGTTAAAGCCAGAATTAGCCGAAACGTTGAATCTGTATCTGGGAGAGATGATTACATCCGAGTAAGACTAATACGGCAAGATGATGATTTCATTGCAGAGCCTATTTTTGGAAAATCAGCACTTATTTCTCCTTTGGTTCAAAGTGACGGATTGGTGAGGATCCACAGGAACAAAGAAGGTGTTTACGAAGGGGAAGAAGTGGAGGTGCGATTATTTAATCTCAAATGAACGGGCAGTTTTCAAGATAATCGAGGTTTTGATGGAGAGGCGAAAAATATACCTGGCAATGAAGAGCCTAGAAGAGGCGAGAGGGCTTTTTTTGGCAAGACTGGGCCAAAAACGGACAGGTCCAGAGACCGTTGACACCAATTATGCCCTTGGGAGGGTAACTGCTGAGCCTGTTTTCGCAAGTCTGTCTTCGCCTACATACCATTCTGCCGCTATGGATGGTATTGCCGTAAAATCTGATCTGACATACGGGACGTCAGAGAGAAATCCCAGACTGCTCAAGATCGGGACAGACGCCGTATGGGTGAACACGGGCCAGCCCTTACCTGATGGCTTTGATGCGGTGATAATGGTGGAAAAGCTCCATCAGGTTGACCAAGAGCATGTGGAAATAAGGGCGCCTGCGTATCCATGGCAGAATGTCAGAAAGGTTGGTGAAGACATTGTGGCCACACAATTGCTTTTCCCTCAGAATCATCGCATAAGGCCAATAGATATCGGGGCATTGCTCAGCGGTGGGGTCTTCTCAGTCAAGGTTTGGCGACGGCCAAAGGTTGTCATAATTCCCACTGGATCGGAATTGGTAAACTGTGAACGGGTCAAGGACGGGGAGGAATTGCAGCCTGGCCAGATTCTTGAGACCAATTCCAGTGTTCTTGCGGCAATGGTGAAAGACAATGGCGGAGAAGCTACGGTAAATGAATTGGTCCCGGATGAGCTAGAGGAAATCAAGAAGGCCATTTTGAGTGCTGTCTTGTCAGAGGCCGATATAGTAATCATAAATGCCGGGTCGTCAGCAGGAAGCAGAGATTATACAGTGCATGTGATAGAGGAACTTGGGGAAGTACTGGTTCATGGCATTGCCATGATGCCTGGAAAGCCCACGATCCTTGGGATAATTGAGGGAAAACCTGTAATTGGAAATCCTGGTTACTCAGTATCGTCAGTGCTGTCTTTTGAACAGTTTGTAAAACCCTTAATTTATCACCTCCAAGGAAGCCAACCACCTGAACCTCGAAAAATTAAGGTGTATCCAACGAGAGATATTCCCTCAAAACTTGGAATTGAAGAGTTTTTGCGGGTAAGTATAGGCAAGGTGGGTGATCGTTATGTGGCCACTCCACTACCCCGGGCGGCTGGATCCATTACCACTCTCACCCGTGCTGAGGGCATATTAAGGATCCCTGAACTTTCAGAAGGTGTATCGCAATCCGAAGAGGTGGATGCAGAACTCCTTGTAAACGAAAAGGAGTTGCTCAACACCGTGGTTTTTATTGGCAGCCATGACATGACAATCGATATACTATCTGATGAGATCCGAAGAGAGGGAAAGGCTATCCGCATTTCCTCGTCTAATGTAGGTAGCCTGGGAGGGCTCATTGCCCTGAGGAAAGGGACGTGCCATCTGTGTGGATCCCATCTTCTAGATACTGAAACCGGTGAGTATAATCTTTCCTACATCCGACGGTATTTAAGGGGAAAACCGGTGGCGGTATTTCATCTGGTCAAAAGAGAGCAAGGCCTCATGGTTGCCAAGGATAATCCAAAAAATATCCAGGGCCTTCAGGATCTCACGAGGGCGGATGTCAGTTTTGTTAACCGCCAGGCCGGATCGGGCACTAGGGTGCTTTTGGATTTCAAACTGCAGCAAGCAGGAATAGACCCTAAGGAAATCCGTGGTTATGACCATGAAGAATTCACCCATATGGCTGTCGCGGTTGATGTGGTAAGTGGGGCAGCAGACTGTGGCATGGGTATTTACGCGGCTGCCAAGGCACTTGGCCTGGATTTTATACCCATAGAGTCCGAGCAGTATGACCTTGTAATCCCCACACAGATAATCGAGCAACCTAACATCCAGGCCATACTGCAGACCATAAGATCTGATAGTTTTCGCGAGAGGGTAAAGGCACTTGGGGGGTATGACCCTTCAAAAAGTGGGGAGTTGTTTGCAGAGGTAGGTTAAGGAGTCAACAAATGGGTTCCTTGAGACTCAAGTCCAGGCAATGGATCGTTGATGAGAATGATAGGATTATTATGGGCGAAGGAAGAAGCCAGATTCTTGAGAGCATAGAGAAAACTGGCTCCATAAATAGAACTGCAAAACTGATGAAAATGTCTTACAAGGGCGTGTGGAGTAAGATCAGGGCCACTGAGGATCACCTGGGTGCCAAGGTGGTGAATACCGACAGAAAACAGGGAACCACTCTGACCAAAGAGGGCAAAGAATTGTTGGAAAAGTACCGCAAATTCAGAAAGATGTGCCTGAACGAAGAGGAGAGGATATTCAGGAATATTTTCGGCTAACCAGAAGTATTTGTATTTGGAAGAACGGTTTGGAGGGACGTGGTTATGGCGGAAAAGACTGTAGATCCACCTATAGTTTGCATTGTAGGAAGTTCGGGGGCAGGTAAGACTACCTTGCTAGAAAAACTTATTCCTGAACTTACACGCAGAGGCATCAAAGTAGGAACAGTGAAACATGATTTACACGGGTTTGAGATTGACAAACCTGGCAAAGACAGTTATCGCCACAAACAGGCAGGCGCGGTGGTCACCATAATATCTTCGCCCAAAAGGATAGGCATGGTTATGGATACGGACCATGACTTGGGCCTAGCAGAACTGCTGGCATTTTACTCAGGGGTGGACATCGTGTTAACAGAAGGATATAAACGGGAAAATTATCCAAAGATTGAGGTTTTTCGCAAGGCGGTTCATCCAGATCCCCTTTGCCTTGACGACAATCAATTGATAGCCATGGTGAGTGAGGACCCACTCGAACTCACTGTGCCGAGATTCATGCCTGATGAGGTTAAGGAATTGGCCGATTTCTTGCTAGAGAGGTTTCTAACTGTTGAGCAGCACCTTAGGGAGCGAATTAAATCTTGAAGGCCTTGGGGTTTAAACTTTGAACTTGACGGTTGAAAGGGAAACTACATGCATTTTTTTCCGATAGATCAGATCGCTGTGGGTTATTCTATGCAAAGGGCCTTTGGGCACGATATTATCCAGATGGTGATACATGCTGGCCTGATGGTCAAATTTGTCTTGCTGATTCTCCTGGGATTCTCAATTACTTCTTGGGCCATAATTCTAATGAAGGTGCGTATGTTTAAGAAGGCCAGGACCGAGACGGAAGAGTTCCTTGATCTTTTTTGGGAAAGTCACGACATGAAAGAGGTTTATAGGGCCTCGGAGGATCTTACATATAGCCCAGTAGCACGTCTATTTAGGGCAGGGTATGCGGAATTTGCCAAGATACGCAAGATACAGGCTATAGGGTCTAGCTCAGGAGGGGGCCAAAGTTCCGAAGGAGGCGTTACCAGGAGTAGCAAGGTCATAATGGACAATCTTGAAAGGTCTCTGCGAAAAGCCATTGTGGACCAGGTGAGCCGTCTGGAAAGTGCCCTTAATTTTTTGGCCACCACAGGAAACACGGCGCCGTTTATCGGGCTTTTTGGTACAGTATGGGGCATTATGGAATCATTTAGGGGAATAGGGATGAGAGGTTCGGCAAGCCTGGCCGTTGTGGCACCTGGTATTTCCGAGGCTCTCATTGCTACTGCAGCAGGGTTGGCTGCTGCAATACCTGCGGTGGTGGCCTTTAACTACTTTAATAATCGTGTCTCTGATCTCAGCGCAGAGATGGAGATTTTTTCTTCTGACTTTTTGAGCATCATGGAAAGACGTCTTTTCAAAGGACAGGTGAAGAGTGGATGATCAATCAGCGCAGTGGCAAAAAATATATGTCCGATATTAACGTCACGCCCCTTGTGGACGTGATGCTGGTACTGTTGATTATTTTTATGGTTACTGCACCAATGATGACCCAAGGCGTCAAGGTCAATCTGCCCAAGACCACATCAAAAAACATCAAAACATCAGAAGAGCCTCTTGTACTCACCATTACCCGGAAGAAAGAAATATTTCTTGAGAATCACAAGCTTCCCATGGATGGCCTTGACGTCAAGATCGCCAAGATCTTCGAGAATCGAAGGGACAAAGAGGTGCTGCTTCGCGCAGATAAAGATGTCCCCTATGGTTTTGTAATCCAAGTAATGGCCAAGGTAAAAAAGGCAGGGATTGACAAATTGGGAATGGTAACCGAACCTCTGGAATGATTCTGGGAGGTGAAAGTCCCCCTGGGATAGGCAAATGCAACCTAATTGGAAAAAGATGTTTCTGCTCTCCTTCCTGATTCACCTTGGGGTATTCTCTCTTGTCTTTTTTGTGCCCGAGTCAGCTCCCACAAGATCCCTTCGTGGCGTCATATATGAGGTGAACCTGGTGGAACTACCCAGAAAGGCAGGGACAGGTCGCCCTGTTGTGAGAAAGGACACAAGGTCAAAAAAGGGCGTGACGTTGCATACCAAGAAACGAAGGGTGAGAAGAATCGGCAAAATAAAGGCCAAAGAGAAGGCCGTTATTATTGCAAAAAAGGTAGTCAAGAGAAAAAGGAAAAGGGCAAGAAAATTAAAGGCTCATCCAGACAAGGTGCTGGAGCAAGCCCTAGCCAAGCTGGAAAAAAAGGTGAAGCAAGAGAAAAGGGAGGACGAGGAGTCAGAACGAGTGGATAAGGCTATATCCAAAATAGAAGAACAGATGAAAAGGGAAGAGGCCCCTGGGGCAAGGCCGGGTGGAGGTACTGGGGGGCCGCCGAGTGGCCTAACAATACAGATCTATAAGATGGAGGTGGAGAGCAGGATCAAGAGCAATTGGGCATATCCTGTGGGTATTGCGAACGAGAACAAGAGGAAGGGGCTGGAGGCAATCGTGATACTAACTGTAGAGCGAGATGGTACCATTTCTGAGTATCGTTTTAAGAAACGCTCAAAAGATCCCTTTTTTGATGAATCGGTCACAAAGGCGATTGAGCGTTCAAACCCTTT
>CAZDVV010000072.1:0-9908 GCA_964508875.1 uncultured Desulfobacteraceae bacterium | reverse complement strand
GCCTACGATCCAATTCGCCGTGAATGAATTTGTCAAAGTCAAGGTGCATGCTATCGATTTTGGCTTCAAATTGGCGAATAGTCTTTTTTATTGCCAGGATTTCATCTGAAATGGCCACCGCATCCACCTCCGGCTGACTGGTTTTGTTCCCTCAACGGAATACGGTCAGGGCTCTCTAATGGGTCAAGGGATTGATAGCAAAAGTGCAAGGGAATTTGAACAAGAATATGGATGGGTCAGGTATTTAGGCTGAAGGCCGAAGGATTCCGGGCGAAAACAAGGCTTCGGTCTTCAGGGTTTAGCCTGTGCACCTCAGTAATCACGGAAAAAAATAATAGAAGGGGGCAATAATTATGGGTCAAGATGTATTGAGGGAAACAAATCTACGTGGTTTGAAATTACTCAAAAGGGGCAAGGTAAGGGATATTTACGACCTGGATGACAGGCTGCTCATAGTGGCAAGCGACAGGATTTCGGCATACGATGTGGTAATGGACGATCCTATCCCTGATAAGGGAAGGATCCTGACGCAAATGTCTCTGTTTTGGTTTGACAAGGTCTCTCGTATTGTACCCAACCATGTCATTGCGTCAGACCCGACCGATTACCCTTCCCCTTGTGACCATTTTGCTGATCAGCTAAGGGGAAGGAGCATGCTGGTACGTAAAGCAGAGCCTCTAGCGGTAGAGTGTATTGTTAGGGGATATTTGTCAGGCTCAGGCTGGAAAGAATATCTAGAGCAGGGAAGTGTTTGTGGAATTAAGTTGCCCGAAGGACTCAAGGAGTCCCAAGAGCTCCCCAGTCCTATTTTCACTCCCTCCACAAAGGCCGAGGAGGGCATACATGATGAGAATATTTCCTTTGAAAGGGCAGCTGAGGTCATTGGGCAAGATCTGGCCGAAAAGGTGAGGGAGATCAGCCTTGCCATATATCAATACGGGAGAGACTATGCTATTGAGCGGGGAATAATAATAGCGGATACAAAGTTTGAATTTGGACTTTGCGATGGACAATTGATCCTAATTGATGAGGTGCTCACTCCGGATTCATCGAGGTTCTGGCCGGCTGATGAATATGAACCAGGGAGACCCCAGAAGAGCTTCGACAAACAATTCCTACGGGATTACCTTACCGAGATAGGATGGGCAAAACAACCGCCTCCTCCAAAGCTCCCTGATGAGATAATTCAGAAAACGAGAGAGAAGTATCTTGAGGCCCTACGGCGCATAACGGGTATTGAGTTGAATTAACAGACCCTGCCTCCCTTGACAAAGGGGGAGGTGATGCTTAACGTTTCGCGTAGTCTCAAAACAGGAAAACAGGTTAATATCACTTCAAAAACTAAAGTATCTCATAGAGAGATGATGGACGCAGAAAGAAAAGATAAGGCACAGGTGTACGAAAGCCCAGAATCTAGTGAAAAACGCGAGCGGGTAGAGAAAGAGGCCGACAAAAAGGTCCCTCTGGACAAGCTTACCAAGGCGGAGCTAATCCAAAAGCTAAAAGAGGCCGAGGAGTCGGCCAAAAAATATCTGGATCTTTATGTGAGGGCGCAGGCAGAGATGGATAACCTGAAGAAGCGCCTGCGAAAGGAAAAAGAGGAGTTCCTTAAATTCGCCAATGAATCATTGATAAAGGAACTGCTTCCTGTTGTGGATAATCTGGAAAACGCTCTCAGGCATGCAAAGGACGAAAATTCGGTTGATGCGTTACGTGAGGGCATAGAGTTGACCCTCAAAGGCATGAAGGACGCACTTTCAAAGGCGGGTGTTGAGGAGGTAAAGGCACTTGGGGAGCGTTTTGATCCAAATTATCATCACGCAGTATCCCAGGAGGAGACCGATCAGGTAGAGACCGGCACGGTGCTTCAAGAGTTACAAAAGGGCTACACCTTGAATCAACGACTCCTCCGCCCTGCTATGGTGGTGGTCAGCAAAAGCCGTGAGATAGCAAAATCTAGTTCAGATGCAGAAAAGGATCTAGATTCTTGAGCAAGACCAAAGCACAGCACTGAGGCTGCGTGATTTTTGCAAGATACCACATAATTACGAAAAATAGGGCAATCGACAATATATAAGGTTTTAAGGAGGCAGAAAAATGGGAAAAATAATTGGAATTGACCTCGGTACGACGAATTCATGTGTCGCCGTAATGGAGGGGGGCGATCCGGTAGTAATTGCAAATGCTGAAGGAAGCCGGACGACACCCTCTATGGTGGCGTTTACTGATAGTGGGGAGCGGCTCGTGGGTCAGGCAGCAAAACGCCAGGCCGTGACCAATCCCGAGAATACCATCTTTGGGGTCAAGAGGCTTATTGGCCGCAAATATGACTCCAAAGAGGTACAGGAAGACATAAAGGTACTTCCGTATAAGATAGTGAAGGCGCCCAATGGGGATGCCTGGGTCCATGTGAAGGGAAAGGGTTATAGCCCATCCGAGATTTCCGCCATGATCTTGCAAAAGATGAAACAGACGGCGGAAGATTATCTAGGCGAGAAGGTAACCGAGGCGGTAATTACTGTTCCTGCATATTTTAATGATAGCCAGAGACAGGCAACCAAGGACGCTGGAAGGATCGCCGGGCTTAAGGTGGAAAGGATTATTAATGAGCCTACTGCGGCTGCTCTGGCATACGGTCTGGACAAGAAGGGTGACCGCAAGATAGCAGTTTTTGACCTTGGCGGTGGTACCTTCGATATCTCCATCTTGGAGATAGGTGAGGGTGTATTTGAGGTGAAGTCTACCAATGGTGATACGCATCTTGGTGGTGAAGATTTTGACCTCCGCATTATTGATTATCTTGCGGACGAGTTCATGAAGGACCAGGGAATAGACCTGAGAAAAGACCGCATGGCACTTCAGAGGCTTAAAGAGGCGGCCGAAAAGGCGAAATGTGAACTCTCGGGCGCCATGGAGACAGATATCAACCTGCCATTCATTACAGCAGATGCAAGTGGACCAAAACACCTGAACATGAAACTCACCAGGGCGAAACTAGAGGCCCTTGTGGACGATCTGATTGAGAAGGTGGTGGAGCCTTGCAACATTGCACTAAAGGATGCGGGCCTTACACCGGATCAAATTGATGAGGTGATCCTGGTGGGTGGAATGACCCGTATGCCCAAGGTGCAGGAAAAGGTCAAAGAGATCTTTGGCAAAGAGCCCAGCAAAGGAGTCAATCCAGACGAAGTGGTAGCAATTGGGGCCGCGATTCAGGGAGGTGTGCTCAGAGGTGATGTAAAAGATGTGCTTCTTCTGGATGTGACCCCACTGTCTCTGGGTATCGAGACCTTAGGAGGTGTCTTTACCAAGCTTATTGAGAAGAATACCACCATCCCCACTCGTAAGAGCCAGATTTTCTCCACAGCAGCAGATAACCAGACTGCTGTGGAGATACATGTGCTGCAGGGCGAGCGCGAGATGGCCGCTGATAACAAGACCTTGGGTAGATTCCAGTTAGTGGGGATTCCTCCTGCTCCAAGAGGAGTACCCCAGATTGAGGTGACGTTTGACATCGATGCAAACGGCATTGTGCACGTTTCTGCCAAGGATTTGGGCACTGGTAAGGAGCAGTCAATTAAGATCACCGCATCGAGCGGACTCAGTGAGGAAGAGATTCAGAAGCTTATAAAGGATGCAGAGCTTCACGCCGAAGAGGACCGTAAGAAGAGAGAGTTGGTGGATGCCCGAAATAATGCTGATTCTCTCATATACACCACTGAAAAGTCGCTCAAAGAAGTGGAAGATAAGGTGGATGAGGCCACCAAGGATAATATCAAACAGGCAATAGAACGCTTGAAAAAGGCCATGGAAGGAGATAATGTAGATGAGATCAAGCGTCTGACCGATGAGCTTACCCAGGCCTCTCACAAACTGGCGGAGGCCATGTATGCAAAGGCAAGCCAGCAGCAGGCCCAGGCCGGTGGAGCCTCTAGCGCTTCCGCGGGAGGAAGTTCCTCGGGTGGCTCAGGTGAGGACGACGTGGTGGATGCGGATTTCGAGGAAGTAAACAAGTGATCCAACCCAAATTGTCGGTACAAAGGGTCATTCCCGCCATGGTGGTGGGCGTGGCCCTTTTTCTTTTTAGCTGCAAACCCGCCGTGCAGTTGAAAAGACCCGCAGTGAAAAAAAGGCCTTCCGCTGAGCAGGTATATTCGCGGGCAGAGGCCCTTTTTGCCCAAGGAAAACTTGCCGAAGCACTACCGCTGTATGGGCAGTATCTGAAGCTTGAGCCCCGTGGCAACAATGCGCCCGATTGCCTGAGACGAATGGGAGACATATATCTTGAGATGGGGCGCCTAGAAGAGGCCTTTATGAGCTTTGCCCGAGTGAGGAGGGACTTTCCCGGCTACGGCTACATGGCAGAGGTGGAACTAGGGCTGATTTCTTCACTTTGGAAGATGGGTGCTTTGGATGAAGTGATTGAAGAGGCACTGGACTGGTTAAGGAAGTACCCTGAGAGCCCCCTTAGGTCGCAAGTGGCGCTTGTGTTGGGCAAGGCATATTATTCAAAACTTCGGTACGGGGAGGCCCTGAGGTGGCTCATAGTGGCAGAGGAGGGGTACAAGTTAGCTGAGCCTGAAAAGGCGAAGGAAATATCAGACCAAATAAGAGCGGCAATCGTTGAGGCAGACGAATCGGAACTGGAGCGAATGAGAGAGGTATCTAAAGATACCAAATATTATCCTGAGATAGCTTACAGGCTGGCGAGGATGTATTATGGAACAGACAGGCTAGAGCGGGCAGAAAGTATAATAACCCAGCTTCTTCAGATGCCATTGGAAAAAAGATGGCTAGAGCGGGCGCGAGAGCTATATGATAAGATATTTCTTGCCCTTAATGTGGAGCCCCACAAGATAGGATGCCTGCTTCCCCTTACAGGGCCCTTTGGGATTTACGGTAGAGAAGTCCTGAACGGAATAGAGATTGGTGTGGGGATGTTTACCAAGGAAAGGGATGGGGTGGAGGTGGTCATAAGGGACACAGAAGGAGATCCTGGGAGGGCTGCTGGGGCGATAGAAGATCTGGTGCGTAAGGATCACGTTATTGCGGCGGTGGGGCCCCTGCTCAGTCGTTGTGCAGAGCAGGCAGCAGACAGGGCCCAGGCACTGGGGTTGCCCCTGATTACCATATGCAGGAAGGCGGATGTCGTGGACAAGGGTCCTATGGTCTTTCGTAACTTTCTGTTACCAAGAAGGGAGATCGAGCGGCTCGTTCATGTGGCCATGGACAGGCTGGATATCAGGAGATTTGCCATAATGTTTCCTGACAATGCGTATGGCCATTATTATATGCAGCTTTTCTGGGATATGGTGGAGCAGCGCGGGGGCCAGATAAGGGCGGCAGAACCCTATGATCCTTCGCTTACTGATTTTGCAGCCCAAATTAAGCGGATGGTGGGAAAAGAAGGCCCCCGGCCGGAGGCGGTATTGGAAAACATTCGGGCAGCCTGGTTACCCGAGGAAGATGAGTCAGAGCTGGATCCTGGACAAAAGGACCCAATCGTAGACTTTGAGGCAGTTTTTATCCCTGACTCTGCTGAAAGGGTGGCGATGATAGCACCGCAGTTGGTTTACCATGATGTTGTGGATGTGTGGCTTCTTGGTACAAGCCTTTGGGCATCTCCTCGGCTAATCCCCCTTGCTGGTGACTATCTGCAGGGTGCCATATTTACATCGGGATTTTTTTCGTCTTCCGGGACAGAAGAAGTGGAGTCATTTGTGGAGGAATATAGGACTAACTACGAAAGTGAACCGGGCTTACTAGCGGCCACGGGTTACGATACCATAAAGTTCCTAAGGGCAATTGTTAAGGCTACCATCCCCAAGACACGCAACGAGATGCGCGATGCTATAGTCCAGTCCAGGCCCTACAATGGGATTACTGGCGAGATTTCCTTTGACCAACGGGGTGAGGTGAAAACACAGCCGTTTCTCGTAACAGTATTAGGTCGTAGGGAAATTCTGTTTCCCTAAGCTTGGCTATCTTTTTCCTCCTTTTCCTCTTCGCTATCTTCCTTTTTTCTACCAGCCAGCTTTGAAACCAGAATACTTATTTCGTAAAGTGCAAGCAGTGGGCCTGCCATCATTATTTGTGTTATTACATCTGGTGGGGTGAGGATGGCTGCAGCAACGAAGATAAGCAATATGGCAAATTTCCTCTGCTTTCTCAGAAACACGTCGGTGACAAGTCCCATCTTTGTTAGAAAAAAAGTTGCCACCGGTAGCTCAAATACCAGCCCAAAGGCCAAAAGCAGTTTGGTGGAAAAGGCAAAGTATTGCTTTACGGAGGGAAGAGGCCTGATATACTCATTGGCAAAACTCATAAAAAACTTGAACCCAAACGGGAATACAACAAAATAGCCGAAAAGGGCCCCTCCCACAAACAATATGCTAGAGGATATGACAAAGGGAATGAGGAACTTCTTTTCTTTTTGATATAGCCCGGGTGCCACAAACATCCAAATCTCGTAAAATATAAAAGGCATGGCCGCAAGTAGTCCGGCTACAAAGGATACCTTTAGATAGGTAAAGAACATTTCGGGGAGGTTGGTAAATATGAGCTTGTCTCCCTCGGGCAATACCCTTTTTAGAGGCATGACCAGAAGTTCGAACAAACGCTCCTTGAAAAAATAGGCTGCCACGAAACCTATTCCCACTGCAATTGCACATGCTACAAGCCTTTTTCTCAGTTCTTCCAGATGGCTCAGGAACGGTTGTTTCTCATCGCTCTCCATCAGGTTTCTGCTCCTCTTTTTTCTCCTCAACTTTCGGCTGGGCCTGAGAGGTCTCATCCTTCATTTTTTTATCGTTTTCTAGCACTTCATCGTAGTCCGTGTACTTGGTGGAGGTATCATTTGGGCCGAGCTCTGGGGTATCGAGGGCCTCTTTAATTCCGCTTACAGAGTCAACTAGATCTTCTTTCACTTCCTTAAGTTCTTCGTCAATCTCTAGGCTTTCTTTGATCTCCTGTGTTGCTTTCTTGAACTCGGCGATTCCTTTGCCTAGGGCCCGTGCCAGGTCAGGCAGTTTGCTTGGCCCAATAACAATAAGTGCTATTACCATAATGACCAGTAACTCCGGCATTCCTATGCCAAACATCCTATCCTCCCTCTAAGACATATCATGACAAATACCTTATTAATGCCACTTCCTTGCAGTCGGGGAAGTGGGGGCATTTGAGGCAGTCAGCCCATATTTTTTGGGGTAACTTGGATTTGTCTATTTGCTCAAAGCCCAATTTGAGGAAAAACTTGGGTATATAGGTAAGGGTAAACACCCTTGGAATGCCGAAATCTCTGGCCTCTCGGAGAGCGGCCTCAACCAGGCTCCTGCCATATCCTTTCCGCTGATAAGAGGGCAATACGGCCAGTGATCTAATTTCAGCAAGGTCTTCCCAACATATCCCGAGTCCACATACACCAACTATTGACTGGTCAGGGTGTTCAACCACATTGTAATCTCTGAGATGGTCGTATAGTTCACTCAAAGAGCGAGGTAAAAGATCTCCCTTTTGTGCAAAGTCATTAATGATTTTATGTATGGAACCGACGTCTGTGATTCTTGCCTTTCTTATAGTCATATACACCCTTCCCTATTTCTTACACACAAAACCCTTGAGCCCAGTGGCCACTCTGATGGTCTCCAACTGAGACAGGGCCTCCTCTCTGGAGCCATAGTCCCCGCACCTTACCCTAAAGTACCTGCCTTTCTTTGTCTCAGCACTAACATAGTATGCAGAAAGCCCCTTTCTTATAAGCCTTTGTACAAGGTTGGAGGCCTTTTGTCTGGAGTCAAATGAGGCCACTTGTACTGTGTAATGCGCTCTATTTGCAATGTTGGCAGCAGTTCGCCGGGTATCGGAGGTATTCCCTGCTAGTTTTTTTCTTGGGGCCTCAGTAACCAAGATCTTATCCTCTTTTTTCTCTGCAAGCTTTTGAAAAAAATCGAGTTTTTCCACGTCTGGCGAGGCATCAGAGTTATCAGTTATGGAGTTGGGTTGCTTTGATCCAAACTCTTTTTGATCGAGCATTGCCAACTCCTTTTTGAGAGCAGCAAGGTGTTTCAGCTTTTCCGGTATGGAACCTCTGCCCACAAGTATCCCCAGTACAAAGCTCCAGGCCAATAGAATGAACACTACCCCGCACCACATGGCAAGACCCGCACCTGATAACTCCACTCTAAATGCCTTTTTTTTCTTTTGAGTCATATTACATTTTCTGAGGGGCCTCTACCCCTAATAGTCCAAGTCCCGTACAAAGGACAGTCCTTACTGCCCTTGTGAGACAAACCCTTGCTCCTGTGAGCTCAAGATTATCAGAGACCACTCTGTACTGAGGGGTCTTAGTGCCCAAATTAAAATACCGGTGAAAGGCTGCTGCCAATTCTCCCAAGTAATACGTAAGTCTGTGGGGTTCCAAAGATGTGCATATCTCTTCCAGCAGCCATGGGAACTCTGCCATTATTCTCATAAGGGTGATTTCTTCTTCAAGTGTGAGATGATGAACTAACGCCTCAGGTTCAGATGGGATGCCAATGCCTTGGTCCTGGGCCTTTCGCAGGATGCTGCTGGCTCTAGCGTGCGCGTATTGAACATAGTAAACAGGATTATTACTGTCCTGTGTCTTCACAAGATCAATGTCCACATCCAGCGGGGAGTCGTGGTTTTTGCTGAGAAACACGAATCTAAGGGCGTCAACTCCAACTTCGTCCATAAGCTCTTTCAAGGTTACGAACCGGCCCGCCCTCTTTGACATTTTCACTTCCTCGCCCCTCTGGTAGAGCTTTACCAACTGTATCAGGAGCACAGACAACCAATCGCGTTCTATACCATTGGCCTCTAAGGCCGCTTTCATCCTTGCAATGTAGCCATGATGATCTGCACCCCATATATTTATGGCCTTTGTAAAACCCCTTTCCCACTTGTCTAAGTGATATGCAATGTCAGTGGCAAAGTAAGTGTATGAGCCATCCTGCTTGCGTACGACTCTATCCTTATCATCGCCAAAGGAGGTAGTCCTGATCCAAAGTGCTCCCTCGTGTTCGTAAATGTGCCCGCAGGAGCGAAGTGCGTCCAATGTTTTTTGGAGTTTTCCGCTTTCCATTAATTCCTTTTCGCTGTACCAGACATCAAAGTGAACGCGGAATCTGTCCAGGTCTGCTTGTATCTCCTCCAGCATCCTTTTTTCCCCCTCAGAGGCGCATAACTCAATGGCCTCATTCCGGGGCATGGCTTTAAGGTCGTATTGTGCAGAGATGTCTCTTGCCAGCTCCAGCACATAGTCTCCATGGTACCCGTTTTCTGGGAAGGGATAGTCTGGATCGTTCATTTGCCTCCAGCGACTGTAAATTGATTCCCCTAGGAGCTGCACCTGCTGGCCAGCGTCATTGATGTAGAATTCCCTACCCACCTCATACCCGCAAAACCTTAGTATCCGGCTCAAAGTGTCTCCCAGTGCAGCCCCGCGGCCGTGACCAAGGTGCAAAGGCCCTGTCGGATTCGCGCTAACAAACTCCACCATTACTTTTTGCCCTTTACCGATTTCACTTTTACCAAACTCCTCACCCGCCCTGAGAAGCGACACGAGGTAGTCTTGCCATTTTGTTGTGGCAATGGTGAAGTTTATGAACCCCGGCCCTGCCACTTCCAATTTTTCAATCAGTCCCTCGTCATCGTTGAACTGGTCAACAATTATAGAGGCTATCTCCCTGGGACTGCGTTTTTGGCTCGATGCCAAGGTCATGGCCAAGTTGGTTGCATAGTGCCCGTGCTCAGGGTTATTGGGGATTTCTACTACGGACTCGGGCAGAGAGACCTTTTTTAGGAGGCCCTTTTCAAAACAGTGGGCAACCGTTTTTTGGAGGAGATTAGTCAGCCTTTTTCTCATTCCTTGGTTTTTCCTTTCATGG
>CAZDVV010000071.1:8424-10017 GCA_964508875.1 uncultured Desulfobacteraceae bacterium | reverse complement strand
ACATTTACAGCTTCCTCCTTGAAAAATACTATGGCGTGCCTATTTCCTGACAAGGCCTGCCCCTATCAAACGCAAACAGATCCTTTTGCGCTCAAATACTTCTGCCCTATAAAAGCCTTCATGTCAATTTTTTCCACTTAAGATCCGCGATTGGAATGAAGAGTAGGGTGGTCTCGCTCATACCGTTTTTGCTGGTAAGCGACCTGTTGCTATTGAACCGATATCCCGATGTTGAAGCAGACAAGGAGGCTTGAAGAAATCATTTGCCCATTGCAATAGGCATTCAACGCAGCCATATGAAGCGTGTCATTGTGCCAATTAGAATAGGGAATATGAGGCAAGAAGGTGATGTAGGCCATCATTGGGACAATTCCTGCGCCACTCTTAAGAAGAGCAAGCCACACCCATCCAGCTTCTCAGCAACTCCCGTGGCAAAACCTTGCCCATCAGGCCAGCAGCAGCAAAGGCAATGATCAAGACGGGTAGTATATCCCAAAACATTTTTCTACCGTCCTTAAAACCCTCGAGGAGTAGCGGTGCGGACTTCTTATAAGTTATGGCCTTCTGCACGCCCCTGATTCGCCTCATGCCAATGGAATCATCAAACCTGGTCAACTCCAGGATGCCAGCGAAGCGGACCATGTCTCCCATTGGTGTTATAACAACCTTCGCCTCAGCAAGAGAAACTGGCCTTTCAAGAAAATGCCAAGGTGAGGTCGCGTAGGAAAGGGATTGACCTTTTGACATGCTCTGCATTGCACGCACGGGTGAATTTCCACATCCAGCGCAAAAAAGAGGGTCGCACGCTGGGCTTAATATAAAAAGGGCTTTCTCGGTCCAAGAGCCATTTGAGGGATTGAGCTATCACGCCCGGGGCTGGCAACGGGATGCTATAACTGGGAACAATCAGTCCCGCATTGCCGTAAGAGGCCCCGAGCACACATCCCCTTTGTCAACAAACATTACATCCTTACCCACCTCGCGGAGTAGTGCGCACAGCAAACACCAACCGCCCCGGCACCTATATTCAGAATCTGTGTGTCACACTTCATGTACTCATTACCTCTTATGGAAAAGCGCTGCAAGTGCTTCTATTCCCCGTTCAATTTCTCCATAGACTGCTACTCCCGTGTCCTGCGTCCTGACTGGGCTGGATCATAACGCCGGGTGTGCCTCGCTTTGCGCACTCCCTTATAAAGGGTGGTACTTTCGCAACGTACCACAGGGAGTTTCCAATCGTCAAATCAAACGCTACTTCGGTGTGAAACCCTGCGGCTATTGCAACCCGCTCCCCTCCCACTAATAACGCCCTCCAATTGAACCCGAATTTCTCGAATTATTTTATGGGCCAGGCCGGTGCATCGGCTCCCGTCCCCTCTCAATTGGCCTTCCCCCGAAACGACACTTGCACAAAAAATATTTATTGACTTTGTGGTTGCGATTTACTATTAGTTAATAAAATTTATGAATACTCAATGATGCCATGGAAAAAAATGGGCTTGCCAAAAGGATCGGGAGAAAGATAAGGGCCTTGAGGGCCCAAAATGGGATAACACAAAAAAGACTTTCACAGGTTACAGGCCTGTCATCAGC
>CAZDVV010000071.1:0-8324 GCA_964508875.1 uncultured Desulfobacteraceae bacterium | reverse complement strand
CGTAGTTGAGGAAGGAATCGGCAGAGCTTCTGCCCCATTGTAAACCAACTCTAACCAAGGAGGGAATGTCATGGCCAGAAAGAAGGTGTCCCTAATAATTTGTTTCTTTATCGTGTCTTGTTTTCTTTTGTCCACGCTTTTCACACCGAATGTCATGGCAGGCAAGTTCAAAAAAGAATACAAGATGACCGTTGTCGTTACCCCGGCATTCTACTGGGGCCAAGGAGCTATCAAGTTTGTTGAACTAGTGAGGGAAAAGACAAATGGGCAGATCAACATCAAACCTTACTGGCGAAGCTCTCTCTTGAAAGGAGCCCAGTTGAAATCAGCCCAAATGGTGGCCAACGGTGTTATTGACTGCGCAATGGAGTCTACGATCAACATTTCACCTGTTTTTCCTGAGTGCAACATCTTCTCTCTTCCGTTTTTTATTAACACCTTTGAAAACCTTGACAAGATGGAATATGGCCAGACCGGCAAGGCCATATTCAAAGCCCTTGAAAAAAAGGGGGTTGTGGGGTTGGCTTGGGCTGAAAACGGCTTCAGGCAACTCACAAACAGCAAAAGGGTTATACGAAGACCAGAAGACCTCAAAGGCCTGAAATTCCGGGTTGTGGGAAGCCCTATCTTTATTGATATCTTCAGGAAATTGGGTGCCGATCCAGTTAATATGAACTGGGCTGATGCAGTGCCAGCCTTCCAGCAGGGTGTGGTAGACGGACAGGAAAATCCTGTAGGTGTGCTGCTCCCGGTCAAGATATGGCAGTACCACAAGTATGCCACCTTCTGGAACTATCTGGTGGACCCTCTGATATTTTACTGGAACAAGAAACAATGGAATGCCTTCCCTAAACATATAAAGAAAGCGATCCGTCAGGCGGCCATTGAAGCAGGCAGGTTTGAAAAGGCCCTGTGTCGTGCAGGGCTCGATGGTGATAAGTCCATCAATATACTTAAGACCGAATTCAATTATACCATGAAAATCCCAAACCCCATCAAGTATATGGAAGAAAAGGGAATGAGCATTACTTTCCTGTCCAAGGAAGAAAGAGAGGCCTTTATAAGGGCCACAAGGCCTCTTTATGACAAGTGGATACCTAAGATAGGCAGGAACATTTACGAAAAGGCTCTGGCAGACATGGGAAAATAGCGGCCTGTTGTTTCATGAAAAGCCGGGGCTTCCTCCACGAGCCCGAGGAAGCCTTGGCTTGGCCCAGAGCAGGCTTCGGGAGACCCGAGGATGGAACAAAAAAAAGAGCGAATAAGGTTAGACCATTGGCTCGCCGCCATTTTTCTCTTTACGATGGCTTCCATTGCATTTGTTAACGTACTGAGCCGCTATCTGTTTCACTTTTCCTTTGCAGCCACTGAGGAGATCACTATCAATCTCTTCGTTTGGATGACTGTGGTGGGAGGTGGAATCGCATTTGAACGGCGTGGGCATCTGGGAATGGTTACGCTTTACAATCTGTTTCCCAAAAAGATGAAGAAGGCCTCGATTCTGCTCAGTGCTACCCTCAGCGCAATACTTTTTGTTCTGGTTGATATTTATATGATTAAAGCCATCTACAATGAAATTACCCAATTCGGGGCCACATCTGCAGCTCTTGGAATACCGGTATGGATTTACTATGCGGGCGTACCTGCACTTTCTGTGTTTGTTTTCGCGGGCGTCTACAGGGAGTCATGCTCTAAGATAAAAGAACTTGAACGGGAATAAGACAACTAAATGGATATCCTAGTCATATCTCTCCTGTTTCTCGTGTTGATGGCCCTGGGTGTGCCCATTGGTATATCTCTGGGCATCTCAGCTGTAATCACTATTTATCAGTTTGACCTTGGCATTGGCATGCTGGGGATCAATTTCTCCACGGGAATAGCAAAATTCCCTCTTCTGGCCATTCCCTTTTTTGTGCTCGCCGGAGTGATCCTTGACAAAGCAGGGCTTGCTGCAAAAATAGCTCGCTTTTTTGAGTTACTGGTGGGCAGGGCCGTAGGCGGGCTTGCCATGGTGGCTGTATTGACCTGTATGTTCTGGGGCGCACTTTCAGGCTCTGGACCAGCAACCACAGCTGCAGTTGGCCTGATCCTGCTCGCCCCCATGATAAAACATGGCTATGATAAACACTTTGCAGGGGCAACCATTGCGAACTCCTCTGATCTTTCAATCATTATTCCGCCCAGCATAGCCTTCATCATATATGGAGACATAACCAGTGTTTCCGTGAGTGCGCTCTTTGTTGCCGGCATAATCCCGGGACTGCTTACAGGGGCAGGCACCGTCCTTGTGGCATATCTCGTCTCCCGAAAAAGGGGGTATCGAGGGCTTGAGAGCAGGGGTAGCCCGAAGGAGATTCTTATTGCCCTCAAGGATTCCATATGGGCTGTGCTCGCACCAGTCATCATATTGGGAGGAATATATACAGGAGTATTTACTCCCACCGAGGCAGCAGTGGTAGCCGTGTTTTACAGCCTTTTCGTGGCAGTCTTTATCTATCATTCGGTTTCCTGCCGAGACCTGGTGAAAATGCTAGTTGAGGCCAGTGTGACCAGCTCTGTAATCATGTTCATTGTTGTATTTGCCGGAATCTTTACGTGGGCAGCATCTGTTATAGGGATTGTGGATAGAGCTGCTAATTTCATTATTAAGGTCTCACCAAACGCGGTTGTGATGATCATCCTGGTCAACTTGCTCCTCTTGGCCTTGGGGATGATAATAGACGCCATATCGATCTCTTACCTTATCATGCCTATCCTCATCCCCGTACTGACATCCTTTGGAATTGATCCCCTGTGGTATGGTGTTATATTCGTCTGTGCCCTCGCCATTGGGCAGGCTACACCCCCGGTTGGTGTGAATCTCTTCACTGCCGCGAATCTGGTAAAAGGAAACCTGGATTCTATTGCTAAGGAGGCAATTCCTTTTGTCGTCATGGATGCAATAGTGTTGATAATAATATCGCTCATACCGTCCCTTTCTACCTCTCTGCCTATCAAGGCAGGGTTGTATTCACCCTAACTAGGCCCTTTCCCTTGAGGAGGCCCGAGCACTTTCGAACCACAATGGGAGGAGATGGTCAAAGTGAAGATAAGCAAAAAGGACAAGGTGGAAATCTACAAGAAGATGCTAACAATACGGACCTTTGAGGAGAAGGCCCGAGAGTTATTTGAGAAAAACCTGATCCCTGGGTTCATTCATCTTTCTATCGGTCAGGAAGCCTCAAGTGTAGGTTCTTGTTCTGTACTTCGCGACGATGATTACATAGCCACCACTCACCGGGGTCATGGTCACCTGATCGCCAAGGGTGCTGACTTAACAAAGATGTTTGCAGAACTTTTTGGAAAGCGCAGCGGCTATTGCAAAGGGAAAGGTGGCTCCATGCATATAGCAGATTTTTCCCGCGGTATACTGGGCGCAAATGGGGTGGTGGGGGGAGGATTCCCAATAATTGTTGGGGCGGGGCTTTCAATAAAGCTTCGTAACACCAGCCAAGTGGGTGTGGTTTTTTTTGGTGACGGGGCTGCAAACCGCGGAACCTTCCATGAGGCTTGCAATATGGCCGCTATCTGGAAGCTCCCCATAGTATTTGTTTGTGAAAACAATCTATACGCATCTACGACTCCCGTGGATTATGCCCTAGCAGGAGGCTCAGTGGCAAAAAGGGCTTGTGCCTATGGGATTCCCGGACAAGTGGTGGACGGTAGTGATGTGCTTGAGGTGAGGCGAGCTGTAGACCGTGCGGTAAAGAGAGCTAGAGAAGGCAAAGGTCCTTCTATTGTTGAAAATAAGACATATAGGTTCAGGGGGCATTTTGAGGGCGACCCTCAAAAATACAGGTCTGAAGAAGAGGTACAACGCTTCATGAAGGAATATGATCCTATTGAGAGGTTCAAGAAACGCCTAACGAATGAAAAGGTGCTTACTAGGGCTCTGGATAGGCAAATTCGGGCCGATATCAAAGAGGCGATTGAAAACGCTGTCCAAATCGCCCTCGAATCACCAGATCCCTCACCTTCTGAGGCATTAACTGATCTATACGCAAATGGAGTTTTTATCAATGGGCAACAATAGAATCCTTTCATGCGCCGAAGCTCTTGCTGAAGCCTTGCACGAGGAGATGGAAAGAGATGAGACCGTGGTCGTCATAGGCGAAGACATTACTGCCCATGACGGCATTTTCGGCCAATTCAAAGGGCTTCACAAGAAATTCCCCCAAAGAGTAATTGACACTCCTATTTCCGAAACATGTATTGTGGGGGCTGGTCTTGGAGCAGCACTTACAGGCATGAGGCCATTGGTTGATATGCATTTCGCCGATTTCGTCACCACAGCAATGGATGAAATCGCAAACCAAACGGCAAAGATTCGATACATGTCAGGAGGACAGGTAAAGATTCCGCTGGTCATATGGGCCCCCGACGGTGGAGGCCTTCGTGCGGCAGCACATCATTCCCAATGCCTGGAGGCCTGGTTTGTCCATACTCCGGGACTTAAGGTGGTGGTCCCTTCTGACCCTGCTGATGTCAAAGGACTCATAAAAAGCTCCCTGAGAGACGACGACCCTGTGATCTTTTTTCAGCACAAGAAACTGTTTTCTTTCGAGGGACCTGTACCTGAGGAAGAATACCTAATTCCCCTGGGCAAAGGAAAGATTAAGAGAGAGGGCTCTGATATTACTCTCATAACCTATTCCAGAATGACCCACCTATGCCTTGAGGCGGCATCAATCCTGGAAAAAGAGGGAATCGAAGTCGAGGTATTGGACCTCCGTACCCTCAAGCCCCTTGACTTTAACCTGATATCCACGTCAGTGAAAAAGACAAACCGCGTAGTCATTGTTCATGAAGCATGCCTGACAGGAGGCTTTGGTGGAGAGCTGGCGGCATTGATAGGAAACAAACTGTTTGACTATCTTGATGCGCCCATAGCTCGGGTCGCGTCAAAGGACGTGCCAATGCCTTTCAGCCCCGTTATGGAAGACTTCGTGGTTCCCAGCACGCAGGATATCGTACTTGCAATAAGGGAAACATTAGGTTTGGAGCCTGAGTGATGATCGAGATAACTATCCCAAAACTTGGCTTGACCATGGAAAAGGCTACCATTCTTGAGTGGCATTGTAGATCAGGCGACCAAGTGAAAAAGGAAGACACGTTACTGGTCATTGAGACCGAAAAAATAACCTACGAAGTCGTGTCTCCAGCTGATGGTATCGTACATCCTGTAGTAGCGGAGGGCACAGTATGCAAAGTAAACGAAATTGTCGCCTATCTCGCAGAAAGCCAACAGGAGTTCGAGGAAATTACGAAGAGATTTCCGTCCCCATTGCTCCCTGAAAAAGAGCCCCCGTACAAGGCATCTGAGTCTCCTAGAATTTCTCACTCTCAAATAACAGCACAAGGTAGAATAAAAGCTTCTCCTCTTGCAAGAGCAATCGCTAGGAAACACGGCATAGCCTTGGAGACCATAAGGGGCAGTGGACCAGGGGGCCGCATAGTCAAGGCGGATGTGTTGGAAGCAATAGAACAGGCCGGGCAAGAGCGGCGATTCCCGGTTACAGAACGAGCGAAGGCCGTGGCAGAAACCATACCCATAAAAGGGGCCAGGAAGGCAATCTTTGATAACATGTGGAGGAGCCTTAGCCAATCAGCACAGCTTACGCTACACTGCGATGCCTCGGCTGCTGCCATAATCGCATTGCGGAAGCAGATATCAGAGCTTCGAAAAGATGTCTCCTACAATGCAATATTTATCAAAATTGTGGCTGTTGCTTTGAGATTTCACCCCGCAATCAACGCCAGTGTGGACGGCAATTTGATCAAGGTGTGGAAACAGATTAACATTGGCCTTGCAATGGAAAAGGAGGATTCCCTTATCGTGCCGGTTATAAGGGGGCCCGATAAGAAGTCCATTGTGGAGATAGAGGATGAAATATCAGCTTTAATAGAAAAAGCTAGGCAAAACACACTTACGCCAGATGATTTTGCCAACGGAACCTTTACTGTATCCAACCTTGGTTTCGCAGGAATCGACTATTTCACTCCCATAATCAGACCCCCAGAAAGTGCCATCCTTGGGATTGGAAGAATCGTGGAAAGGCCTTCTGTGAAGTATGGGCAAGTGGTGGCCGAACCAAGATTGGGTCTGAGCCTTACTTTTGATCACAGGATTATTGATGGAGCACCCGCTGCAAGATTCCTCAATACCATAAGGCAGCTTATCGAAGAACCATCATTATTGCTAGCTCTGGCAGGCGAGGCAGAAAAGATATGAAAACGCGCAAGCATGACCTGATAGTCGTGGGTGGGGGAGCAGGCGGTACTGCCACGGCTTTGAGGGCGGCTCAGCTTGGAGGGAAAGTCGCACTAATCGAAAAAAACCATCTTGGCGGCTTTTGTATGAACAGGGGATGCATTCCCTTCTCTCACATGGCAATCGCCTCCGACTATCTCCACAAGATATCAACACTAGCAAGAGAAATGGGGATAGAAGCTGGGTCTCCTAAACTGAACCTTTCGGTCCTGAATCGCAGGCAAGATGAGTTGATAAAGGGTATGCGTGAGGGTATCAGGGGGCTTCTAACAAAGAGTAGTGTAAACTTAATTAGTGGAGATGCCCAGTTCGTGGAGCCTCATACGGTGATAGTGGCTGGTCAAGAGTTCACAGCCGAAAACATAGTCATTGCCACCGGAAGCAAGTGGGCCAGCCCCAGGTTCGAAGGCCGTTTTCGTGACAGGGTTTTTGACGGGGATTATGTATTGAGCTTAAGAAAGGTATCAGAAACCCTTCTAATATATAGTGATAATCCTTTTTCTCTTCAGGCAGCTCAATTTCTCGCTAGAAATGGGGCGACGGTTTATCTGGTCACCACCAAGAAAAGACTCCTCTATTGGGAATCGAAAACAATATCATCTAGAATTACAAAAATACTTAGAGAACAAGGGATACATGTTCTGACTGGGACTAGCGTTGCCTCCTGCGCCAACAAGAGAAACGGTCTGGAAGTTACAGTGGTCTCAAATGGCAAGGAAAAAGCTATCGTTGTAGATAAGCTTATTTACATGAAAAAAGTAGCCGACTTCGAAGAGCTCGGACTCGATAGAATTGGTCTTCAGGCAGACGATTACCTGGAGGTGAATGAGAGGATGGAAACATCCGTTCGTGGTGTGTATGCAGTAGGTGACGTTGCTGCTCCCGAGCAATTGCATTATTCACACCTCGCTTCTGCAGGCGGATTGGTAGCGGCTCAAAACTGTATGGGAAGGACAAGTTATCTCGATCATAGGAGCCTCCCTAGAATATTATACACGACCCCGCAAATCGCCTGTATAGGATTAAGCCCCAAAGATGCAAAGGCTAGAGGATACAAGATACTAACAGGCATGGCACCCCTCAATATGAATCCATTTGGCATGATCATGTTTCAGGTCTACGGTCTGATAGAACTAATAGCAGACAAGGACTACGGAGAGATCCTAGGGATCAATATGATCGGAGACGAAGTATGCGAGATGGCGGGTGAAGCGGTTCTGGCTATTCAGCTTGAAGCGACCGTTGACGATCTTGCAAGTGCACTTTTTCCCCATCCTACCCTCAGTGAATCCCTATCAGAAGCGGCGAGGGATTGCCTTGGGGCAACACTATACATACCCCAATCAGGCTAGCTCCATTGCCTTTACTGCGCCGCCTATCCCAGGATACGCTATCAAAGATTATTCCGTAACTCCACAGTAGTTTTGGGGGGAACTATAATAATCATCTTGACACCATCAGACTGACGTTCTAAATGATGATTGCGGATAAGAGCCTAAGCAGCGAACTGATGGGGAATAAGTGATGAACGACTTGAAAAGTCTCCTTGGACCTATGCGCCTGCCTTTTCTTATTTTGACACCTGCTTGCGTGCTAGCTGGGATGGCTACCGCATCCAGCACCGGCGTTCATTTGAACCCTATTCATGTGATTCTAGCGTTTGTGGGCGCTATATCAGCCCATATAAGCGTCAATGCATTTAACGAATACTTTGATTTCAAAAGTGGGCTGGATTTTAGGACTCAACGAACCCCATTTAGTGGGGGGAGCGGGACGTTACCAGAGAACCCTTCCGCAGCCAAGCATACGCTTATTATAGCATTGCTCACTTTCCTGATTACTGCCCTTATTGGGATATACTTTGTGATTGTCAGAGGGCCACTTATCCTGCCTCTTGGTGTTTTTGGGCTCATCCTCGTGGTTTTATATACAACGTGGTTCACTCATAATCCGTTTCTGTGCCTCATTGCCCCAGGTTTGGGCTTCGGCCCCCTAATGGTCATGGGCACACACT
>CAZDVV010000070.1:3524-10037 GCA_964508875.1 uncultured Desulfobacteraceae bacterium | reverse complement strand
TGAGTCTCCCCAGGTTTAATTTCCAGATCTATGTGGTTCAGGATAACTTTCCCAGCTAGTTCGACTTGAAGATCTTCTATAACTAGCACCTCATGCCTCCTTTCTCTGGGAGAAAGCAAACTCGCCTCTCCGATCACGCACAGCTAGGATTGCCCTGCTCCCTTATTACACCTTATCCAGCTTAGCGTAAACCTATTCGCTCAGTGCGGCCTACCCTGAAATCTGAAACCGCTAACAGCGCCATGGACCTAGCAACGACAATACCGCCTATTTCTTGCGTAACGGTCCCCCTTCTTGTGTTCTGCGGTACAAGCCCCTTTAACCCCTAACACCTCGGCTTCCAGTGTTACTTCCGATATTGCCTCATTTTCGATACACTACCCCTTTGCGGATCTCTCCCCTCATGTGCTCAGACTTTTTTGTTCCTATCTCCCCTCCCTAACCCATTTTATTATAGGCATGTTATATTTACAACACTCCAAAGGGCAAGGGCTTTTGGTTTGACAAATCTGTCCTGTGTTCTTATAGTCTTTAAACTTTGCGTGCCTGGCTGTGCCAGGCCAGTTACAGATTGCAGGTCTGATACCTGCTGAGGATATGCCAGAAGAGGTAAGTACTCCATGAAACTTCTGTTTACTCCCTTTCGAATCAAACACCTTGAAATCCCCAACAGAATTGTAATGCCAGGCCTAGCCTCCTTCTTAATAGAGGACGATGGGACAATCACGGATAAAACCATTGAGCATTACAGATTGAGGGCAGCAGGCGGACCGGGTATGGTAATAGTAGAGGCCTGCGCAGTTTCGCCCGAAGGGGTGGTATCCCCCCACCAAGCCAGGATCTACGATGACCGGTTCGTGGAAGGTTTGGCCAAGATCGCTCAAGTCATGAGGGCAGAAGGCGCTGTACCTGCTGTTCAGATCCATCATGGAGGGAGACAGACTTCATCAAAGGTGATCAAACAAAAGCCTCTGGCCCCTTCCCCCCTTCCCTGCCCTACCATCCGAGGGGATGTGGAACCATTGACAAAAGAAAAGATCCAAGAATTGATCCACAAGTTCGGCGATGCTGCCGAAAGGGCAGTCCAGGCAGGCTTTGACCTCATTGAAATCCATGGCGCTCATGGCTACCTGATAAACCAGTTTCTCTCTCGCTTCTCTAACATCAGGGAGGATGAGTACGGTGGTGACGTGGAAGGCAGAACCAAATTTGCTCTGGAAATTGTTAGAGAAATTAGGAAACGGATAGGAAAAGATTTCCCTCTATCATTTAAAATAAGCGCCCAGGAATTTGTGCCAAATGGACTGACTGTTGGAGAAAGCATCAAAATTCTCAAGTTACTTGTAAAGGAAGGCATAGATGTAGTTCAGGTCTCAGCAGGAAATGATGCAACCCCTGAATGGATAGCCCAGCCCATGTTTATGAAAAAGGCGTGTTTGGCTGGCTCTGCTGGGGCTATTAAGAAGGCACTTAATATTCCCGTAATGGCAGTTGGTAGGATAAATGACCCGCTTGTGGCTGAAAGGATACTGGCTGAGGGAAAGGCTGATCTGGTATGTATGGGAAGAGGGCTTCTTGCAGACCCCGAGTTACCCAAAAAGGCCAAGGAGGGAAGGCTAGAGGATATCAGGACTTGCATTGCATGTAATACGTGCATGGAGTCTATTTTTAGACGTGGCAGGGTTGAATGCCTGGTGAATCCGGTACTCGGGCGAGAAAAGGAGTTAGTGTTCGAACCTGCCAAAGAGAGAAAGAAGGTTATGGTGGTAGGTGGAGGCCCTGGCGGGCTCAATGTGGCATGGGTAGCTGCCCGTAGGGGTCACGATGTCCATCTTTATGAGAAGCAAAAATTTTTAGGGGGACAGTTGTTGCTGGGCAGTATCACCGGGTATAAGAAAGAACTTCTGAGCTTGATTGAGTTCCAGAAACGCCAAATCAACCGCTTTGGGGTAAAGCTACATCTTGGTCAGGAGGTCACTCCCGAGATGGTCGACAAAGAAAAACCCGATGTGGTTATCCTGGCCACGGGCTCCTCTCCATCTGTCCCTCCTGTGGAGGGGATAGACAAACCCATTGTTGCCCTTTATCCCGAGGCCTTGAACACCGGTAATTTTAGAGACCTTAAAGTTGTCATGATAGGCGGAGGGGCTACTGGCAGTGAGGTGGCACTTCATCTCGCAGATCAAGGCTGCAGTGTAACCATAGTTGAAGTCCTTCCTAAGGTGGGTCTGCAATTGGAGAGCATGACCCGCAAGGTGTTGTTGCAGAGACTAAAAAGCAGAGGCGTAAGGATACTCACCGAGACCAAACTTCAACAGGTGAAAGACAATGGCGTTATAGTGGTCGGCAAGGAAGGCAAGGAAGCATTTCTAGAAGCTGATCGAGTGGTGGTGGCCATTGGAACTAAGCCTGATAATCTCCTTTATGAGCAAATAAAGTCAAAAGGCTATGAGATACACAGGATCGGCGACTGCCTTGAGCCCAGGAGCGCAAAGGCGGCAATTTACGAGGGTGCAGTGTTGGGCCGATCCATCTAATTTCTCCATATCCTTCAGCCTATCTACCTAGTATCTCTTGGTATGCTTCGTTTATCTCCTTGAAGCGTCTTTCCGCGAGGACCTTAAATTCATCGCCTAAATGGCTGACCTTATCGGGATGGTATTTTCCAGCCAGTTCCCGGTAGGCCTTCTTTACCTCCTCCAGAGTTGCCCCTCTTCTAAGGCCTAAAACCTCGTAAGGGTCTCTGACAGAGGCCGCCTCATTTGACCTGTAATCTTGTTCCCATTTCTCTCTCTTGTCCGAACTGTACTCCCCGTTGAAGGCGTGTCTTGCATTTTGGTGCTTTAGCTTATAATTACGCAGAAACCAGTAAAGCCCTCCCAACAGAAGCAAATCATCAATCCATCCCCAACCAAAGAAGAAGTCAGGGAACAAATCATAGGGGCACAAGGCATAAAGCACAGCAAGTATAATGAATAGCAGCCGCATAAAAAGCGCAGGGAGGCTATTTCCCTTTCTCCTCCTTTACTATTTCTGGGCCATATTTTTCCAAAAAGAGATCAAGATCTTCTTTCCATGGCCTCATAATGTTCAGCCCTTGGTCTTTTAGGTTTCGATTTTCTAATACACAATTGACTGGTCTGCGCGCTGCTCTGTCCTGATCAGCTAGCAATGAGGGTTCAAGTTTTACTTTAAGGTTTAGTTTCTCTACAATTTCTTTGGCCCAATCATATGGAGTACAGTATCCCTCAGAAGTGACATGGTAAGTTCCGCGCCCATCGTTTTCAATGAGCTTCTTTATTTGCAGTGCCAGTCGATATGTCCACGTGGGAGATCCATATTGGTCATTAACAACCTGTAGTTTCTTAACCTTTTTCTGAACTGCTTGCGAAATAATCGACTTTACAAAGTTCTTTCCCTTAAGCCCATAAAGCCACCCCGTTCTGACTATAATATAGTTGGGGGAGTTATCGCGCACAGCCACTTCGCTCTCTACCTTGTATCTTCCATAAACACAGAGGGGACGTGGAGGGTCGTCCTCGAAGTAAGGCTGAGGCATGGCCTTCTTTCCGTCAAAGACGTAGTCACTTGATATGTGGACGAACTTGGCGTGGAATCTTGCGCAACCCTGGGCAAGATTCCTTGGGCCTTCAACATTAACCTTTCTCATCCATGGTTCATCGGCTTCGCATGCGTCCACGTCAGTGAATGCCGCACAGTTTATGACAACCTGAGCAGATACCTTGTCCAGGGTTTCGATAACCGTATCCCATCGTGTTATGTCTACTTCTTTACTCGATGTGGTTACTATCTCGTGTTCCTTTTCCAGTACCACTCTACAATCACTTCCCAACATACCACTACCACCCAGCAAGAGTATCTTCATATTGATCAATCCTCCTTCATTGTAAGTCGTGCTTATCAATGGTGCCAAATCGTGGATGACACGGCTCAACGGCAGCTTGGACTCGAGGCTCTAATCAATAACCCTATGGCTGCTATATACCATATTTTCTTGAATTTTTTAACCGAATATTGTTGGTAAAATTTCTAGAGCCTTAAGCTTGCTTCACATTTTCTAAATAATACAACTTGCCAGGAGATCACATTTTTCGTACGTTTGAACCCCGAGGAGATACATCATGTCCAGGGCGTCCCAAACAGGACTGCAAATCAATTGCTCATTCTTAGGCAATTTGGCACTGCTCGCCATATTTATGGCCCTTACGGCTGGTTGTATTAGGTTAGCCCTGCGCATGTCACCCTCAGTATTTGACAATTTTTCTGTGACACTGCTCAAGGAATGTGATCCCGAGCTAGCCAAAGACGCCTTGCCAGGACAACTCAAACTTGCAGAGACCTTTTTGAAGGAAGACCCACGAAACAGGAAAATTCTCGAGTCCCTATGTATGGGCTATGCTGGTTACGCATTGCTTTTTGTGGAACAGTTCGATCCAAAAAGGGCCTCGCGTCTTTACTATAGGGCATTGGGTTATGGTTTGAGGGCCATGGGCATTAAAGATATAGGTATCAAAATGCCAAGTTCTGGCATGATCTTGCAGAAACTTAAACTTGCAGCCCCATCCACTGCCTTCTGGACTTCAGTGGCCTGGCTCAGATGGATAAATCTAAATCTTGATAACCCCACAGCACTGGCCCAGAGTCCATTAGCCCAAGCATGCCTCGAATACGTCATAAAAACACAGCCAGACTATTTCTACGGAGCCTCGTATGCAGTAATGGGTTCTGTTTTGGCCTCAAAGGCGTCAGGTCTGGGGGGCGAACTTGCATCCGCCAAACGTTTTTTTGAAAATGCCCTCAACATTAGTAAGGGGAAGCTCTATCTTGTTCAGTTTCTCTATGCTCGGTACTATGCTGTAGCAAAGCAAGATAGAAGGCTTTTTAGCACGTTACTGCTAAGTATCTTGGACGGGCGTACCGGTTCCGAAGATGTCTGCTTGATAAATCAAGTAATAAAGCGCTGGGCCAAGAAACTGCTGGAGAATATAGATGACTTTTTTATTTAGCCAGAAATTACGCATAACCTTCTTGCTTTTCACTGTTTCCTTATGTCTGTCTGTTGGTTGTGCAAACCAGCTTGGGGCAAAGGAACCGGAAAAATTTGTAATAAAGTTTGCCACTGTTGCACCGGAAGGGTCCGCATGGATGAAGCAGATGCGGAAAATTGCCCTTCAAATCAAAGAAAAAAGCAGGGGCAGGCTCATTTTTAGAATTTATGCGGGGGGAATCGCAGGTGGTGAACTCCAGGTACTCAAGAAAATAAGACTGGGGCAGCTACATTGTGCTGCATTTTCTGGCGTAGGTTTTGGCAAGATCCTTCCACAAGTGCGTGTTTTGGATCTTCCCTTTCTTTTCCGCTCTTATGAAGAAGTGGACAGTGTGCTGAACCATCTTAAGCCCTATTTTTCGGAGCGGTTCAAGAAAAAAGGATTCATCCTGCTCAATTGGGCGGAGGTAGGGAACGTATACGTTTTTTCCAAGAGAACTATCACACGGACTGCCGACTTCTCTAAGTGCCGCCCGTGGTCCTGGGAAGGTGATCCAATAGCAAAAGAAACATTCTCTGCATTAGGAGTAAGCCCAATTGAGCTCCCTATTACCGATGTCACGACCGCACTGGCAACAGGAATGGTAGATACGGTTTATGCTCCACCTCTAGGACTGTTGGCCCTTCAATGGCAGCAATACGTAAGATATATGAATGCATTACCCTTTGCCCACTCTACCGGTGCCCTCCTTCTGACAAAAAAGGTGTGGAATAGACTCCCTGTAGACTTGAAAAAAATTCTTTTTAACGAATTTCAAGAAAGACTCGGACAGCTAACGCGCCAGTTGAGGAACCAGAATCGTGAGGCAGTAGAGGTCCTAAGGCATCAAGGTATTACCATAATCCCTCCTCCCACCGGACAGGCCTTAGTGGAATTTGATTCTATCCACCGCAGAGTTGCCTCAGCCCTCTCAGGTAAAATATATCCTTCTTCCTTACTTGAACAGGTGTACAAACTTTTGGGGAGAAACTAACCCGACCCAATGGGGTGCGCAAGTGAGATATGTAAGAAAAATAGACGGTGCACTGGCCAAGGTAGAATCCTGGCTGTTAGTGATATTTTTAGGGCTCATGGTTTCCCTGACCTTCTTTCATGTCTGCCTTAGGATGATCTCAATGCATGTTCAGACAGAATGGACAAACTTTCTCCTCATACATCTAGACTGGTCACAGCCATTGGTGAGGCTCCTGGTCTTGTGGACAACATTCGTGGGAGCGTCATTAGTCACAAGAGATGATAGGCATATCCGAATAGATATACTCCCTACTGTTCTGCACGGTGGAAACAAAAGGTTATGGCAAATATGTATTTCTGGCTTCTCCTGCCTGATATCCCTCTATCTGGCCAGGGCTAGTATTGCCTACGTTATGAGTGAGGCATCATATGGCGATGTTGTTTTCCTTGGCATACCTGCCTGGTTTGCCCATCTGATCGTACCTATCGG
>CAZDVV010000070.1:0-3424 GCA_964508875.1 uncultured Desulfobacteraceae bacterium | reverse complement strand
CTTCGCAGGATATTTGCTCGCCCATGGTGGTACGTCACGAAGGATTGTAAGGGTCACGCAGGCGTTTTTTGGCTGGCTCCCTGGCGGGCTAGCAATAGTAGCCTTGGTGGTTTCTGCCTTTTTCACTGCCATAACCGGGGCAACTGGTATCACTATCATAGCCTTGGGTGGCCTCTTATTACCCACACTGATTGAAAGCTCTTATGGAGAAGATTTTTCCTTGGGATTAGTCACTATCTCAGGAAGTCTAGGGCTTCATTTCCCGCCAAGTCTACCCGTAATACTCTTTGGTTTTGTCTCAGGGGTAAGCATTAGGGACCTCTTTGTAGCTGGTGTAATCCCGGGCTTGCTGATTCTCGTGATGTGCTGCATTTTTGCTGTGATCATGGGGAGAAAATTGAGGATCCCGCAAGAGGTGGAAACCGAAAACGTATTGTGGCCTGCCATCAAAGAGGCAATCTGGGAATTGATAATACCTGTTCTTGTGCTCGCTGGAATCTATACCGGAATGGTAACAGCTACTGAGGCTGCGGCTTTTGTGGTGGTATATGTTCTGGCTATTAAAGTGATTGTATTTAAAGAAATTGACCCCAGAAAAGACCTGTTCCCAATAATGGTGGAAAGCATGAAAATGGTAGGTGGCATAATGGTCATTTTGGCAGCCTCTCTGGGGCTTACCAACTACCTTGTGGACGCCTTCTTACCGATGAAATTACTCCACCTTATAGAAGGCTTCGTGAAGACCCGGATAGGTTTTCTTATGGCTCTCAATGTGTTCTTGATCTTAGTGGGATGCATGATGGATATTTTTAGCGCTATTTTGGTAATAGTGCCATTAATAATGCCACTGGCAACGCAATTTGGAGTTAATCCTGTTCATCTGGGCATCCTCTTCCTTGCCAATCTGGCGATCGGGTACAACACACCACCAATAGGCCTTAATCTGTTCATAGCAAGCGGCCGTTTTGCACAACCCCTAGCCCGTGTGTACAGGGCAACCGTACCTTTCTTGACTGTGTTAATCTTGGCATTGTTTCTGATAACCTATTTCCCCTCAATCAGCTTAGTGCTTTTGAAGAAATGAGGGGTGTACAGGTATTGAATGTAATTAACGGGGAATTATATTGGTCTCAGGGGTATCCTATAATTGGGACAGATAACCTGATAGTTAATCTTGTTAATTACGTGTTTTTGTGTTACATGCAATTCTTGATTAGGAGTTCAATTTAGTGGGCGTGAATAGTCAAGGAAAGGAGCAAGAACATATGGCAGAGAAAAATGAAAGTCCCTTGAAAGACAAGGTTGTTTTGGCAGTGGATGACGAGCCGGATGTATTGGATACCATAGCCGAAGAGCTGGACATGTGTATAGTGCATAAGGCCACTGATTATGATACTGCTGTCCAGTATCTGGTATCATATACATATGATTTCGTCATACTCGATATCATGGGAGTCAATGGTTTCGAGCTTCTTAAGAAATCGGTCCACCGCGGCTTTCCCACGGTAATGTTGACTGCCCATGCCCTATCCCCTGAATCTCTCAGCGAGTCAATCAAACTTGGCGCCGTCTTTTTCTTACCCAAAGAAAAAATGGGCCACCTAAAGGAATTCTTAGAGGAAGTATTGAGCGGAGGCAACAAGCCCATATGGCAGAAGGTCTTTGTCAAGCTGGGTGATTACTTTAGCAAACGCTTCGGGCCTGATTGGAAGGAAAAGGACGAATATTTGAAAAAGCTGGAAAAGGAAATCATGGGAGAAGCTGGCAAGTAGAAAGGTGGCCTGTCTGATCCACCTCTTTTGTTGAAATGAATAAGGCTCATCGCTATATTGCGCCAATTCTGGGAGGGCTGGTTTTCTTAGCAGCCCTCTTCGTTTTGAGGCACGAACTGAAGGCTTACGAGGTTTCTGATATCCTAACTCGTATTAAGGCCTTGCCCAAGCAGCATGTCCTCATCGCGTTGCTCCTTACCGGTGCCAATTATTTCATTATGACAGGATACGACTACTTGGCTCTTCGTTACATTCGCAAGCCACTTCATTACGCAAAAATCGTCCTCGTTTCGTTCATTGGCTATTCCTTTAGCAACAATCTGGGGCTTTCTATGGTGGCGGGGGGTTCGGTACGCTATCGCCTTTACTCCGGCTGGGGTCTGTCACCGGGAGAGGTGGCACGAGTAATCGGCTTTTGTATTATCACTCTCTGGCTTGGGTTCTTCGCTTTGTGTTCTCTTGTATTTGTGTACGAACCTATGACCCTGCCTCAGGCGCTTCACCTTCCTTTTTCCTCGGCAAGGCCAATAGGTGTCATTCTTCTGGCCCTTGTAATTCTTTATTTGCTGTGCTGCTCAATTTGGAGGGAATCACTCAAGATCAAGGCTTGGAATCTGCAATTGCCTTCCCCGAAGTACTTTTTGCCACAGATGAGCGTTGCTTTTTTCCACTGGGGCCTGGCCGGAGGAGTGGTTTATTCTCTGCTCCCCAAAATGGCTGACCTAACTTACGCTGAATTCATGAGTATCTATTTGCTTGCTCAATTGGGTGGATTGCTCAGCCAAGTCCCAGGAGGCTTAGGAGTATTCGAAAGTATAATCGTCCTTCTACTTTCCTCCCGTGTGCCGAGTCCGGCACTGCTGGGCTCCTTGCTTGTTTTCAGGGCGATTTACTATCTTCTCCCATTAATCATTGCCTCGGTTTTGTTTGCAGGCCAGGAACTCTTTCAAAAAAGGAACACCATTAAGTCCGCAGCAAAGGCTCTCAAGAGGTAAGTAAGTCGTCCTGCTTTTCTGGCTGCACCTTTAACCAGATCCTGTAAAGCCTCTCTCTCCCTTCCTCGTAGCACCTAAATCCTTGAGGGCTGACCTCTTCCACCTGGACTTCGCCCAATTCTTTGCACTGCTCGAGCCAGTTCCTGAAATGCTGTCCCCCACCAAAATAGACCTTTACCCATTTGTTACCCTGCTCATCCATCTTCTCTCTTACCCTCTCCTCCTCGGCCATACGCTCGCGGATGTCTTCGAAAGGGTTTTTAGAGGCAAGGTCTCCAGTCATAGGCAAGGCCTCCAATCATTCTGATTCTTGAATCTCTTGAAGCAGCTTCTCTTTCCTTTCAATTTCCTCCTCCAACTCTTCTATGCCCATCAGTTGATTGGGACGAATGGAATGGGCTGGAAGGGCATCTTTTCTATTTTGCAGCTCTTCTCTCAAGGCCTGAATCTCCTGGAGCAAATCTTTCTTAGTTTTCATGGATTCACCTTCCCTTGCCGCCAGCCTTTACGCCTGCGCCGTTGTTCCACAGTAGTATATTAGAGACTCTCTTCTTTCCACCCGAATCAAATTTTTTCTCAATAGTTTTCCCAAATATTTTGAAACCTCATTAAGGTGCATGTCAAACACCTCCGAGATCTCCTCTGCGGTACAAGGCC
>CAZDVV010000069.1:0-10048 GCA_964508875.1 uncultured Desulfobacteraceae bacterium | reverse complement strand
GAAATAAAAAAAGTTGAACAAGAGATGGCCAAGGTACAAAGCCTTGCCCTTGTTGGAGAACTGGCAGCAGGCATTGCACACGAGATTAGAAACCCTATGGCCTCCATTAGTGGTTCAATTCAAATGCTCAGAGAAGAGCTATCTCATAGCGAGATGCATGCAAGGCTGATGGACATAGTGTTGAAAGAAGTTAGCAGGCTCAATCAACTTGTAAGTGATTTCTTACTTTTTGCGAGGCCAAGAAAACCCACTCCTCAGATCTTTGATTTGCACCAGCTTATAAGGGAAACCCTGGAGCTGTTCGAACATACTCCTCATTGGGATTCAAGAATAAGAATCCGTTGCCACCTCAATAATAATCTGAATATAAAAGCAGACCCTCAACTCACCAAACAAATCCTTTGGAATCTTTTGAAAAATGCATGCGAGGCAATGCCAAGTGGTGGCGATTTATATATTGCCACTTCCATATCTGGCAACGGAGATGGCCGCACTATGGTTACACTAGAAATCAGGGATACTGGGGCGGGTTTTGCTGAAGAAAGCGTCTCAGAAATCTTCACACCCTTCTTTACGACAAAAGAGGACGGCTCTGGACTTGGGTTGGCCATAGTGAAACGTATAGTGGAGGTCTTGGGAGGACAGATCACTGGTGAGAATCATCCTGACGGAGGCGCATGCTTCAAGGTTAAGATACCATCTGAACCATGAATCACGCTGGGCCTTGGTATTATTGTACCCCATTTAACTAGTTTCCATCCATAAATGGCCTTTTTGCGCAATCTCTGCGTCAATCTGCGGGATTCCTTGTCACCAATGCCCCTCTCCTACCCCTGTACCACCCAAGCTTAGCTTAAATGGTTTTTAGTTATCCGAAAGTTGACGCCTGAGGGGAAAAATGCGATTGTTTACCAAATAACTCGAGGTTCATCACCATTGCACACCTCAAATAATGGTCTAAGGATATCTTATGGATATAACAACAGAACCTTGGTTTTCTACTATACGCCGACCTAGCCGCTACATAGATCATGAAATAGGCTCCATTAAAAAGGATCATAAGTCCGTGGACGTGTCCATAGCGCTGGCCTTTCCTGATATTTATGAGGTAGGCATGTCACACTTGGGCTTAAGGATACTTTATTACATCCTCAATTGTAAGGACTGGATAGCAGCAGAAAGGGTCTTTGCCCCGTGGACAGATTTGGAAGAAAAACTGAGGACGAATGCGATACCTCTTTTTTCACTTGAAACCGGTACCCCTTTAGGATGCTTTGACATTGTGGGATTTAGCCTTCAGCATGAGCTTTGCTATACAAACGTTCTAAACATGTTGGATCTTGCGCGAATCCCTCTGAGGACGTCAGAGAGGGCCACAAATTACCCACTCATTATTGCCGGTGGGCCAGCTTGCTTCAATCCCGAACCCGTGGCTGATTTCTTTGACGTCATAGTAATAGGCGATGGTGAAGAGGTTGCGATCAAGATCTGCGAGCTGGTGCGAGAGTGGAAAAAACATCGCTCATCAAAAAAGGAGCTCTTAGAACAACTACACCGTATTCGAGGGATTTACATACCTTCACTCTTCAGACCCCACTTTGACTCTAACGGAAGACAGATATTTTTACAGCCCCTGTATGGCGACTACACCCAAGTGGTCAAGACCAAGCCTGTTGACATCAACCTATACCCCTCCTTTTATGGACAAGTTATCCCATATGCCGAATTGATCCATGACAGACTTTCTGTGGAAGTGGCCAGGGGTTGTGGGCGAGGGTGCCGCTTCTGTCAGGCGGGTTTCATTTATAGACCCGTACGGGAAAGAAAACCTGAATTCATAATCAAAGAGGCACAAAGGGCCCTGCACGCCACGGGATACGATGATCTTTCTCTCTTATCTCTCAGTACCGGCGACTACAGTGCTATAGAGGACCTTTTGACCGCACTTATGAACAGGCAAGCAGAAGAAAAGATTGCCATTAGTCTTCCCTCACTGAGAATCGATTCTCTAAAAGGCTCGTTTTTGGAGCAGATTCGCAGGGTAAGAAAAACAGGGTTCACCCTGGCAGTTGAGGCGGGTAACGACAGGATGAGAAAAATTATTAACAAGGGCTTAACAGAGGAGGAAATAATATCCACTGCCAGGACAGTGTACAAGGCGGGGTGGAACCTGCTGAAGCTCTATTTCATGGTGGGACTGCCATTTGAAGAAGACAAGGATATACAGGATATCATCCGCCTTGTCCATAGCTTGTTGAAGCTGTCACCCAAGCGGGCAAAGCGGGCTCACTTGAATGTCAGTGTGGCTACATTTGTACCCAAGTCCCATACCCCTTTCATGTGGATTCCTCAAATATCACTCCAAGAGGCCCAAAGACGGATTGGCATTATCAGAGAGGAGCTCAAAGGAACCAGGGCTCGGGTTAAATGGAACCAGCCGGAGATGAGTTGGTTAGAAGGGATATTTTCCCGTGGAGACAGGCGTCTTTCTTCTCTCCTGGTTCGTGCCTGGTCCAAAGGGGCCAGATTCGATGCCTGGGCAGAACACTTCAACCTTGCCATTTGGGAGGAAGCCTTTCGGGATGAGAATTTGGATCCGGGCTTTTACTTATTCAGAAAAAGGGCTTTCGAGGAAAAACTGCCCTGGGATCATATAAGCGCTGGGGTTGAAAAGGATTACCTTTTATCTGAATGGGACAGGGCTGTGCAAGCCCATAGCACTCCCGACTGCAGGGAGAAATGTTCTAAATGCGGGGTGTGTGATCACAAAGAAATCAAGCCGATCTTGGTGGCCGAAAAGCTCTCGCTTGAAGACATTCATGGCGGCACTAAAGAAGAAGGGGAAAAACTGGCTTCAAACAAGTATCGACTTACCTTTACAAAACTTGGCCCTATGCGTTTTCTCTCTCATCTTGAATTAATAAGACTCATGTCAAGGGCGCTCCGAAGGGCAAATATTCCCATGGCATACTCCCAAGGATTTCACCCTATGCCTAAAATCTCTTTTGTCTCTGCCTTACCTGTAGGAGTGGAGAGTTTCGCAGAAACAATGGAAATTGAGACGATTCGACCTTTAAAAACCGTACAGACAATAAAGAAACTCAACAGCCAGTTACCCCATGGTGTCCAGGTAACAAGGATTGAAGAGATTAATATCCAGACCAGCTCCCCGCGCCTAAAAGAGGCCACGTATATAGTTAAAAGCAAAGACGGCATCCAGTTTGACCGTTCCGTGTTAGACAGGTACAGGGAGCAAGACCAAGTCCTTCTCACAAAGAAGAGCAAGAAAGGCCTTGCCGATATTAATCTCAAGGAATGGGTCAAGAATATTCAGTTTCTTGAGCCAAACATGCTCAGGCTTGTTGTGAGATACGGAGATACTGGCCCATACTTAAAACCTGAGGAGATAATCAAGGCAGTGTTCCACTTGGACACACTGACTATTGCTGATTTGCATATAAGAAAGGTTGGTCAAATTTTAAGATAGCACGTTAAGTATTTCCCGAAAATCACGAGAAAGGGGTATCTGCCACCGTGTCTACAGACCTTATCATCAACGCTAGACCATACGAGACACGTGTCGCTCTTGTGGAAAACGGTGTAGTAGTAGAGCTACACATAGAGAGACACACCGGACAGGAACTTGTGGGCAACATATATAGAGGAAGGATCGTAAGGGTACTTCCTGGCATGCAAGCAGCTTTCGTGGACATTGGTCTGGAGCGCACCGCCTTCCTTTACGTCTCGGATGTACATAGAGAATTTCAGGACATCGAACAGATGATGTTACAGGGACAAGAAGACCTTGAGAGTCAGGAAGATAGCGAAAAAGGAGAGGCTCCACAACCTGCCAGGGGACATGGCGCACTTCCAATAGAGGATCTCCTTCAGGAAGGCCAGGACATCATGGTGCAAATCGCCAAAGAGCCCTATGGTACCAAAGGCGCAAGGGTCACCTCACACATTTCCCTTCCGGGCAGACACCTTGTGCTAATGCCCACATTGGCACATATTGGAGTTTCCAGAAAAATCGAAGATCCTGAAGAAAGGGAAAGGCTGCGCAACCTCATAAAGGAAATAAGACCTGATAGTATGGGCTTTATAGTCAGAACAGTAAGCGAAGGAGCTACAAAAGAAAAACTCAAGGCAGAAATGGAGTTCCTCCTTAGACTCTGGGAAACCATCAAGTCCAGGATGGAGAGGCTCTCGCACCCTGGTCTACTTCACAAAGACCTGGCCATTTCTCTCAGGGCGGTTAGGGATCTTTTTACCAAGGAAGTAGACAGACTCATAATAGATGACCCGCAAGAATTCGAAAACGTGATGGAGTTCATAGATACCTTTGCTCCTCGTCTCAAGTATTCAGTGGAACTTTATGAGGGTGAGGATGCCATCTTTGACGCATATGGTATTGAGATGGAAATCTCTAGGGCCCTCAGTAACAAGATCTGGCTCAAGTCCGGGGGATATATCGTTATAGAGCTCACCGAAGCCCTGACTGCAATCGACGTAAACACTGGCAGTTATGTGGGAAAAAGAAATCTAGAAGAAACCATTCTTAAGACAAACCTGGAGGCAGTAAAAGAAATAGCCTATCAATTGAGGTTTCGCAATATTGGTGGCCTTATCGTGATTGATTTCATTGATATGGAAAAGAAGGCCAATAGGGAAAGGGTCTTCCTTGCGCTAAAGGAAGCATTAAGTAGAGACAAGGCCAATACTAACATACTTCCTATGTCTGACCTCGGCCTGATAGAGATGACCCGCAAGAGAACCCGTGAGAACCTGAATCGTCTTCTTTGCGAGCCCTGCTTTTACTGTGAGGGGAAAGGGATGCTCAAGTCACGCAAAACAATCTGTTATGAAATTTTTAGAGACCTTGAACGGGAGCATCCATGGTCAGGTGACCAAGGGAATGTATACATTTTGGTAAATCCTGAGATCGCCACAATGTTAAAAGAGGAAGAGCAGGACTCCGTACTTGAGTTGGAAAAAAAGACAAACAAGAGACTGGTCATAATAGCCAAAGAAGACTTCCACCTTGAGCAGTATGAGATCAATTTTTGAAGCCTCCCGGCCTTCAATCCGACAAATTGCATATGGTTATTTTTTGATTCAACCTGAAGACGTACAGAACCGATATCCAGGGTTAGAGTTCTTTCACAACCACACCCCAATCAACGCATTGAAAAGGTTTCACAAAGGTTTATAATCTCTGCATAAAAAACACCAAATACAAAACTAGTTATTGAAACTCAGTTACTTTTCGTATAAATAGCAGTTACCATATTTTAATAATGTTTTTGTGTGTCAAAAATCTTACACTTTGAATCGAAACCCTTTCATGATAACCCGCTACCCAAAGCCATATATAGCCTTCGGTGTCCTTATAGTAATCATGCTAGCCGCCCTATCCTTTACCCACATCCCTTTTTTCAGTATGATCGATAGACTGGCCTACGATATACAAACTCGTCTTGCCACCAGTTACGTTCAAGCCAAATCCTCTCGGTTTGCTTTGGTAACTACTCCTTGCGCAGCAAATGGGGGTTTTGTGACCCCACTCTTGAGGAACTCCCAACTCGCCGAGCTAGTAGCCATACTTAAGCAAAGAGGAATAAGGGATATTGTAATCACTTTTCCGGTAAGAAATGAATGGCCGGAAATGTCTCAAATGATCAACAAAATGGAAAAGTACCTTATGAGCATTGTGCCTACCCAGAAGAAAGAGGCTGGGCGGTCCCATCTTAGTCAATACCTTGAAGATTTACAGAGAGACCTAGATCCTGATCGATCATTACTGGACACTGTCAAACAGGCCGGTAATGTAATATTTAGCCTTTCTGTGGTGACTAGTAGTCAGCAGATAGCAGGCTCTTCAGATTGGACACCTAGAGATTTACTTGCCCTTGGTCCAGGGGGACTTGGGATTTTTGACTCCATACATTTGAAGGTGAAAAAACCGCCTTTTGTGGACGTCTATGATGCTTCTGCAGGAGCCGGACATGGCCTGTTATTTTATGGAAACGAGCTTCCCCAAAGGATGCATCCGCCATTTCTCCGTCACGGCAATGGGCTGGTTCCATCACTGCCTGTGGTGCTCGCCATGAGGTACCTAGGCTCCACGCCCTCCCAGGTGGAGGTCACATCTGAGCAGATGAAGATCGGCAACAGGGTTATACCCCTCGTTGCTGGCAAGGTGATCCTTTCCCCAGGACGGATTTTTCGAACGTTGCCAAGCTATTCTGCCACTGAGATATTGACGGCAAAAAAGGCACCATTAGAACTTAAGGGTAAGACAGCAATATTGGGACCAAAAGCCCCCCTGATCCCCACTAATCCCATTTCTGTAAGGAACATGAATAACATGATCTCGGTGCCCGAGATTATCGCTGGCATTACAGAAAATATCATAAACGGTCCATATTTGGAGCGCCCCGGAATTACCAAATATTTGGAAGTAGCTTTAATCCTTACCGTTTGTATATTGGGAGGGTTTCTTTTTCCCAGGGCCAAGTACCTCTCTAGCTTGTTACTTCTCATCCTGCTTATTCTCCTCAGCATTTTTACAGGCTGGGCATTCATATCCCTAACTGGTATCTGGTTCAGAGTGTCCCACTCGGTGGTTGGTTGTCTCGCCATGTTCGTGCTGTATAGTACCGTTCAAATTAGTCGCCTTGACAGGGTTGCCAAAGAGGCTATCGAAGCAAATAGACTCTTGGGGTTGAACTTCCAGAAACAAGGCGTAATGGAACTTGCTTTCGAGAGGTTCAAGATGTGCCCCCTGAATAATATAACTCGCGACCTAATTTATGAGTTGGCCCAAGAATGCGAGTCCCGCGGTTTGAATTCCTTGGCATGGCAGGCATATTCGTATACTTTGAAGAAAGGTGATTTCCGCGACGCCGCCCAGAGGCTGATACATCTACAATCCTTGCAAAAATTTCCCGGCTTTGATTCCCAAGGGGCCAGAAAGAGGGAGGGGCCATTATCTGAATCATTCATTAAACAAAGAAAGGTGATCGGTAGATACCAGGTCATTGAACCCTTGGGAAAGGGCACCATGGGTTATGTTTATAAGGCCGTCGATCCCAAGATAAACCGACCTGTGGCCTTAAAGATAATCCGTTTTTCAGACGAATTCGAAGAAGATCTTATCTCTGAGATTAGGGAGAGATTTTTCAGAGAAGCAGAAATTGCAGGTCGCCTGAATCATCCTTCCATCGTAACTATTTATGATGTGGGTGAGGACCGTGATCTGACTTATATGGCTATGGAGTATTTGGAAGGAAAGGATCTAGAAGTCTACTGCCAAAAGGATACCCTCCTGCCCTTGATGAAAGTTTTGGAGGTTATATACCAGGTGGCTGGTGCTTTGGATTATGCCCACGGGATGGGGGTTATTCACAGGGACATCAAACCTGCAAATATTATGCTGCTAAGTAATGGCACCGTGAGGGTCACAGACTTTGGAATAGCCAAGGCCGTTTCGTCTTCTCGGACCAAGACTGGGGTCATTCTTGGCACTCCCAATTACATGTCTCCCGAACAGATTATGGGGCATAAAATGGACGCTAGATCAGACATTTTTTCTCTGGGAGTACTCTTCTTCCAATTGCTCACAGGGCAATTGCCTTTTCACGGAGACAATTTGAGCTCCCTGCTATATCAAATAACCCAGGCAAAACATCCGTCAATTAGAGAGCTCAGACCGAGGGTGCCCAAGGCCTGCGAACAAATCATAGATAAGGCTTTAGCAAAATCTCCTGCAGACCGATTCAAGTCTGCGAGAGACATGAAAAGGTACATTCAGTTACTAATGATGAGACTCAAAGAGATAAAAAATAGAAATAAGTCTAACTAGCCCCAATATTGCTATTTTTAGCTTTGATTTGACGGATGGAGAGATTTTGTTAATCCAAGCTGCAGGCATAACCGATGTAGGTCTTAAGAGAGAGGGCAACGAAGATGCCTATCTCATAGACGATCAACTGTGGCTCTACATTGTAGCAGACGGGATGGGAGGACACCTGGCTGGTGAGGTCGCAAGCAAGGTAGCCGTGGAACTGATCTCTAACACATTTAAAAAGTGGTCTCAGACCAAGGCCCCTTACGAGGAAATCTTCGGCCAGCCAGATGCTAGTCTTTCCCTGGAAGGTAACTATCTCCTGTCGGGGATTAGGCTTGCAAACCGTGTTATTCACGAGATGGCCGGAGCAAATGAAAAATATCAGGGGATGGGTACCACAGTGGCCGCCTTGGCAATATCTTCCTCCCTTGTGGTGGCTGCAAATGTAGGGGATAGCAGGATCTATCTGGCAAGGGAAGGCCAACTGGAAAGATTATCCAAGGATCACACGGTGGTATCAGAGCAGGTAGAAATGGGAATCATGACAGAGGCTGAGGCTGCTAATTCTCCATTGAAACATGTATTGACAAAAAACCTGGGGTCTGCTGAAGAGGTCTATCCTGACGTTTTTGAACTAGAGCCTGCAAATAATGATCGGTACATCCTGTGCACTGATGGACTCACGGATTTGGTATCTGATGAAGAAATTCTGGATATGATCATGCTGGTTAAGAACCCTGAAAATTTGTGCCGAGATTTTGTTGACCTTGTGCTCAAACGTGGAGGGCATGACAATACCACAGTGATTTCCGTCTTTTTGTCAGGGATAGAGGAAAAGAAGGATGGCGTGCTGAAGAAAACAGGTACTATGGCTGCCGATATCTGGTTTGGTTTGAGAAAAGGATTGAGAAAGATCAAGCCATAGAGGCTTGCTGTTCAACAACCAAGGAGGGAAATGGCGGGGGATAGAAATGGCTAAGTTTGTATTAATGTTCAACAAACAAGTCATCCAAGAATTTCCTTTACAAAAGGGAAGCATAACAATAGGCCGAAGCCAGGAAAATGACATAACTATTGACAACCTAGCAGTTTCGGCCTTTCACGCAAGGGTCGACAAAACCGGCCCTGACTTTATCCTTACTGATCTTCAAAGCACAAATGGGACATTTGTAAACGACAAGAAAATAGTCTCCCACAAGTTGTCCCATGGGGATAATATTATCATCGGGAAGCATACCCTGCTTTTCCTTGCCCCTGAAGTCCAGACCGAAGCTTCAGACCCTGATAGTGCCTCGCTTGATCTCAATAAAACCATGATGCTGGATACCGAGCGTCAGCGTGAACTGCTGGCAAAACAGGAAAAGCCATCACCTCCCCCGAAGGAACCAGAAAAGATTGGGGTATTGAGTTTTCTCGATGGGTCAAAGCTGGGTGAAGTTGAATTGAGAAAAAAGCTAACTAGAATTGGAAAGGCCAGCACATCTGAAGTGAGACTTTCAGGGCTTTTTATGGGATCTACGGCAGCAACCATAAGTAGACGGCCATCAGGCTATACCATCACCTTTACTGGCGGATTGACAAAGCTCAAGGTTAATGGTGAAGTAGTAAAAGGCAGTCTGCCGTTGAAGGATTTTGATACCATTGAATTGGGGTCTTACAAATTCCAATTCTATCAGAAGGAAATCCAATAACTCAGATAGAAACGCGGTTGCTTAGCTCCCATTTCCATAGGAAAGGCAATTGACAATAGGAAGCTAAGTATTGCGGTATTTCTTTTTTATGTCATCTAGTCCTTTTTCAATATCCTGCTTTGTAAATGTCTTCCCACAATTGGTGCACTGATAGGTCTCTTCCAATATCTTGTCATATATTAGCTCATCGGCAAAATTGACCCGATGGAAACGAATAGAAAAGCTATACACCAATTCAAAATTCTTGTTGTTACATTTATCACACTCAAAAAACTCAACAACCTCATCCATCTCCCAGTCCTCCTCCGAAGCTGAACTCTGAGTCCCCTTATGTGATCAGAAAGTCCCTACATAGCCAGGTTGAGGGAATGTGACCCAGTCCGGTTGCCTTTCCCACTTCTATTGAACTAGAAACACCAAATTAGGCAAGAAAAAATGGAGCCACCGTGCGGAATCGAACCGCAGACATCCTCATTACGAGTGAGGTGCTCTACCAGCTGAGCTACGG
>CAZDVV010000068.1:0-10161 GCA_964508875.1 uncultured Desulfobacteraceae bacterium | reverse complement strand
CAGTGGCAATGCTCTTTGGGTAAACCACAATGCGTTTGCCAGCCTGCCATTGGATCACAGAGCCCACCGCGCCCTTTTCTGGATCCAGGGCAGGGATGACCTGATGGCTCTTGGGATTGAATCTTATTCTACCGTAGACTCCCATCATATCCGTTTGCTCCAGTGCCTTTACAACGGCATCGGAATCCAGGGTTCCAGCCCTCTCTATTGCATCCTTAAGCACATAAACGGCCATATAGCTGCTGGAGCTGCCCAAACCCTCTGGTTCCACTCCCCACCTCTTGGTGTAAGCACGGTAGAACTTCATTGTCCATGGAGTAGCCTCAGAGGGGGCATTTCCTGCATTGACAACGTTACAGAGAGTATACTCTCCCTTGCCCTCGGTTGCCTTCCAGAAGCCCGGCTGTTCCGCTGCTGCAAGTGTTGAGCCAAAGGGTAATGCCTTGATCCTCATCTGATACCACTGCTTCAGCAGGATAGAACTCTCAGGCATGTCCATCCAGATGTTTAGTATCTGGGCGCCTCCCCTCTTTGCCTTAAGGAGGCCCATGGAAAAGTCAGATGTTCCAGTGGGAAAAACCTCCATTCCTAGAACGTCAAAACCTTTTTTTGCAGCCACCTTACTTATCACCTTTCCCGCGCCCCTTGCATGGGCCACGTCCTGGACCATAACCAGGATCTTATTCAGGCCGTATTCTTGTTTTAACTCTTTAAAGCAGGCAAGAATCTCCCCTACCAACCACTTGGCCTCTCCATGAATACGGAAACAGTACTTGTACTTATCATAATTTTTCGCCACCATTGCCGAATACTTTGGGCTCAAAACCCCTGTGGAAACAATGGAGATCTTCTTGTATTTGGACAAAAGAGGCATGGCAGCCAGGGCTGCCTCTGATCTCACAGGCCCTCCGAGAAGAAAATCTGCCCCTTTTTCCAGTATCAATTTTTCCACCACCAAAAGCGCCTCGCTCACTGGTACTCCGGGCTCAAGGTCCCTTGTGTCCATCACCTCAACCTTAAAAGGACGTTTCACGCCTCCCACCTTAACCCCACCAGCAGCATTGATTTCCTCTACGGCCAGACGAATTCCCCGCTCTGCATCCCAGCCATAAAGGAACGCTGTGGACAGTGGACAGCCCAAAACGATCGGCTTTTCAGCCTTTGCTGATGATGGGGCAATGCAAAAAAGCACCACAACCGCAATAGCCAGCATCACTGACACAAATTGCTTCGCCCTTGCCATTGTCTACCTCCTTTTCTAAAGGTTCTGGATTATTCTACCTCCCCAAAAACCTCCCGGATGTCATGGATCAGGGGCAAAGATGCCCTTTGTTAGCACCATGCTCAGTTTCGGACCCTAAACAATACTCGCAAGACCTATGCCATCAGAGGCAATCTGCCCCTCCACGAGCAACAACCTGTTTTTGCAGCATTTTTTTATCTTAAGCCCTGACAAAAGCGGTGTTCATATGAAACAATTTTTCATCTGATAGAAAAATATGTTCACTATAACTGGGCTCCCGAATTGATCACAAAAAGAAAGGCCCTACGGCTTCAGCCCATATTTCCGGATTTTACGACGCAGGGTCGGCAAGGAAATACCCAATTTCTTTGCTGCCTCTGTACGGTTCCACCCCACCTCTGTAAGTATGCCCGCAATGTGGTCCTTCTCGATCATCTCTAAGGAGGTCAAGTCTTGTCTCTTCTCTGATCTTTGCAGATCCTGATCTCGATTTAGAATTCTCTTTATATCCTCGGACAGTATCACGTTGCCCCTGGCCCTCACCACAGCCTCAACGAGCACGTTTTCCAATTCCCTCACATTTCCTGGCCAGGAATACTGCGACAAGATATCAAGAACGCCCGATTCCAGACCATATACAGAGGTTCCCAAATCCTTGTTTATTCGGTTGAGAAAGTATTCCACCAGATCTGGTATGTCTTCCTTTCTCTCTCGTAGCGGTGGAACGTTTATGCTCACAACCTTTAGACGGTAATAAAGGTCCTCCCTGAAAAGGCCTTGCGAAACCATGTCTTCCAGGTTTCGATGCGTGGCGGCCACTATTCGGCACCCTGACTTCAATATATTCTGCCCGCCCACCCTCATATACTCACGCCTTTGGAGAAAACCTAAAAGTTTCTTTTGCACCCCCAGGGGCAGCTCCCCCACCTCGTCCAAAAATAACGTTCCGTTCCTAGCAAGCTCTATTTTGCCTCTCTTGGCGCTAACCGCCCCAGTAAAGGCCCCCTTTTCGTGGCCAAATAATTCGGTTTCCAACAGGGTTTCTACTGTTGCCGAGCAGTCCAAAATCACAAAGGGCTCAGTGCTGTTTGTCCCTTTGCGATGTATTACTCTGGCTATCAGCTCTTTGCCCGTACCTGTTTCACCTTGGATGAGAACGTAAACCCTATTCTGGCACAACAGCCCTATTGTCTTGAAAATCTCTCTCATCCTGCGGCTCTTGCCAACAATTACATCCTTATGACTGGCGGGACTCACGGGTTGCCCTGAACCCGCAGCCCGATCAGCCTTCAAAACATTCAGGGCTCGACTGACCGCCTGCTCTATCTCTTCAACGTCAAGGGGCTTGTGGATATAATCATATCCCCCCCGTTTCATGGCCTCAATGGTGGACTCCATATCTTGGTAGGCAGTAATCATTATTATCTTAGTCTCATCTCGTCTGGTTTTCATTTCACTCAAGACGTCAAGTCCGTTGGCGTCTGGCAATCTAATATCCAGGATGACCACTTCAGGGTGGTGTTCATCAAAAAGCGCAAGTCCCTGTGAAGCGGTGGCCGCTTTTATGACTGAATGACCTGTCTCGCTCAGAAACATGTCAAGGGTCTCCAAAATGGAAACCTCATCGTCAACCACTAGGATTGTTGCCATATTTTCCTCTCAATAGGCAAGGTGATCCTAAATATGGTGCCTTGGGGATAGTTCTTTTCCACATCAATCTGGCCTTTGTGGGCCTCTACAATCCTTTTCACGATGCTAAGGCCCAAGCCAGTTCCGGTGCTCTTGGTGGTATAAAATGGTTTAAAAATATCTCCAATCTTGTCACTTGGAACCCCCTTGCCCAGGTCTTCCACGGCAATATGCACCTCAGGCCCATCCCCGTCCTCCCCAAATCTGGTCCTAACAAAAATCTCCCCCTTCTCATGGGAGGCCTCAATGGCGTTGAGCAGCAGGTTTATCAGTACTTGGGAAATCTTTTCTCCATCTACGCTCGCCTCTGGGATCGAAGGATCAAGTGACTTGACAATCCTCAGGCCCTTTTGCTTATATTTTGCCTCTAGCAACTCCAGGCAGCCCTCCACGATGTGGTTGATATTATACCTACGCAGTTCCACCCTCACTGGTTTGGCAAAATCCAGCAATTCTTTGAGAATCTTCTCAAGCCGGATAGCTTCTCTTATGGAAATTTCTATTCTCCTTCTGTCATTTCCCTGGATCTGAGGATTGCGGCTGAGAATCTGCAAGTTCATCTTTACGGCAGAAAGAGGGTTACGAATCTCGTGGGAAAGGGAGGCTGTTATCTGGCCGATATAGGTCATCCTTTCTGTCTCTCTCAATTTTTCTTCCATCTCTACCCGCCAGGTTATATCCCTGCAAAGACAAATGGTCGATGCCCGGTTCTTATAAGTCGTGGCCTTGGCATTCATCTCCGTGGGCAATGAGCGCCCATCTTTGGTAAGACGAAGGTAGACAATTGGCTGATTTTGCTCAAGCCCACTACCTGCTCCCGCTAGGGCCTCGTCAAACCTCTCCCTATCCCGAGGATCCACAAACTGACCGTACTGTCTACCAAGTACTTCAGCAAGGTCATACCCGTGCATATCACAAAAGGCCTTATTGGCAAATACGATCACGCCATTTCTTATGACCAGATATCCTTCGCTTATTTCCTCAACCAGCCTTCTGTACTGGAGCTCAGATTCAAGCATTTCAGCGGTTCTCTGCTGAACTTTTTTCTCAAGATCCTTGCTGTACTGCATAATGGAGCGTTCATGCATTGCCTGGAACCAATCACTGAATTGGTGAATGGTATATGCCAGGCAGTCATTTATCTTCACGATATTGTCCTGAAAGGATTTGGGGTCCGCCTTTGTTCCCATTAGAGGTATTGTCACCTTGCGGAATAACTCGAATGCCTTTTGAACGTCAGAAAGGGCAAATCCTGCCTCAAGCCTCATCTTTGTTATCTTCTTTATGAAACTATTTATGGGCGTCAAATCCTCTTTAAGCAAAAATGCACAGTTTGCCTCAAAGGCCTGCGTTACGGTTTCTCTTAATTCCTCTACAGGTCTTTCTGAGTACCTCTTACTCACTTCACAGTGAAGGCGCTTCACCCATTCGTCTATTATTCTCTGCCGGTGAGATTTGAGAAAATGCTCAAGAGAAAAAGACATCTACGCTACCTGACACCAAGAGATTAAGGTGTGGGGATATCCGGCCTAATAGATGCCAGCTAAGAACGGAAGCACAGCCGGGAATCATATGACTCGGGACATAATTCGTGCTGACCTATCTAACTCTATTAAGGTCTCAGTCGCTGTTATGTCAAGGCAAAACAGGCCCATTACAAGCCTCCATATTGACTTCGTGGAACTAGTGGTTAATGTTTCAAAAAATTCCCTGAATGACTCTTTTGTGGCCTCGGTCCGGCTTTATTTGTATAGAAAGTCTTTCAACAGGCCGAAAAAAGAGAAGAATGTTTTGTATATCTATTCCCTGTAAGATCAATTTTTTCAAGGTCGGTACATGGCAGGTAAAGATTATTACAAAATTCTTGGAGTATCCAAAGACGCATCTCCCGAAGAAATAAAGAAGGCCTATCGAAAGCTGGCCCTCAAGTACCACCCTGACCGAAACAAGGGAGACAAGGCAGCCGAAGCCAAGTTCAAGGAGATCAATGAGGCCTACGCTGTCTTGAGCGACCCTGAAAAGAAAAAACAGTATGACACATTTGGTGCAGAAGGATTCCATAGCAGATTTTCCCAGGAAGACATCTTTAGAGGATTTGATTTCAACAGCATCTTTAGGGAGTTCGGATTCGGGGGGAGACGCGCCCACAGCATCTTCAGCGAGATTTTTGGCGGTGGGATGGGGGGCGGAAAGCACGAGTTTTATTCTGAGGAAGTGCCTTTTGGTGACGCATTTGGCGGATTTCATAAAACGAGCCGCGGTATAAGAGGCCATGACCTTGTCTACGAACTTACCATGACCTTGGACGAGGTGGCAAAGACCACCAGAAAGGTAATCACATATACTGTAGATGGACGCACAGAGACGGTCTCGGTAAAGGTACCTGCAGGAATAGCCAATGGACAAAAGCTGAGGCTTCCTGGAAAGGGACAGCCTGGTATAAACGGAGGGCCACCCGGGGACCTTTATATACAGATCAGAATACCAGAGCATCCCACATTCAGGAGGGATGGAGATGATCTGTATCTCAAGAGGTCCATAAGGTATTCAGAAGCGGTGTTAGGGACCGAAATCGAAGTTCCTACCATTGACGGTAAGACCCTCAAACTCAAGATACCCCCTGGGACACAGGGAAATGCCAAGTTCCGCTTGCCCGGCTATGGACTGCCTCACATGAAGGGAGACGGCAGGGGGGACGCCTATGTAGAGGTAAAAATAGAAGTGCCTAAAAGACTTACCAAGAGGCAACAGGAACTCATCCAACAGCTTTCCCGAGAAGGTCTATAATATAAGTGATACCATGAAGGCTCTGTGTGTTTTCTCAGGCGGGCTGGACAGTATGCTTGCAGCTCAGATAATAAGGGCTCAGGGCATTGAGGTGCTGGGAATCTTTTTTGCAACCCCATTTTTCGGCCCTTCAAGGGCGACAAAATCGGCCCGCTCAATAGATCTCCCATTGAAAATTGTCGACATCACTGATCTCCATCTGCAGATGATCAAGGCCCCAAAACACGGTATGGGCAAACACATGAATCCCTGTATTGATTGCCACGCACTTATGTGTAAGGTTGCACGGCAAATGATGGAGAAAGAAGGTGCAAGCTTTGTGATTACTGGCGAAGTATTAGGACAAAGGCCCATGTCCCAAAACAGACGAGGCCTTGAGCTGGTGGCCAGGGACAGCGGTCTTGGAGGGCTGCTGCTAAGACCACTTTCGGCCAAACACCTGCCACTCACCATACCCGAGGAAAAGGGCTGGGTGGATAGGGAAAAGCTTCTTGACATTGAAGGACGCTCCAGAAAGATTCAAATGCAATTGGCCAAGACACTAGGCATTAAAGACTATCCTTCTCCTGCGGGCGGCTGTCTCCTTACCGACGAAGTATTCTCTCGTCGACTGAAAGATCTGTTATCAGATGACCATGTGTCAAGGGAACAAATTGAACTCCTGAAACTTGGGAGGCATTTCCGGCTCACCCAGCGAGCAAAAGTTGTAGTGGGAAGAAATGAGAAGGAAAACAAGGCCATCAAGGTCTTGACAAGGCCGGAGGACATCCTTTTTTCTTGCCAGTCAGTACCAGGCCCCACAGTCCTATTATCTGGGGAATATGACATGGATCTCCTTAAGGTGGTCGCTGAGATAACAGCAGCATATAGTGACTCCAAGGTCTCTGAACTAGTGGCTGTAAGGGCAATCTCAGATGGGCAAGAAACCATCCTTTGGGTCAATACCCCTGATAAGTCCCGATTTCATCATCTGATGATATGAGAAATGATTCCTAAGAAAGTCGGAGAAGCCTTCTGAAAAACGATTTGCTCTTTATTTCTTGCAGTCTCCTCATATTCTGGTCAAGGACCTTTTGTTCGGCGTCAAGCTCAAACTGAATTTTTTCTTTTTTTTGCTTGAGATTGTGTTCCCTCAGCTTGAGCTCAATCAATTTTATCTTGTCTTCCCTGCTAAACTCATCCTGCTTTTGCTCTAATATTTGCCTTTCTTGCCTTACTTGAAGAATAAGCGCTGAAACCTTTGCGAGCGCTTTTTGTTTTTTCTCAATCGTCGCCTTTACCTGCCCTACCTGAACCAAAACATCCTTTTGCGTCTCCATGGTGGTAAACAGCACTACGAACGCCACCAGGCAAGCCACAGCTACGCCAATCAGTATCCTTGTTAGGAGCTTATAGGTGGTTGCAATGGTATGGACAAAAAACTTGAGCCTGTCATAGGCCTGAATGAAAAGATCTCTTTTACGATATTTCTCTGTCTTGCCCTGGACCCTTTCGATGAGTTCCTCAATGGCTTCAGCCATCTCCTGTGTAGCTTCCATCAAGGTCCGACCTACTCCCCCTTCCTTGAATCTCTCTTTTGTGGATTCATCTGGACGTCTGAGGAACTTTGCCACTTCCTGAATATTGTTATAGGGCCCTTTTATATCTACCTCATGTAAGGGTTTACCCACAAACTGACGCCTTACCCGGTACACATAGTCCTTCAGAGACTCCAGATTTTGCTCAATTCCTTCAGCCAGTTTATTGAGGATTATCTCCTCACAAAGGTAAGAACCGGCCATCTCCATAAGCACAGCATAATCCTTGATCTGGCAAAGCTCTGCCGGCCTAGGCTCTAGAATAAGCCCCTTTTGATCTAAGGTCTCACTGTCCATTCGTTGCTCCGCCACACATCACCCTTATCTCTAAATCCCAACGATTACACAACCTCATACCTCTGTGTACATGCCCCTGAAATACCATATCACTCCGAAAGGGTCTGCTTCCATCTTTCCAAAATATGCTCATGGGATAACATGCCCAACTCATTTTGCTCCATGAACCCAGCCAGTTCATTCTGATAGCCATTAGACCACCACCCTTTGAGTACTTCCACTGCGTCTAGGGAAAATATCCATTCCTTGCCAAACATCTCCCTCAGGTGGTGTTCCATGGTTGCTTCAGCTATCCATGCCAACACGTAGTCAAGGCTGTAAAATTCAGGGGCCAGATCAAAGAGACACGCCTCCGGTTGATAGTAAAATCCTGTATGATATGCCATGAGCTCTGCATATCTATCTCCGCTCCCTAAATCTCCACTCTGAATCATATCGAACTCCGAGAGGAACCGAGCAGCATATCTCCTAAATACAGCTAGGTCCCGTAACACCTTATAGCAATGAAGCATAGATGCTATTTTTTCATCGACACCTAGATATCGTACCATAAATGGAACAGACATGGTTATGTTCTGGATCAGAAAGGCAAACGCCTCACTGAGGGCGTTGCCCATGGAGATCTCCCTGCTGGAATATGGTAGGGTCTCAGAGATATTGGCAGAGAAAAGCCCATGGCCCAACTCATGGCCAAGGCTCTCCAGGTCCAGCCACCCACCCTGAGGTTTTATGATAACATAGATCTCATCAGGGACAGAGAGCACAAAACAGATGGCCTGGGGGTTTTTCTCAGGAGATCTATCAAGTTCTATCGTGATAAAGGGGCTGCGGTCCAAGTCTATTGTCCAAGAGCGAAAAAATCCTTTAAGATCCTCAAGGGCAGTTGGAGGAAACAGGTCATCAAATTCACTCATGCTTAGAATGGCTATGGCATCAAAGCGAGTTAGATCTTTCAGTTGTGCCTGGAATCTGCGCCTGACCCACTCTTCCATCATACTGAAGTACAGATCCTTTGTATCATCAAGAATAGCTTTGACCTGCTCGTAGTAGGCCGCGTAATCAATCCCTTTCTTGGCCTTGCAGTACTCGATATAGCCCTCAAAGCCAAACGTATTGGTTAGTGTATCAATCAACTCTTCCCAGAAACTCAGGGCAAAAGGTCTCAGAAATTTGCACAACGGCCCGGTTTCCTTTTGCAGTATAGTTCGTTGTTCCCTTGTGCTCTGTTTTTGGCAAAACGGGATGATCTCGCGGAAATAGATTTTTTTGCCGCCCACATGGGCAGCAGCCCCTTTCATCCAAGTCCTGAGCTCTGCCTCGTAGGGCATTAGCTCTCGTTGTAAGTAATGCTCCAAGAAATTGTAACGCAGCTTTTTTCCTTCCTTGGTGTCAAAAGGCCCCTCAAAAAGTGCACCATAAGTCTCAAGATTCAAGAAATCTTCAAAGCCTAAATAGAGTTTTTCTGGACTAAAGGGGGTCTTCAATCCTTTCCAAAGGCACAACGATTGGAGCTTCCATCTATAATTAAGGTGGTAAAGAATGTTTTCCACCTCATTCAGACTATATTTGCTCATTTCTGTCTCCAAAATTCAGGTTCATTGTATCTAGTGTGTTATCCACTAGGCTAGAAAAAAAGCGCCTCCTCGACAAATCCAAATATCGAAGAGGCGCAGTAATCGGAGTTACCTTAAGGTTGTGCTGGTATTTTTAGAGTTTCACGTCGCAACGCAGACATCTGGCACATTCCTCTCTAGCGGTTTCCTCATCATACCCGAGCTCAATCTCTGCAAAGTTTTGCACCCTCTTGTCTGGTTCAACCATTGGCATCTTGGCCCGAGGTTGCTTGACAATTTGCTCAGGAACAGTTTGAGTTATCTTTATATGCGGAAATACAAGCTCTGTGGGGGCATCACCTCTCAGCTTAGACAAATACCGGTCAATTTCTCTTGCAGCCCTCTTGCCGGCCCCCATGGCATCAACTATTCTCGCTGGTCCAGTGACCGCATCTCCTCCTGCAAATACGCCGGGCAAATTGGTAGCAAATGTCCGACGGTCTGCCACGATCCTGTCTGTTTTGGTCCTAAGGGCTCCGTCAAATGCCAAGTCAGGTGCCTGCCCGATGGCTGAGAATATTGTATCAAAAACCTCCCTTACTACGCTTCCTTCCTTGGGAACCGGTCTCCGTCTGCCGCTATCGTCAAACTCTCCCAGCTCACACTCTGCCATCTCTAGAACAAGCCGACCATCTTGCTGCCGAATTGCCTTTGGCGCCACCAAGACCCTGAGCTCAATTCTCTCTTCCAAGGCCTCCTCGATTTCATCCTCATAGGCAGGCATGTCCTTTCTCTCCCTCCTATAGAGGATGGTAACTTGCTCTGCCCCCATTCGCTTTGCAGTTCGGGCCACATCAATGGCCACATTTCCGCCACCGATTACCGCTACTTTTTTGCCCACTTCAGGGGCTTGGCCCAGTTCGATTTGCCGTAGAAATTCTGCACCCTTCAGCACACCGGGGAGATCCTCACCCTCAATCCTGAGAGAAAGGCTTCTATGGGCCCCTACGGCCAC
>CAZDVV010000067.1:8087-10210 GCA_964508875.1 uncultured Desulfobacteraceae bacterium | reverse complement strand
TAAATGGTGTAAGCGCAACCTAGCGTTTGCATGTTGATCTGGACCCGAAGAGAACTAGAGGCTCGCGAAATCTCCTCGGTCAGGATCATGGCCGCCAGAAACCCCATTTCATTTCCCCCGTATTCTTCGGGTATCACCGTTCCAAAGAAGCCCAATTCCGCCATGGGCTTAATGACTTCTTCGTATGGGAAATAGTGCTTCTCATCCCACTCATCCGCATAAGGAGCGATCTTTTCGTCAGCGAAATTACGGGCCATCTCTCTTAACATCTGTAGTTCTTCGCTTAGTGCAAAATCCATAGTATTACCTCCTCTTACTAATCTTTTGGTCTGCCTAGTCTATCTAGTCAGTTTTGTCGGTTTGGTGTTCTGAATTGAAGATTTTGTTTATAGACTATCAAAGGACAATTCGCAACTGATTTATTTACATTGTAGCTACATTTTAACTACTCAAAGTCCTCCAAGAGCACAGCAATCTCCCCCTGATAATGAGTGCCAATTCTATGTGATATGGATTAGAAGATGCAAAATAATCAAGATTACAATTCGTTACCAAATAGTACTCGTTTTGTGAAACATTTAACAAAATCTTGACGCAAAGGGTGAAATTTTTGCCGTTGGCAATTGACTTTCAGGATCAAACCAGGTAAAAAGGGCCAAATTAAAATGGTTTGTGAGGACGCGAAACAACTGGAGGAGGTCATTATATGGAGGCAATTGCGGTAAATCCCAAGGAGGGTAAATTAAACGTATCTCCAGAATGGGCAAATGTGTGTTTCACCTGTGGAACCTGCGCAGGTGGCTGCCCCGTTACCGGAGTGGACGGCTTGGATCCCAGAAAGGTGATTCGGATGGCGGCACTGGGACTGGATCAAGAAATCATTGATTCCAAGTTCCCTTGGGTCTGCACCATGTGCGGTAGGTGCGAGTATGCTTGCCCTCAGGGCGTGGAGATTTTGAAAGTCATACGAAAGGCTCGTTCACTTAGAGAAAGGGATAAAGTCCCAGGCCCGATTCACAAGGGTGTGGTAATGTGCCTGGAGAGGGGAAACAATCTTGGAATCCCTAAGGATGATTTTCTTTTTTTGCTGGCCGACTTGTCCAAGGAAGTGGATGAGGACGAGGGATTTCCCGGATTCTACGTTCCTGTGGACAAGAAGGGGGCCAACATCCTGGTGACCATAAACTCCAAGGAGCCGTTTGGTGAACCGGATGACATGAAGTTCTGGTGGAAGATCTTTTATGCTGCTAGGGAGAGTTGGACCACTACCTCAGAGAATTGGGAAGGTGTGAATTGGGGCCTGTTTTCTGGGGATGATGAAGCAATGAAGGAGATTACAGGCCGAATAGTAAGGCACATGGAGGAACTTGAATGCCAGACGCTCCTCTTGCCGGAATGAGGCCATGCCTACTATGCGACTAGGCTTAGTCTGCAAACATGGTATCCTGAGGTTTTTGAGAAGTATAGGGTTGTTTCAGTGCATGACCTCCTGAAGGAATACATTGAGACGGGTCGTATCAAGGTTGATAAATCAAAACACCCTGAGGTAGCAACTCTTCATGATCCGTGTAATTATGGCCGCAAGAGCCAGAAGGCCTTTGGGCATGGATATTTCGAAGAGCCCCGCTGGATCATTCAACAGTGCTGTGAAAACTTCGTGGAGATGCAGCCAAACCGTATGAACAATTTCTGCTGTGGCGGGGGCGGTGGTGCCTGGGCTATGCCTTATGTAGAAGAGAGGATTTACTACGGCAGGGTGAAGGCCAAACAGATCATGGACACTGGGGCCAAGCTTGTAATTGCTCCTTGCCACAACTGCCGCGACCAAATCATGAAATCCCTTACCAAAGAGTATGAACTGGATATTGAGACAAAATACCTCTGGGAGTTGGTGGCTGACTCCCTCGTAGTGGAGCCATGGAGTAAAGAAGAGATAGAGAAGGCCCGCAAGGAAAGGGATGCACAATACGAGAAGTTCGGCATTGATCTTGAAGAAGAGGAGTGGGAATAGCGATCCACTAGATCAGAATCAAGATCCAGAATGACCGTGAGGCCCCCTTTACCAAGGGGGCTTTTTTAGGTAAAACCCGGGCCAGGTGCATCAAGCTGGTAGTGGATTCTGA
>CAZDVV010000067.1:0-7987 GCA_964508875.1 uncultured Desulfobacteraceae bacterium | reverse complement strand
TGGTGGCCACCTGCTCCACCATCTTGTCTGGGAACATCTTGAAGATCTTACACTCTTTTATGAGTTGTGCTGGCACCCTAACTGTCTTTCCCTATGCTGTTTTCTTTAGGAAATCTCTTGCCTTGGATTCATAAGTCGGGCGCAAACAGTAGATGCCACAATTAAGACATCTCTTTGCAGCCCGAATGGCTTGTTCTTCATCAAGTCCCAGGTTTACCTCTTTCCAATTCTTTTTCCTCTCTTTGACAGGAAGGCGGGCCATCACTTCGCGTTTGGACTTGGGAACCTTCTTTAACTCTTCCCTGTCAACTAGATCTAGAGCCTTTGTCCTAAGATTAGGTATAGGCTGAATGATAGGCTCTTCATCTCCTTCACGGTTCAGAAACTGATGGATCGACCATGTAGCCTTTCGGCCGCCTGCAATGGCCTGGATCGCAATATTGGGTCCTGTGGTTATTTCTCCCGAGGCAAATATGTTGGGGATATTTGTCTGCATGGTTTCAGGATTGACCACAATTGTGCCCCTAGGGGTGAGTTCAAGCTTAGAAAGAACAGGATCTGATTTGATGAAATCAATATCTGTCCCTTGCCCTATAGTAACCAGTACTGTGTCCGCGTCAATGCGCATTATCTGGGATTCATCATATGAGGGACTAAACCTGCCTGTCTCGTCAAACACCGAAACACATCTCTTGAACTCCACACCCATTGCTTTGCCATTTTCACCAATTATTTTCTTCGGCCCCCAGCTATTGTTAAGAATCACGCCCTCGGCAAGGGCATCCTGAACTTCGTGTTCCCAGGCCGGCATTTCAGATCTGCTCTCCAGACAGGCCATCTGGACTTCCTCTACTCCAGGTAGCCGCAAGGCAGAAAGTGCAACATCAATGGCCACATTGCCTCCTCCTATAACGACCACGCGGGGGCCTATGTTGAGCTCTTTGCCAAGTGCAACATCTCTCAGAAAGTCAATCCCTGTCATGACACCATCGAGGTCTTCTCCCTCAACTCTTGTCCACAGCCCTCTTGGCGTTCCGGTTGCGATAAAGAATGCCTCGTAGCCTTCTCTAACCAGGGACTCATAAGTTACATCCTTTCCAAGATCCACATTGGTTCTTGCCTCAATACCTATACCAAGCATTCCCTCAATTTCCCAGTCGAGGATTTTCTTGGGAAGCCTGTATTCGGGTATGCCATATCGCATCGCGCCACCCAATTCCGGCATCCGCTCGAAGATGGTGGGCGAATGCCCCAAGCGACGCAGGTAATAGGCACAGGTGAGGCCCGCCGGTCCCCCGCCAATTATGGCTACCTTGTGCCCTGTGTCAGGATGAACAAACACAGGTAAGTGTTGGCCTTTATTGTATTCCAAATCCGCCACAAATCTCTTCAAATTATTTATGTTTACAGGTTCGTCTACATCATTGCGGCGGCATACGTCCTCGCAAGGTGCAGGACAGACCCTGCCGATAGCCAGTGGCATAGGCATATGCTGCTTAATAAGTCTGAGGGCATCTTCGAAGCGCCCCTCAGCTATGAAGCCCAAATACCTGGGTATTTCTATTTGGGTAGGACAGGTGGCCTGGCAAGGAGCCTGGCAGGTGTCCGTCTTATTCCATGAGAGTACCTTTGCGCTCTCGGAGACGATTCTCATAACGTGTCGAGGGCATATCTTGGCACAGGTTCCGCATCCTGTGCATTTGTCGTAATTGATCTCGGGAAGATAGATTTCACTCATGGTGATAGCATCAAAGGGACAATTTCTCTCGCAGGTTCCAAAACCAAGGCATGCGTATTCACAGCCAACCGGCCCTTCTCCTATCATGTAAGCAGCACGGCAATCTTGGACCCCCAAGTACTCATAAATGGGGGCGGCATATGCCCGACCGCCACGACATGATCTTTCCGAAAACTCCACTTCGCGGTACTCTACTGGAAGGCCCATTACCTTGGCCACCTCTTCTGCTGACTCTTGCCCTCCCACAACACAAACACTCACAGGGGCCTTACCAGCTACCACCGCTCTAGCCGCGTCACTGCAACCGGCGTACCCACAGCCACCGCAGTTTGCCCCAGCCAGAGCATCTTCCACTTGCTCCACCCTTGGGTCCACATAGACATAAAAGATACGCGAAGCAATACTTAGGCCAACGGCAGCCACAAAGCCCAATGCTCCCAATGCCAAAGCTGCGATGAGCATTTGTACTACTCCTATTTAGAGAAATCAGTCCACCATTCCTGCAAAACCAAAAAAGGACAGCGACAAGAGCCCAGCGGTCAGCAGCCCAATGGCTGTCCCTTTCATGAAGCCGGGAATACCAGAGGCTTCAAGCTGTTCCCTGATGCCGGTGAAAAGTACCAAGGCGAATCCATAGCCAATAGCTGAAGCGAAAGAGAATACAATTGTCTGTAAGAAACTGAAATCTTCTCTTACATTGATGACAGCTACTCCCAACACCGCACAATTTGTGGTGATCAAGGGCAGAAATATGCCAAGTGCTTGGTAAAGTGCTGGAAAGCTTTTTTGCAAAAACATTTCCACAAATTGGACAAGGGCCGCTATCACCAGGATGAAGAAGATGGTTTGCAAGTATTCCAGATGTAATGGAACAAGCACGTAAGTCTGTACTAGCCAAGTTATGACACCAGCCAGAGTCATCACGAAGACCACGGCCATGGCCATTCCTGTAGCAGTTTCCATCCTCCTCGACGTACCAAGAAAGGGGCAGTTTCCTAAAAACCGAGTGAGCAGGATGTTTTTTACAAGGATGGCCCCTATGACCAAGAGCAAATAATCCGAGAATGTCCATGCCTCATGCATAGCCCAGTCTCCTTGTGGTTAGTCCACTTTACCGCGGCTTACAATATTCATGGCGCCGAGCATCAGCCCCAGGCACACAAAGGCCCCTGGAGGCTTTACCATAAAGGCAAATGGCGCAAAATTAGGCCCAAAAACGCTGTGGCCAAAGATGGTACCAGCTCCAAATACTTCCCTAATAGCGCCCAAAACAGTAAGGGCCATAGTAAATCCTAGTCCATGGCCAAGGCCGTCAGCCAGTGAGTTGAGGACAGGTCTTTTGGAAGCAAAGGCCTCAGCCCGCCCCAAAATAATGCAGTTGACAACTATCAGTGGGACGAATATGCCCAGAAACATATAGAGGGGATAGAAAAAGGCCTGCATTAGGAGTTCCACAATCACAACAAAGGAGGCTATTACCAAGATATAACATGCGATCCTGACCTTCCTAGGGATCAAGTTTTTCAGTAAGGCCACGAGGACATTGGAGCACGTGAGAACGAATGTTGTGGCCAGGCCCATCCCAAGGCCCCCATCAGCAGAGGTAGTCACTGCTAATGTGGGACAGAGGCCTAAGACCAACCGGAAAGGAGGGATATCCTGCCATAACCCCTTTGTAAAATCCTGGAGTACTTTCATTTTGTTTTCTCCACTAATGCTTCTTGAAAGGCCCCATTGTTACCCTGTTCCCAATGCCTTGAGTATTTTATCCTTAAACAGGAGATATAGTTCCATGGCTTGCTTTACAGCGCCTACCACCCCACTTGAAGTCATAGTTGCACCACTTATGGCATTGATCTTCCCCCCCTTATCTGAGAGGGCTATTTCATCAGGCTTAAGACCGGAGAACTGTTCATAAAAGGATGGCTCTACAGCGCGAGCACCAAGGCCAGGGGTTTCAGAATGGGTCATGACCCTCATTCCTGTTAGTGTATTATTGATCAGGTCTATTCCCACCATGATCCCGATGGATCCATGGTAGCCTTGACCAGTGACCTCAAAGGCAACCCCTGTTAGTTTACCGTTTTTTCTTCCAGGGAAAAGGGTTTTAACTATGGGTTTACCATCCTTTTTGCCCAGGACCACGTTTTTCTTGTACTCTTTAATAGGATCGTTGTCATAGCCTGATAGAACCGCAAGCACCGCAGGCCCTTTTATGAATTTGAGCCTCTGGTACTCTATGGGCTCTTTGGTATATCTGTCCACAAAGCTCAATACCAAGCCAGAGACCACGGATATGGCCGTGAGGACAACAATCATGCGGGTGATCTCACGCAATAGTCCCCTCCTTTCCGTAAGGTCTGGGCCTTATCTTATTAAGCAAGGGCGCAGCCGCATTACACAGAAGCACGGCAAAGGCCATCCCATCTGGGTACTTCCCCCACGTCCTTATGATCATTATAAGCACACCGCACATAACTCCATATATAAGCTTGGGCAGTGGTCTAAGGGGAGATGTTACAGGGTCTGTGGCAATGAAAAACGCTGCGAGCACTGCGCTACCCGAGACAAGATGAAAGAGAGGCGGCAGATAGGACTCGCTGTCTGAAAGCCACAAAATGAGAGCAAAAACAAAAACACCACCCAATAGTCCGACAGGAATGTGCCAGCTCACAATTCTGCGGACAATAAGGTATAACCCACCAACCAGAAGGGCCAAAATACATATTGTTCCGAGGCCCCCTGCTTGGGATCCCAAGAACAGGTTAAGATAATTGAACTCATAGTCCAAAAAGGATTCAAGGCCGTCGAATTTGAATACATACAAAGGGGGATCAGGGATTTCCCCTCCAAAAGGCTCGATCCAAGAAGAGATTCTATCCGGCCACGACAGTTTCAATATCACCCATCCCACAAGTGTTGTGTTAAACGGATTGTTGCCTAGGCCTCCAAAAATTTGCTTGCCTATTATTATTGCTGATCCACATCCTATGATCACCACCCACCATGGAGTGGTAGAAGGCAAAAGCATGGCAAGAAGGAGGCCGGAAAGCGCAGCACTACCGTCTGATACGGTATTTTCTCTGCGCAAGAATCTTTGCATGAGTGCTTCAAAGACCATGGAGCTGACAATGGCCAAGATCATTACTCTAAGGGCACCCATGCGAAAATAATACAAAGCGGCAACTACGGCCGGAATGAGGGCCACAAGATAATTGTACATTATGGTGTTGATGCTCTTGCGCACTGAAACATGGGGTGGAAAAGAAACATAAAAACGGTAACTAGAGAGTTCCATATTCCGATTCCCTTAGAGAAAGTTCGCGTTTTCCATAATTGATAAAATGAACAATGGGCCGTTTAGCAGGGCAGACATATGCGCACAAGCCACAGTCAATGCAAGTCCACAGATCATACTGTTCGGCCGCTTCTTCAAACTTTCCAAACTCACAGAACTTGCTCAAGAAGTTGGGCATAAGACCCACAGGGCATACCTTTGTGCAATCCCCGCAATTAATGCATGCGCGGTAGGAGTACTTCATTACATCGGCTTCCTGTTGGACCCACAGCAGCCGTGTGTCCCTCAGCACTGGTCTATCAAGGTCAAACTGGGCCATGCCGTCCAGTGGGTTGCCAAGGACAATGCGCCCCGGGGTACCATCAAATCCACCACAGGCCTCAACCAGTTCCTTTAGCGGAGTGCCGATTCTCACTCTCAGGTTTTTCGGGGACTTAATGCCACTTCCGAAAACACTAACATATCGTTTGATCAGAGGTTTGCCTTGGGTTACTGCTTCTAGGGCGTGAAGCACTGTGTCCACACTGGAAAAAACCACACCAAAATCAATGGCCTTCCCACCTGGGCAAGGGATCTCTTTCCCAAAAATGGCCTTAAAAAGCAGATGTGGATGTCCGAGGGGGTAATAGACGTCCATGGAAAGCACCTCCATGACAGAGTCCAGATTCGCGTGAGTAATTGCTTCCTGGACGTCAGTATGCTCTCTGTTTACAACCAAAAAGAGTTTTTCGGGATTGAACATTCGGCGTATCATTTGAGCGGCATCGGAAAGCTCATTTGCCCTTTTTACCAAGATACGTCTTGGCAATGCACCTGAATAGCCAGTGCCTATAGCGTTGATCACAAAGTGTTTGACCTTTGCAATCTTTTGGCCCATACGTTCGGGTTCAGGCAAATGTTCAAAAGGGATAATCTTTACCCCTGCTTTTTTTATGGTATCAATAAGAGTTGCGGGATCTGCCTCAGTAAGGTTTTCAATAGGTGAGACTTCGGTCTTGAATGAATCCTTGCCGTCAGTTTCAATGAAGACGCTTAGGGTGTTTCCTCCCTCTGCATAACGATAAGGCCGGATGTCAACTACTTTACCCGAAATTGAGGAATGAACAGGCATCATTTTGCCTGTTGGGTCTTCAGCGATTTTCTCACCAGCAAAAACAGCCTCACCCTTCTGTACTAATGGACGGCAGTAAACACCTGGGCGGTCCGATAAGGGCAGGATTATCCTCTGAGGGGCGGTTATGTCCTCGAAAGGGAGATCAGGAGAGGGCAAATCAGTGTCCAGCTCCAATCCTCCAAACAAAGTGACCGACTTCATGATCCATTCCCTGTTATCGAAGAGTAGCTTTGCTTACCGTAGGAGGTCTACCTTTTCCTGCTGTGACCTCTAGCTTCAGAGTCCAATATGATTTATCGCTTCAAGCTTCACACAAGGGCAAGGCGAGTGGTTTGGAAAACTGTTACCACCAGGTTACTACCTTGTCGCGTTCAAAGATCAAATCTAGCAGTCTCTCATAATCAATGTCGTATTTGAACAAATCAAATTCAGTAACCTCTTCGCCCTCAGACAACATGTTGACCAACGTTTTGGTGGTCTCATCCGGTTCAGTTTTGTATATGTGAAGAACCCTCATTTTGCACTCCCGAACGGTACGATGAGATCCATCTTTTTAAGTTTCTCATCTATTTGCTCTAAGGTCAAGTATTTGAAGCCATGCTTTTCCGCGTTCGCCTTGTTGTTGGAGTAATACTCACACTCCATGTCTTCAAGCCATTCCAGATTTTCTTTGTACTTCTCCGTCATTTCAACTTCTACGTCAATTACAAACATATAGGAGTAAAGGTTTTCCACTGCGAGGCCCAACGTAGATCTTGAGCCTTCCCATAGGTCTTCCTTTTTCCGAATCAAAAAGGCAACGTGTTTGATGTTTTCCATTTTTTGTTTGCTTCCTAAAATGAAATATATCGGTCGCACTCCTCAATCAATGCCCCATGCCTGGCCTGAGTAACATAATCCTTCTCGCTTATTCCAGGGACAGGGGGTTTTAGACCATGACTTTCAAATCCTACATTGCACAGTGACATATGGGCAAGCCCGTCCAATTCCTTGAAACGGGGATCTTGGGTGAGCAACGTCCCCGAGTGGGTAAAAAATATGGACACTTCAATGCCTTTTTTCTTGGCGGCCTTGCATAGATCAATGAGCTTATCCAGATGTTGATCACTACTGACAAAGATTCCAAGCTTCTTTCCCATTGTGAATTTCTCCTAGACCAAACCCACGAGCCCTATTTGACGTCTAGATAACATCTTGTAAAGCCCTGGTCTTCTTTCTTTCCCAGGTATTCATGGCCGGCCTTTCTGGCAAAGGCTGGAAGGTCATTTTTGTCACCAGGATCTGTTCCCAAGATTTCCAAAATCTGACCTGATCTCATCTTGCCTATGGCCTTTTTGGTTTTTAGAATAGGCATAGGCCAGCTAAGTCCACGGCAATCCAATGTTTCGTCAAAGGTGATGTTTTCAACCATAGGTTATTCTCGTTATAATAAATTTCTACAGTAAATTTGTCTGTCTCTTCGTTCCATGTAGCGAGCAGATAATATACCAACAACAGGGCAATGAGCAAGATCGAAGTCCACCTCTCCCTCACCTGTCATAAAGGGGTCCCTAAACTTCACCCTTTCTGCCAGTCCAAAAATGACAGCCTGGTCATAGTAACGCAATGGGGTTTGGGAGGTGGGATCTGCTTGGACGGCTTTGCGAAAATACTGCTTGGCATCCAGATACCTTGCTCGCATGTATGCCTCTTTTCCGAAACGCAGGATCTTGGCGTAAAGGGCTTTGTTTGGAACAAAAGTCTGAGGTTGTTCAGCGCAAACAATCCATGATGCCAGACAAAGGCCGCTGATCAAAAACATAAACGTTAAGGTCATAGCAAGATACCTGGGTCTCAT
>CAZDVV010000066.1:0-10669 GCA_964508875.1 uncultured Desulfobacteraceae bacterium | reverse complement strand
ATCAAACCCTTGCCTATGTATCAGTAGTATTCTTACTTGCCCGCAGCCTGCGCTGCCTCTTTTGCCCTTTGTTTCAGCCTTTTTCTCCTGCGGCGGCGCCGTCTTTCCAGTTCCCGCCTTCTCTCAATCTTTTTGTGTCTAGGCATTCAAATCCTCCATGTTATTCCTATTGGTAACCGATATCATGCTTGTTGTTACGCACTCGAATCGGTAAGCAGCCAGCTTCTCAGTTCAGAGATCTCAGGTCCCTTTCTACCGTAGAAAAACGTAAAAAGATCAACATAGCGCCTATAAAGATTGTAATCCTCTAGTGCTTGCTCAAGTGACAATCTATCTTTCAAATCGTAGAAATCCTTTAGGCAAAGGAAAAGTTGCCGCGAGAAAACGGCCTCCTCATTACGCAGTCGCCTAAATTCGGATATTCTTTCTAATAGAACTACCAAGGGCTCCACATATTGCCTCAAAATTCTATAGTTGTAATAATACATCTCCCTTTCGGCACGATACTGCCTGGGAGCAAATTTTTCTATCTTCTTTATGAGTAAATCCAGCCTGATATCCGAGCTGCCATCAGGCGGTCTTTTTCTTCTAAACAGACCCATGGCACCCTCAAACCCAAACAATACCAATATGTGTAATTCAAGCTTAGTTGATAACAGTTCATAACTTTCGGGCAGCGTAGCCCCCGAATGAACCCCTGTGAATTGTCAAAATGCAACTAGACACCCAATATTGATCCAAACTTCCCCTTCGTGTCAATGATAAATCCTATTGTACGGGGGTTAGCATTTATAGCTAAAGACTTGGCTAAGTATGACCGATTAGCCAAAACAAGTTGGTTGCCAAGATTTTCACTAAAGTGTACACTCCAATAAAAACATCTGGTGAGTGGGCATCTAATTTTCATTGACAAAACTAGGCGAACTGGCTAAGAAGCTCAAAAAATCATAATAATAACCCTTTTGGAGGAGGTAACTATGCACAAAAAAGCCCTTTCTTTGATCGGCATCGTAATTTTTGTGGCAGGCTTACTGTCCCTAAGTGGCTGCCTCGAAAGCCAAGTACAGCCCAAGGCGAAAGTGGACACTGGCCTTGAACAGCTCTTGCCTCCCTATAGTGGACCAAAGGCGAAGGTAGCCGTGGCAAAGTTTGAGTGGAAGGTTGGAGGCTCTTCCAGCACCACCAAGATTGGTTTTGGAGGCCAAGCGATCACTGTCCAACACTCAGAATACGACGGATATACCACTGGGCTTAGGGACATGCTCACCACTGCCTTGGTGCAGAGCCATCGCTATAGGGTACTGGAAAGGCAAAACCTAGATGCCATAAAGCAGGAAATGGCATTAGCCAGGACTGGTTACACTGACAAAAGCGGCATCAAAAAAGGTGGAATAAAGGGCGCTGATCTTCTCATTGTTGCGGCCGTTACCGGCTGGGAACCTGGATCCTCAGGAGCAGGAGGCGGCTTGGGAGGAGGACTTTTTGGAAAGGCCTCTGCTATCCTTGGTGGTCTCCGAGGTGCATTCAAGAAATCTAGTATGGCCATGGATATTCGAATCATTGATACCCATACCTCTGAGGTTCTAGCTGCCACTCGGGTAGAAGGTGAAGCCAAAGATATAAACATCGGTGGTGCCCTTGGTGTGCTCACTGGTGGAGGAGCTCTAGGGGGCGGTCTCGGGGCCTTTGCCAAAACACCAATGGAAAAGGCTATCCGTACCTGTATCTACGAAGCAGTAAAATATATAGTGGCAAATACTCCCAAGGAATACTTCAAGTACTAGTCTCTTTACACAGCTCAATTCTTGGAAAAGACGGGCATTGAACTGCCCGTCTTTTTTTGATCTCCTTTTGCTGATCTTTGGTATTGACAGGGCCTAACCACCACGTGGTATGGTGAGGGGCGAAAGGGGGAGCCATGACAAAGCAAGAATTTTCCAAGGCAAGGAATATACTGGGAAAAACACAAAGGGAGCTAGCACAATTGCTTGGCACTTCACTTAAGGCGGTACACAGCTACGAACAGGGGTGGCGAAAAATCCCTCTTCATGTGGAAAGGCAGCTCTACTTTCTCCTATTTAATCAAAGAGGAGCCTCCCGCACAAAGAAGGCCTGCTGGACAATCACCCAGTGTCCTACCCAAAGGAAGGAACTCTGCCCCGCATGGGAATTCAATGCTGGCAACCTCTGCTGGTTCATCAATGGAACCATCTGCAAAGGCACTGCCCAAAAAACGTGGGAAGAAAAGATTGCCTTGTGTAGGCGGTGTGAAGTGCTCAGTGGAATCGTAGAAAAACTTCGTACCAAATGAAACATAGTCACACCACGGTGGCAGTTGGACTAAGCGGTGGAGTCGACTCATCTGTAGCGGCCCACCATTTGATTGAAGAGGGATACAATGTGGTGGGCCTCACGATGAAAATATATGACCCCTCCATAGGAGTGCAGCCTTCTTTTAAAGACGCCTGTTTTGGACCCAATGAAGACAAACATATTGAATCTGTTAGGGAAATCTGTCGATCATTAGGCATTCCATTCTATTGTATTGATCTCAGCAAGGAATATCGCGCGATAGTACTTGACTACTTTCGGGAGGAGTATCTTCGTGGCAGGACTCCCAACCCCTGTATCGTTTGCAACAGGAGGATAAAATTTGAATTGCTGCTCGAAAAGGCATGGCAATCGGGTATTTCATTCGACTATTTTGCAACAGGTCACTATGCAAGAGTGGAGAAACTTGCCAACCGGTTCGTGCTAAGAAAGGCCACGGATAAAGAAAAAGATCAAACCTATTTTCTTTACACACTTTCTCAAAAGCAGCTATCAAGGACCATGTTTCCTTTAGGGAATTTGACCAAGATCGAAGTCAGGGAAGTGGCAAGGTCCATAGGGCTCCCCAGTGCTAGCAGACCCGAAAGCCAGGACTTTATTAGTGACGGAAATTATGCTGTGCTTTTCAGAGGCGAAGAAATAGTACCTGGGGAAATAGTTGACGAAAAGGGTAACGTCTTGGGTAAGCACAAAGGCATGATTTTCTACACTATAGGCCAGAGAAAAGGGCTAGGAATAGCTGCAGGGGAGCCATTATACGTAATTAGAATGGAGCCAGAAAAAAACAGGATAGTGGTAGGGCCCAAAAATAGATTATTCAAGAACAAGATGATTGTTTCAGGCCTCAATTTCATAAGTATTGACTCGCTGGAGGGGCCTATGAAGGTGACCGTAAAGATAAGATACAAACACAAGGAGGCCCCGGCCACTATACAGCCCCATGGAAAAAACAGGGTTTTGGCAAGATTCCACTCCCCCCAAAGGGCTATTACCTGCGGGCAATCAGCAGTGTTTTACTCAAAGGATTATGTTGTGGGAGGTGGTGTTATAGAGGAAGTGCTCGAAGATTAATATTGTTGATTTGCATTATACTATCTCTTATATTCTTGGGCAGCCGATCATGAAAAAAAGAGGTCAAAGTTATGGAAAACAAAGAAAACCAAATAGCACTTGTAGATTTTGATCCCAAAAAGAATCAGATCCTCGAGCTCTGGTTTCATGACGCTGTGGAATTCGGCCACGGATGTCGTGTAAGCATTAAGATCAAAAACGTGCTTTGTCTTTATCGTTCTGAATACCAGGAAATAGCAGTGTTCGAAACCGAGAAGCTGGGCCGTATGCTGGTGTTGGATGGAATCACTATGCTAACAGAGTTTGATGAGTTTGCTTACCACGAAATGATAGTTCATGTGCCTCTTCTTACTCATCCCAATCCGGCTCGTGTCCTTATAATAGGTGGCGGGGACGGGGGAACAGTGCGTGAAGTTCTCAAGCACCCAGAGGTTGAGAAAGTTCATGTTTGTGAACTGGACCGGGAGGTGGTTCGTGCCTGCCGTCAATACCTGCCTTCCCTCGCCTCATCATTCGACGACCCTAAGGTAGAAATATTTTACGAAGATGGTGCAAAGTTTGTTGAGAAAAATCCCTCGACATATGACATAATCATAGTAGACTCCACAGACCCCATTGGTCCAGGCCAGATTCTCTTTCAGAGGAAATTTTATGAGGACATGAAAAAATCCTTGAAGCCCGATGGTATCGTGGTTACCCAATGCGAATGCCTTTTCCTTCACAAGCATGTAATAGGAGCTGTCGCATCATTCGCCAAGGAAATTTACCCTATTACAAAGTACTATCTTACTAATGTCCCCACCTATCCTAGTGGTCTCATTGGTTTCATGTTTTGCTCTAACAAGTACAACCCCTTGAAAGACTTCTCGCTGGAGCGGGCGCAGAAGCTGCCCAACTTAAGGTATTACACCCCAGCCTTGCACCGGGCATCATTTGTTCTACCGAAGTTCGGGGAGGAGATAATCCAATCCGCCTAGGCCTCTCCCAAGACCTGGGAAAGGAAAAAGCCTGCACCAGCCACGACGATGATACTGGCTCCCGAGCTGAGGTTGAAGTTATAGGAAAGCCATAGGCCCAAGGTAATAAAAAGGGTGCTCAGCAGAATGGAAAATCCCATCATCTTTCCTAGCGTACTGGTGAATTGCTCGGATATGTACGGGGGAATGGTCAATAGGGCGATCACCAATATCAGGCCTACCACCCTTATTAGCATCACTACGGTAAAGGCCGTAAGGGCAATGAGCAGGAAATACAAGGCCCTTACCGGCACCCCAGTTACAATAGCAAACTGCTCATCATAGGACATGGCCAATAGTTCTTTGTAAAAGAGGATAACAAGTACCAGGGTAAGTACATCGATTGCTAGCATGAACCACAACTCTCCCTTGCCAACCGCCAGTATGCTTCCAAAAAGATAGCTCATCAAGTCCACATTATAACCAGGGCTGAGATCTATGAAGATAATGCCTATCGCCATACCAATAGCCCAGATTGCTCCTATGATCGCATCGCTGCGGTGTTTTCTGTTGAGGCTGATCCATCCCATTAATAGACCCATGAGAACTGCAAAGGCTGCCGCACCTGCAAAGGGAGCAATTCCCATGAACACTGCAAGCCCTATTCCCCCGTAAGACGCATGGGCAATGCCTCCAGAGATCATTGCAATACGGTTCACCACCACCAGAACACCAATAATCCCACAGGATATACTTACGAGCACCCCCGCTGCAAGGGCGTGCCGCATAAAGTCAAATTGAAGGGCTTCCCACACTACCCTCTCTCCTTGTGAATAGGAAAAACCCGATGGGGGACACCGTGGGCAACAAGGTCCACAGGGCACTGATATGTTGCCTCGATCATCTCCTGAGTTATTTTGCCCTCTTCGTGGAAAATCAACGTCCTATTTATGCATGCCACGGATTTTACATATTGCGAGATTACCCCAATATCATGGGTTATCACCACCAGGGTGATTTTCTTGTTCAACTCCCTAAACAGCTCATAAAGATCAGTCTCAAATTGGGGATCAATACTGGACGTAGGCTCATCGAGCATAAGGATTTTTGGCTCACTCGCCAGTGCCCTCGCGATAAACACCCTTTGCCTTTGCCCCCCAGACAGTTCCCCCACCTTCGCATACCTGAATTCCCACATGCCAACTTCTTTGAGCGCCTCTTCCGCTATCTGGTGATCTTGCTTCTTATATGGCCGACCTAGCCTGGCATGTGGCAATCTACCCATTAGTGCGAGTTCATAAACTGTTATGGGAAAAGTCATGTGAAAATCGGTTTCCTGGGGGAGATATCCAACATGCTTTCTGGCCTCCTTAGGGGGCTTGCCCAGGATCCTTATCTCCCCCCGGTCAGGCTTCAAAAGCCCCAACATAAGCTTTAACAGAGTCGTCTTTCCCCCTCCGTTTGGCCCCAGTATTCCCAGGAAGTCACCCTGCTTTAAGGTAAAAGACACCCTTTCTACAACGGGGACCTTGTTGTAGGAAAACCAAACGTCCTTCATTTCTATTGCAGGGAGATTATCTGTCATCCAACCCTTCAAAGAACTCTAAATTTTTCTTCAATCTCTCCAGCCTGAGGCTCAAGTTCTCCACCTTATCCTTTACTTCCTTCACTATATCTGCTGGTGCCTTTTGCAAAAACTTTTCATTTTCCAGCTTACCCCTGCCCACCTCCATGTCCTTTTCGACCTTCTTGATTTCCTTGCGCAACCGCTTTTTCTCTTCCTCAAAATCCAGTAGCCCTGCCAAAAGAACATGAACCTGAAGGGCACCACAGACGGCAGTCGCCGAGCCCTCTGGCTTCTCAGCTCCTGAGGTAAAAGAGAGTTCTTCCACCTTGGCCAGTGACCTCACATATGCCATATTGTTCCTTATGGTCTCGGCCTGTTTTTCATCTCCTACATCCACAACAATATTAACCTTCTTTGCTGGTGGTATCCTCATCTCTCCACGAATATTCCTGATGCCGGAGACTACATCCATAACAATATCCATCTCCTTTGTGGCATCCTCGTCAAAGGGATAGTCTGCAGGAGAGGGAAACTCTGCAATCATAATACTCCCATCTGTGCCAGGGACCTTCTGCCATAGTTCTTCAGTCACAAAAGGCATAAAAGGATGCAATAACTTTAGCACTGCCAGTAGAACATCCCTTGCCACCATTTGGGTAGTGGCCTTTTTTCTTCTATCGTCTCCATAAAGCGCTTCTTTGGCCATTTCAAGGTACCAATCACAAAATTCATGCCACACAAAACGGTAACAAAGGTTGGCAGCATCATTGAACCTATAATCATCGATCGCCCCTGCGACCTCGCCGCTCACTTCTGAGAGCCTGCAAAGAATCCAACGATCTGCCAAGGTATAGACACGCTCACCAGGGGCAATCTCCTCCATGTCTTCAATGTTGATCAGAACGAGTCTGGCCGCATTCCAGATCTTATTGACAAAGTGTCTGTATCCGACAATCCTGTCCTCTGAAAGCTTGATGTCTCTTCCCTGGGCTGCCAAGGCTGCGAGAGTGAAACGGAACGCATCGGTTCCATGCTTATCCATTACCTCCAAGGGATCGATCACATTGCCCTTGGACTTGCTCATCTTTTTCCCTTCGGCATCTCTCACAAGGGCATGGATATAGACGTCCTTAAAAGGCACATCCCCCATAAAGTGTAGCCCCATCATCATCATTCTTGCCACCCAGAAAAAAAGAATGTCGAAACCGGTCACAAGTACAGAGGTAGGGTAGAAGGTCTTCAATTCTTCTGTCTCATCAGGCCACCCAAGGGTAGAAAATGGCCACAAGGCTGAACTGAACCAGGTGTCAAGGACATCGTTGTCGCGGTTGAGGCTTGTTCCTCCGCATGAGGAACACTCCTGGGGAGTTGTCTTGGCCACCGTAACCTCGCCGCACTCATCGCAATACCATGCAGGAATTCTATGGCCCCACCAGATCTGCCGAGAAATGCACCAGTCCTTTATATTGTTCATCCACTCAAAGTAAACGGCTTCCCAGTTTCGTGGAAAGATCCGGGTCCTGCCTTCTTCCACTGATTTTACCGCCACCTCAGCCAATGGTTTTACCTTGACGAACCATTGCTTGGAAAGAAGCGGCTCAATCATGGTCTTGCACCTGTAGCAATGCCCCACGGCATGCCGATATGGCTCAATCTTTTCCAATAGCCCAGCGTCCTTGAGATCCTCTAAAATCTTCTCACGGCACTCAAATCGATCTAGACCCTTGTAAGGGCCGGCCAACTCATTCATCTTGCCATTTTCGTCGATAACCTTTATCTGCTCCAGGCCATGGGCCAGACCTATCTCAAAATCGTTGGGATCATGGGCAGGCGTTATCTTGAGTGCGCCTGTACCGAATTCCACATCCACGTACCGATCTTGAATCACTGGAATCGGTTTGTTTAGTATGGGCAGAAGAACCCTTCGCCCTTTTAGGTCACCGTAACGGTTGTCATTGGGATTGACCGCAACCGCGGTATCTCCTAGCAGGGTTTCTGGCCTTGTGGTGGCTACCACGAGGGCACCCGAGCCATCTTCAAAGGGATACCGGATGTAGTACAAATGGCTATCCATTTCCTCATGTTCCACTTCCAAGTCAGCAAGAGCCGTATGGCATCGCGGACACCAATTGATGATATAATCGCCTCTATAGATCAATCCTTCCTCGTACAGTCTCACGAATACCTCTAGCACTGCCCGGGACAACCCCTCATCCATGGTAAACCGCTCTCTGCTCCAATCACACGAGCAACCTAACCGCTTGAGCTGATTGATTATTAGGCCCCCATACTTTTTCCGCCATTCCCATACAACCTCCATAAACTTATCTCTTCCCACTTCATGACGGGTGGTGCCCTTTGCGGCCAAGTCCTTTTCCACAACGTTCTGGGTCGCAATCCCCGCATGATCCGTGCCCGGTTGCCACAAGACATTATAGCCTTTCATTCTCTTGTATCGACAAAGGATGTCTTGAAGAGTGTTGTTGAGGGCGTGGCCCATGTGCAAGGTCCCGGTTACATTTGGGGGCGGAATTACAATACAAAAAGGCTCTTTTGCTGATCCAAGATCTGGTTTGAACAGTCCATTGTCTTCCCAGTACCTATACCACTTTCGCTCCACGCTCTGCGGCTCAAATGCTTTACCTAGAACCTCTTTTCCCATTTTACAATACTACCCCCTGATAACTGATTTCTCCTTAACTGGCACACTCCCAGGAGCCTAGTTACTTGGATATCTTCAGCTTTTGGTGAAAATTGATCGCTGAAGGCTGCCAGCTACCGTCCACAAACAACTATTCACAAATAAATTCCAACTAAAGCAAATAATTTTATCAAAAAAGATCATTTTTCGCATCATTTTCATTTCTACTATATGGATTTTTTCCAAAAAAATGCCCGTCCTCACTAAGGGCAGGCACAACTTCGAGGTTGCTATGAGGCAAATCATCCCAGATCCATAAATCAGTTTCTCTTCCCTGAAAAGAGGAGGTCTCAGGAATAGAAAGGAATTAAGAACTCAATGTGGGTAGACAATACTATGGCGGTGATGAGTGGACAGTACAAACAACAGCCCCTGGAAAACTTGAAATCTTATGCACAACCCCCAGTTGCAGAGGTATTTGAATCCCTATTTATGACTTAGGAAGACTCTTCCAGGCTTTCCTTCAATGCTTCTATGGCTTCGGAAATGAGTCTCTCAGCTACTTCGGCCATGGCCTCTCTGGCCACCCTTTCAACGACCCGTTCAACAGTTTCTGTCACAACTTGTTCTAACCTTTCCTCACTTATCCCTATTACGGGCTCCTTTGACACAGGCTCTTCAGGCTCAAATATCTCAGGCTCCTCTGTTTGAGGTATCAGCTCTTCAGGCCTTTCTGGCCCCTCTTCCTCAGTCAATTCCTCAAGCTTGAACTCCTCTTCCCTTTCCTTCTCTTGTTCCTCGGCTGGTTCTAGAGGTTCTTCCTTTTCCTCTATTTCCTCCTTGCTGGGTTCTAGCTCTTGAAGTGCCGACTCCAAATCCAACTCGAGGCTCTGTGTGGCATTCTCTGCCACTTCAGCCTCGCCCTCCAAGTCCAGCTCCTCTTCTGTGGGCTCCATAGATTCACCGGCGCCTTCCTCTTCTTCCAAATCGGGAAAGGTGATCGCCTCTTCTTCACCTAAGGATTTTTGAGCTTCCTCGGGTATTTCAAAGCTCTTGCCCACTTCCTCCGAAAGCTCGATAGTCTCCCTCCCTATCTCCGTCGGAACAGTCTCTCCTTCCTCTTCCACAATGTCCACCAGCTCAATAATCTCTTCATCCTCATCCTCAGAGCTGCTTTCACTACTAGGGTCGTTGGATAGATCGTCAAATTCAAAGTCGAGGATCTCTTCCTCCTCTCCTAGCGAAATTTCTTGGCTGGATTTTTGTTCCTCGCTCATCAAATTCCCCCTTTATTGAGAGTTGGGTAAAATTCTTTCGGAGTCGGACAACTCCCTGATAACATAGCCTAAACTTAGTGTCAATATCTTTTGATTACTTTAAATAACCATCAAATTAACAAAAAGATAATAATTATCATGCAAATATATAACCCTTTAGGCACATCCCCCTTTCCACATCATATTGACCAACCTCTGTCCGATTGGTCCCCCTAGTTTAATAAAACCAGACGGGTTGCCTAATCCTAGTTCTCGTAAAAGAATCAAAAAAGGGCCGCGGTCTCCGCCGCGACCCTTTAGTCAAGGGGAGAGTTTAGCCGTGTGAAGCGACCCCCGCGATTACCGTTGTGTCACTAAGCCTGACTTTCAACCCCTCTTATGTTGATTCAGCTTTTGGACCTATCACGGGTAACGCAGGCTCTCCCCTTGTGTACTGCAAAAATAAGTTTGATATCTACCTTGTCAAGGGCCGCTGGCTTTTAAATAAAATAACTTGAGCATCCAATTTTTCATATCGGCAAGGCATCCCAATTCTTAAGGAAATTCCCATTCTGGCCCTCCATGAGTAGCCTTCTCGAATACGCCGTGCCCCCATTTGGCATGGGCGGTCAGGTGATATTACTTCGCCGCAACTTCCAATATGTTGACCTAATAGATAAAAGGTGCTAACAATTTAAAGAGCGGGCGATTAGCTCAGTTGGATAGAGCGTTGGTCTCCGGAACCAGAGGTCGCGCGTTCGAGTCGCGCATCGCCCGCCATAATAAAATCAACAAGTCATAACGCTCCGGTGGAACCGGAGGCTTGATAGCTGGGAGCAGCCTCAAA
>CAZDVV010000065.1:0-10778 GCA_964508875.1 uncultured Desulfobacteraceae bacterium | reverse complement strand
AGGCCAATGGCTCCAGCCCCTATGATTACGGCATTTCCAACCTGGCCAGCAGCAATGTCATTTCTGATCTTGATAGCATCTTCCAGGCTGGAAACTACATACACTCCAGGGAGATCCACCCCTTGAATCTTTGGCACTGCGGGCGTGCTTCCCGTGGCAATTACTAGTTGATCGAAGACCAACTCCTGCTCGGCACCCGTGTCAAGATCTCTGAGGACAAGGGCTTTCTCGTCCCGTTTTATTTGGATTGCTCGTTTTCTAGTAAGTACGTCTATGTCCTTTGCCTCTTTGAAAAATTTGCTATCTCTAAGCATGTGGAAGCTGGTGGACTGAAGCTCATCGGGGGAACTCACGTCTCCAGAGACAAAGTAGGGTATGCCACATCCTCCATATGAGATGAGGTCAGTTTGGTCGATCATTGTCACTTTGGAATCAGGTTCAAGCCTTTTGAACCTGCATGCAGCCTTTGGCCCAAGGGCAACTGCGCCAATAATCACCACGTGTTGAGACATGGTATCGTGTCCTCCTGTAGTTGAAGGTAACTAATAGCTAAAAAAAAGTGAACTTACGGTTTATGCACTGGTATGTCAACCATCCACTAGCAACTTGCCTGCTCGTTGCAAATCTGTTACTTCAAAGTGGAATATTGAGATATCCGATAACAGAACGTTTGGCAAAGCGTGCAAATAAATTTGTCAAGAAAGGACTAACGGGCTATGATGCATGCTGCGGTGCGCTGGCACAGGATGTCAAAGGGTTGTGGCTGACATTTGACAGACAGGCTCATGAGAGAATTGTTGATATGATAGTGTCACATCTTGTTTCTGGAGGGAGGCTTAGGGGATGGAATTATCACTAAAGAAACATTCTAAATTTGCAGGGCGGGAAGGGCCACTGTTGTTGATCATTATGGATGGAATAGGCCTGGGGCCGCAGGACGAAAGAAATGCCGTTTTCATGGCTAATACACCGACATTGGATAGGCTCTTTGCTTCGAAACTGTTTTGTAGCTTACAAGCCCATGGCACGGCAGTGGGTCTTCCAAGTGACAAGGACATGGGCAATAGTGAGGTGGGGCATAATGCCCTTGGTGCGGGCCGCGTTTTTGACCAGGGTGCGCGGTTGGTAAACAAAGCGATTGAGACAGGAAAAATTTTTGAGACGGATTTGTGGGAACAAATTGTTGAAAGGGGGAAAAGGGGTGGGACGATCCACTTCATTGGCCTGCTGTCTGATGGAAATGTGCACTCCCATATTGATCACCTTTATAAACTAATCGATAAATGTGGTGAACTGGGCATTAAGACAGTGCGAGTTCATGCTCTCCTTGATGGCCGGGACGTGGGGGAGCGATCTGCATTGAATTACGTAGTGCCCACTGAAGAAAAACTTGCAAAACTATCAGCGGAAAAGGGCCTGGATTACCGCATAGCATCTGGCGGTGGGCGGATGAAGGTTACCATGGACCGCTACGAGGCGGATTGGAATATCGTGAAAAGGGGATGGGAGGCCCACGTATTGGGGAAAGGCAGGCCTTTTCGGTCTGCTAGAGAGGCGGTGGAAACTTTTTATAGGGAAGATCCCAATATAACTGATCAATACATGGATTCCTTTGTCATAGTGGATGAAAGTGGTGAGCCAGTGGGACCTATTGTGGACGGCGATGCTGTAATCAACTTTAATTTCAGGGGAGACAGGGCTATTGAGATATCGAGGGCCTTCACAGAAAAGGACTTTCATGAATTCGATAGAGGCCCATTGCCAGACGTTCTTTATGCGGGCATGATGGAATATGATGGCGACCTTCACATCCCTCCAAACTATTTGGTAATGCCACCTGTAATTGATCGGACCATTAGTGAGTACTTGTGTGCAGAAGGCATTACCTCTTTTGCCATATCAGAGACCCAGAAGTTTGGTCATGTGACCTACTTTTGGAATGGTAACAGATCTGGTTACATCAATGAGGACCTGGAGCTTTATATTGAGATACCCTCAGATAGAATCCAGTTTGACAAGGCCCCGAAGATGAAGGCGCATGAGATAACAGAGAAGACCATAGAACTTCTCAGGACCGGTAAGTATAAATTCGGACGTCTCAATTTTGCAAATGGTGACATGGTTGGACACACAGGTGTTATGGATGCAGCGATCGTAGCAGTGGAGACAGTGGATTCATGCGTAGGGAGACTTGTGGACCAGGTAATGAAGCTTGGGGGAATAGCTGTTGTGACCGCTGATCACGGAAACTCAGATGAGATGTTCACAATTGACTCTCAGGGCAACCGTAAGCCAAAGACATCCCATACACTCAATCCAGTGCCATTTGTGATTGTGGACTCGGCCTTTTCCGGAGAGTATAGAATGGCAAAGCTGGAAAAGAGGGGGCTTTCGAACGTAGCTGCCACATTACTCAATCTTTTAGGATACCAAAAAGTTGAAGATTATGATCCGTCACTAATCATATTCTAAAATAACAGCTTTATTCATGCCTGATATTACCTGAATTCTTCTAGTAGGCAATCCACAAGCAGGCAAGTTTAGGATGACCGTATTCGATCGGGTTTTGGCCCGCTTTCATTCAAGGGGCATGAATGTCCATGAGATATTGGACATATCCAGCTTACCCGACAGGGATATCGTCAGAAAAAAATGGGATAGTGCCATAGTTATGGGTGGTGATGGAAAGGTCAATAGGTTCTTGAATACCCTTGGTCCGTGCGTGCTACCTATTGGAATAATCCCTGTAGGCATTGGGAATGTATTTGCAAGAGAGCTGGGGATCCCTTTGAGGGATCCTGTGAGAGCAGCTAACATTGTAATGAAAAACAGGAGACGTGCAATTGATCTGGGCTGCGTGGAGGGCAGGTACTTTCTTCTGATGGCTGGGATAGGATTTGGAAGTATCTGCAAAAATTCGCTTTGTTAGATAGTTGGCACAAAAGATGGCACTGTTATTGCATTCCTCTTAGCAAGAGACCCAAGACCACTGATCACATAGCCGCCATTAAGACTAGTGCAGACAAAGGGGGAAATAAAATGGCAGTGCTACCAAGAAAAAAGGAGCACGAAAGGAAACAGGTTGTTCTAGTTGTAGACGACGAAACAGCGATTACTGAGCTGCTGCAAGATGTTCTTTTTGCAGAGCCCTATGAGCTTTTGAGCGCGGGATCGGCAGAGGAGGCGCTGGAAATACTGGAGAAACGGCGGGTTGATGTTGTTGTATCAGATGAGGTAATGCCTGGCATGACAGGCTCTGAATTTCTTAGCATTGTGCGTAAGAAATACCCTGACACGATCCGGATGATTCTCACAGGCCACGCCAACCTAGAAATGGCCATTAAGGCGATTAATGAAGGGGAGATTTACCGTTTTTTTAGGAAACCTTGTAACGTCTTTGATCTAGCAATAACAATTAGACAGGCATTGCAACAAAAGGCGCTTATGGAAGAGGCCTCAAGACTCCTTCAGATAGCCAAGAGACAGAAAAAGACTATAGAAATGCTTGAGAAGAGATATCCTGGCATTACCAAGGTCAAGAAGGGGGCTAGTGGCGAGGTAGTCCTGGAAGAAGAAGGACTCCCACTAACGTATAATGTACTCATCGAGCAGATTCGATCCGTACTGAAAGGTACCCGCGTTGAGGAGTAATCAGCTAAGGGCACTGCCCCCCTCGATCGGCCAGCTCATTCAATTTTCACTAACACCTTTATGGGTTCCTTAACTGGGGCCACTCGACTAAAATTTTTCAGCCTTTCAAAAAGGGCAGGGGTCACTTCTTGGCCTTTCGCTACTAGAAGACGGCCTTCCAATGAGGTGACATCCTCCGCAAAGATCATTCCACCCCGAAGTTCTCCTATTTTCACTGACCTTAGTTCGTATTTGACCTCAAGACCCAACGCCATTTCTAAGGCCTTGAGAACCTTAGGGTCGTAACGGCCGTTTCGCGCTCTGAGCTCTGAATAGGCCTCTTTGGCGTTCTTTCCCGAGATTTGGAGCGAGTCATAATCCAGGGCCACCTTAAGAATTCTTGCTCCCAATGGAATATCTTCGCCACCCGGGTGATCAGTCGGAATTCCTGAGCCATCATAAAGTTTTTCCTGGTAGGCGATTATTTCAGCTACCCCTTCCATCCGGGGAATGTTTTTGATGAGGTCAGAGGCAATAAAAGGGTGCATCTGAAAAAGCTGAGCTTCTTCGCCTGAAAGCTGCTCATTTCTGTAAATCTTGCCAAGGGTGTCTTCAGGCATCGTCACAAAGCCAACATGGGACAGCAGCGCAGCGGTTTCAATCTGCCATGTGTCGGGTAAAGCCATGTAGTTTGCAAGGTCTTTCACTAGGGCCCTCACTCTTGATGCGCGACCAAAGGCTTCGGGATTAACTATGGCCAGCAAATCGGTCAAGACCTTTATGCTGCCTTTAAGGGTGTCATCCAGCAGTTCTTTTTCGGCACGAATTAGCCGATATTGGTCGATTCCATCCTGTAGCGCCTTGCACAGTCTGTCAACGGGACAGGGCTTGGTAAGGAACCTGAAGATGTTACCTTCATTGACCGCGTTAATGGCATTAGTTAAATCAGCATGGCCGCTCAACATCATGCGTACCGTATCAGGAGATAATTCTTTTGTAAGGCGGAGAAACTCAATGCCATCCATCTTGGGCATTCGCAGGTCTGAGACTACCACCGCATATGGACCTTTTTGTTTTAACAATTTGAGGCCTTCTTCTCCCCCCAATGCAGTATCAAATGTGAAGCGTTTGCGTAATTGGCGTCTGAGGGCGTCCAGGATATTCTGCTCATCGTCCACAAATAGTATTTTTTCTTGCATGACCCTTTTCCTTACTGCAATATGTTTTCGACCAGTTTTCTCCATCCTTCTAATCTTCCGTCCATGCCAAGTTTAGCCAAGTGTTGTAGGTCTATTTCGTTGCTATAATCGGCCTCTTCTCTGACATGGGACTCATGCTCCAGTGCGCTTGCTACGTGAACGGCGATTAGGGGAGCAAACCTTTCCACGGGGCACTCAGCTAATCTGTGGTGAAAGGCCAATGCCTCAACAATGGTATCAGGTAATCCCCAAAGTCCCATTAGGTAGGCACCCACTTCTGCATGAGTAGTTCCAAAACGCTCTCGCTCGGCATGACGGAGGGGGAGCTTAGCTTCAGAGCATTTTTTTATCAATTGTTTGTATTGCTCAGGAAAACTTGCAGCCAATATTAGCTTGCCCACGTCATGTAAGACTGCTGCCATGAAGGTATCGTCCGCCAGGTCTTTTTCCACTTTCTCGGCCCTGACTATTTCTCTCACAATTTTCCCTGTGCCCATGCTGTGATGCCAGAGGGCATCAAGAAAGCTGTGAGGTATCTCTGCATCATCAAACTGAGAAAAGACCTGCACTGAAAGTACAAGGGCTTTAACTGTTTCAAGTCCTAAAAGGGCCACTGCCTGCTGAGGATTGCTGATATGGCGGGGAAGCCCGAAAAATGCCGAATTGACCAATTGTAAGATCTTTGCGGTCATTCCCACATCTTTTGAGATGATATCCCCAACTTTCTGAATGGAAGGATCTTCTGATTGAAGCTCGTGCAATATCTCCTGATACAATTCGGGTAGGCTGGGGAGACTGTCAAGGCTCGATATAACCTTCTTGAGAGATTCATCCACAAGAATATTTCGTAGGGCACATGCCCTGTCTATGGTTGACTTGAGGGTTTGCGCATCGCATGGCTTGGATAGGTACTGTTGAGCAGGACGGACTGAGCGAAGTATCATTTCTTTGTCAGAGTGACCCGAAAGCACTATCCGCACCACCTCGGGGTACTTTTGCATCACTATACTCAGCAATTCAGCCCCGTCCATTCCTGGCATGCGCATGTCTGATATAATAACATCAAACCGTGTGGTGCTAAGCAGATTTAGGGCCTGTTCGCCACCTTCTGCAAAATGCATATCCCATTCTTTTCGCATGCCTCTGAGCATACGCCTGAGCCCATTGAGTACATTGGGCTCGTCATCTACAAAAAGTATCTTTTTCTTACGCAAGGCTTCCATGGTACTCCAAATATGTAAATCTTAGCTGTATCCAATATTCATGTACTTTCTGCCAACGGCAGCTTTATGATAAATGTTGTCCCTTTTCCCACTTCAGTCTCCACATCAATACTCCCCCCGTGTTTATCAACAATAACCGATCTTGATATGGCCAGGCCCTGGCCTGTGCCTTTGCCTACCTCTTTTGTGGTAAAGAAGGGATCAAATATGCGGTCACGGATGTCCTCAGGAATTCCCGTGCCTGTGTCGGCTATTCTTATCTCCACCCAGTCATCCTTCTTTTGTGTTGTTATGGTAATTTTTCCCTTGCCTCCATCCTTACCCACAACCTCAGAAATCGCATGGGCAGCATTAATAATCATATTCAAGATAACCTGGTTCAATTCCCCGGGGAGACAGGGGACAGGGGGCAGGGAAGGATCAAGATTTGTTTCCATGTCAGCGACATATTTCCATTCGTTTTTGGCCACCGTTATGGTGTTTTCAATTGCGTGATTAAGGTCAATGAGAGTTTTTTCATCAGAGCCAGGATGGGAAAATTCCTTCATTGCCCTTACTATTCTTGCCACGCGCTTTATCCCTTCCATGCTTTGGTCAATGGCTTTGGGAATTTCCTCCGTAAGGTAGTCAAGATCTATTTCTTCTTCCATTTCTTTGGCCTTTTCTGCCAACTGCCTCTGGTTATCCTTGTGTGAGTTTACTGAATCTGCCAGGGATCTGTAAATTTTTAGGAGGTTGGCAAGATCTTCAAGGGATTCTTGGAGAAATTGGATATTGTCACCTACAAACTGAGTTGGCGTATTTATCTCATGGGCTATGCCGGCTGCAAGTTGTCCTACTGATTCTAACTTCTGGGCCTGCAATAACTGGGTCTCCAGATTCCTACGTTCTGTTATGTCTGAGGCCATTATTATGAAGCCCTTAAGCTCGTTTTTGTCATCTAGCTTGGGCGTTATGGTGATTCCCAAAAAGCCTCTGTTTCCACTGTTTTGAATAAACGGAACATCTTGGAGTCGAACAACATCCTTAGTATTCTTGCATTGTTCAAGCCCTTCAATGACCTTTACCAAGTCCCAGGAGAGATCAATTTCTTGCAACCTCCTGCCTGTTGCTGATCCTGCGTCAATACCAAAAACATTTTCTGCAACCCTGTTCCAGCGTCTAACAACATGCTCTGGTGTGAGCTCAATTAAGATAGATGATATGGATTTTATGAGATCCTCAAGCTCATGATGGGCGCGCCGAAATTCATCTTCAGCCAATTTTCGCTCTGTAACATCAGTCAGGAAGTTGAGTATGGCCGGCTTGTTTTCCCACCGAATGACTACACCGCTATTCTCTAACCAGTGTGTTTTACCCTCCTTGTCAATAATTCTCATGAGGTAGGTTTCCGGAACTTCCTTGCCCTCTAAGCGCCTCATGTGATTCGTTATGGCTATCTGCTTATCATCTGGGTGGATGATATTTATCCATGGCATGCTGAGCAGTTCCTTTTCAGAATAGCCCGTGATTTTGGTAATTGCAGGATTTACGAATTTCAGCTTTCCTTCCTGACCCACAACGATTCCTTCTTTGAGATTTTCCACGACCACCCGGTACTTCTCTTCAGACTCTCTAAGGGCTTGCTCAGCCATCCTTCTTTCGGTGATATCTCTCATTATGGAAACGTAGCCGGTAATCTTTCCTGAAGGGTCCTTGATAGCAGATGTTGTTATTTCAAATGGTATCTTTCGCCCATCTTTTGTGACAAAGGTCCATTCCGTCTTGGCAAACCCCTTCTTGGCAATGGCGGAGTAGGCCTGCTGAGCAAAAGCACGAAAGCTCTCATTAGACTCATGAGCTAACAGGATGGATTTGCCAACAACTTCTTCCTTCTCATAGCCAAAGATATCTAAGAATGCTCTATTGCAAGATACTATTTTTCTTTCCTTGTCTAGATGGACTATCGCGTCAGTTGTGCTCTCCACTAGACTTCGATATAGTTGTTCTCTTTTGCGGAGGGAATCTTCTGCACGCTTGAACTCTGTGATATCCCGTACGAACTCTACCACTCCCGTCACATGCCCGGTATTATCGAATATGGGGTAACTGAAAAGCTCTACCCACTCCACCGGCGAGCCAGGAAGCCCTGGTACTATCTCTCTTTCTGTCTTACCAGTCTTGATGGCACGGAGGGTGGGGCACCTTTTGCAGGGAGATTTTCTGTTATAATAGACCTCATAGCATTTCTTCCCCACAAGAGGCACGTTTGCTGAGTACCAGTCCTCCATTCTTGAATTTACTTTTTTAACAGTGAGGTCAGTATCAAGCACGCTGATTCCGTCCTGTATTGCATTAAACATATCATTGAGGAACTGCTCGCTCTTGCTCAGTTGTTCCTCCATTTGTTTGCGTTCTGAAATGTCTCTAATATTGGCCAATATTAGGGGCTTGTCCCTGTATTTTGTGAGGGTCGCAGATATCTCAACGTGTATCGTTGTTCCATCCTTTCTCACTAGCTTGGCCTCGTAGCGGGAAGGGGCTGGGCCGCCATTGTGTCGGGCTTCGTTAAATTGGTAAATCCTCTCTCTGTCGTCACGATGGATAACTTTGGAGATAGGCTGCCCGATCAGCTCATCTGGACTGTTATAGCCTAGGATTTCAAGATATTTTGAATTTACATAGAAATGCTGAGTACCCCTTATCAGTGCTATACCATCGTTTGAATTCTCTATGGCGACTCGGAATTGTTCCTCAGAGTCCCTCAATGCTTCAATCATCAATTTTCTTTCGGTTATATCCCTAATAATTCCAACGGCGCCCCATTTTCCGTTGACCTGAATTGACGATAGTGACAGTTCTATAGGGAATTCAGTACCATCCTTTCTCACGGCTGTGAGTTCAAGGGTTCGACCAATGGCTTTTCCCTTGCCAGTTTGCCTAAATTTGGGAAATGCTTCCTTAAACAAGGTCTTATATTCTGGGGGAGCGAGGAGTTCATGAAGGTCCTGCCCCATGACCTCGCCTTTGGGATATCCAAACATGTCTTCTGCCCTTTTGTTCCAGAACAGAATCCTTCCGTTGTGATCAACCATGACGATGGCATCCTGAGCGGACTCTGCGATTGCTGTAAACCGTTTTTCATTTTCTGAGAGCTTACTTATAATTCTTTCAAGGGAACGGGTCTTTTCCTGAACGGTTTTTTCCAATTCCTCGCGATACCTTTCCGCCAGAATTTCATGGTTCCTATGGCAGATTGCAGCAGTTATTTGCGGAAGGAGTCTGCTGGGCTCGATGGGTTTGGTTATGTAGCCGTCTGCACCGGCCTTGATGGCTTGATCTATGGTCTTTGGATCTTCAAGACCAGTGACCATCAAGACCGCTGTGACTGGATTTTCTTTTCGTATCTGTCTGCAGAGCTCAATCCCCGATTCATCAGGCATGAGGATGTCGCATAGGACTAGATCAATAGGTTGTCTTGCTATTTTTTGTTTTGCTTCCTGGGCGCTGAAAGCCAATTCACAATCAAAACCTTTACTTTTCAGAACAGTATCCAATAGGCTCAGTATCTGCTCGTCATCGTCAACTACGAGAACCTTTGGCCGGCTTTCCATAGTAACTGTCCTCCCCCGGAGCAATGGCTTTTCCAAATGGCGATTTCCTGAATATTTATCGGCAAATACGTTTCTTCGCTTTACGGGGAAAAGGGGTGTGTTGAGAAATTTGAAGACGCCTCGCGTACACGAGATCCCGGAAATGTATCGAGAGGAAGGTATAGGAACAAAGGGAAAAAGAAGGTCGGAGGCGCAAAAGGAGAAAAAAAGGTCTTCAGAACTGTGAAGACCTTTCTTAACTGTTAATGGTGGGCGGTGGGGGATTTGAACCCCCGACTTCCACCGTGTGAGGATGGCACTCTCCCGCTGAGTTAACCGCCCACGCCATATGTAAAGATACCCGACTAGGCGCTTCTTGTAAATAGAAAAATCTAGCCTTGCTCTTCCCCTTTTTTCAACGCCCTCTCACCAAGTTCATCAGAGTACTTGTGCCAAGGGTTTTTGCCTGCATGATCCTTCAGCTTTTCCACAACAAAGTGGCAAAACTCTGCCCCCTTAGGAATGAGCGTTTCAACCCTGGCAGTAAAGTCACCATAGCCATGATCGCTGAGGGCATCAAGCATTCCTTCTACAAAGTACCTTTGGACGCGACAATCAAACGCTGTGTAACGGTCTTGGTGTGGACACCAAAGTATATCAAATTCGCAGCTATCTGCAGATGTTATCTTTGGTCTTTCAAGTGATGCATAAAGTATTGTGTTCAGTGCGGTTATAAGGTATGAAACACGCTCCATTTCATCTAATTCTTCGGATACCTCAGAATTATCCAGCAGTTCATGCATGGCCTCGTACCCGGCTTCATTGATTGCCTTCCTGACCGTTTCTTGTCCCTCCTTACCAAATGCCCTTTCCACGGCCTTGAGTATGTTAAGAACAGCAGTGGCCTGCATTGTTCCCCATACAAAAAGTGCAGCAGGATCGAAGTCATCTCGTCCCAGGATCGCCTGGCGAAATTGTGACACTGCCTCGGCGTAAGGCATGCCAAGGCGGACCTTTTTATAACTTTTTTCATCCCTTTTGCCTTTTGCCCACAATCCTTCCCTGGTTGGATAGCTTGGCTTACCCATGTCCCACTCCTATTCTGTTACCAAATGAGGTTACCAACCTATAAAAGAATCTTTATCGCATTTTAA
>CAZDVV010000064.1:0-10915 GCA_964508875.1 uncultured Desulfobacteraceae bacterium | reverse complement strand
TTGCAGTTTGGTTACGATAGCACGAAGATTCTGGCAGATCAATTGCGACATAGGCATTGGTGAATAATGCTTAGAGAAAGGAGAAAAAATGGGTACAGCAAAGGTTTGGTATATGGATGCGAGGGCAAAGCGTTTTCTGGAATCAACAGCTATAAAGGGCCGGCAGATATTGGAATACTCCGGGTGGCTTGATCGACTACATCCTGGCGACATTGTGGCTGTAAAAACCCACATGGGGGAAGCCTATAATGTAGGATATTTACGTCCCATAATTGTGCGCACCCTTGTAGAAGCACTCAAAGATAAAGGCTGCAAGCCCTTTGTCACCGATACCACGACCATGCCCTATCATCCGTGGATCAGTCGAACCGTGGCCATGGATTACCTTGAAACTGCCAACCAAAACGGATTCAACCACTCCTCTATGGGTTGTCCCGTGATTATCGCCGATGGATGGCTAGGCACAGATGACGTGGTCGTGGACCTGGGAGGACACGGCACCTACCTTAACAAGCAGTTCGTGTCCCGTGCAATCGCTGATGCCGATGCCCTCTTGTCGGTAGCTCATTTCAAGGGTCATCCGGCAGGCGGCTATGGAGGAGCCCTCAAAAATATAGGGGTTGGGGGAGCCAGCAAACGGGGCAAAATGAATCTTCATGGTGCTTTAGCCGGAGATAAACCTGTGGTGGATGTTGAAAAATGCAAAGGCAGGAATTGCGACTGGTGGCAGACCTGCGAGGATTGCTGCCCTGAGGGGGCCATTCAAATCACGGAAACCGGGCTGAAAATAGACCAAGAGGCCTGCGTGTATTGTTTTGCATGCGCGAATCTTTGTGTCAATATGGCAGGTGTTGGGGCCATCCAGCGTTTCGATCACTTGCCCGCACTTGGAAGACGGATAGCTGACTCAGCCCTTGCGGTCATGATGACGAAAGAGGAAGGAAAATGCTTCTTCCTTAACTATGCCATTGACATAACCCCTTGCTGTGACTGTTACGGCTGGGCTGATACTCCCATTGTAAACGGCCTAGGTGTTTTTGCCTCTTATGATCCGGTAGCCGTGGATAAAGCATGTATGGACATGATGAATGAGGCCCCAGGTCTTCTCAACTCAGAGGCCGAGGAATTCGGTGCTCTTGAGCCGGGAACCAAGAAGCTTGACATCATTAAGGGAAAGGACGTGGAGCCCCAAATATATGGTGGAGTGGAAAATGGCATGGGCACCACGGAGTATGAACTCGAAGAAGTTCCCTTGGACCGCAGTCAGGCCGCTATTGCGAAATTCTACCCTGAAGTGCGAGCCAAAAAATTAAAACCCATGTACGCCAAAAACCATCCCTTGAAGGGATTAGATACGGCTTCTTTCGGCAAACCCACGGAGGGAGTAGCAAACCCTAGGTATCCCAAAAAATAGACGTGTATATCTCCACGGGGGGTGGCCAGAAACAAAAGGTATAGGGGATGAGGGCCACTGAAATTGGTATATGAAAGACTAGCACTAGCTCGACTGTATGGCCTGTGCCACTAGCTCCGTAATATCCATCACTTCAAGATCAATCTTTTGTCTTCTGGCAGCTCCCTTTATGGTGCGGACGCATTGTTGACAGGCGGTAACAACCGTTGACGTGCCTGTAGCCTTAATCTCTTCTATCTTTTTCATAGCCAGCCGCCTGGAAAGCCCGGGATTAGTCATTTCCAAATTTCCCCCACCGCCGCAACAGATGCTCTTCGCCCTGTTATTTTCCATTTCCACCAGTGTCAAACCCGGGATGGCCTCCAGTATGGCCCGGGGGGCCTTGTACACACCCCCGTTTCTACCCAAGTCACATGGATCATGATATGTCACGGTTTTCTCTACCCTTTTCAGCTTTAGACCGTCACGTTCAATGAGATATTGTATAAACTGGGTATCGTGAAAAAGCTCAAGATCGGTGTCATAATATTCCTTCCAAGTCCGATAACAAGAAGGGCAGGAAAAAATCACTGTTTTTGCCCCAAGCGCTTTAACCTTCTGTACATTATGATCCCTCATTTGCTCTAACTTGTCTGGAGCCCCGGCACCTATCAAGGGGAAACCACAGCACCACTCTTCTCCGCCCAGTATGGCGAAATCTACTCCAGCCTCATCCAGAATCCTCACAAGATTCTGGGGGATGCTCTGGACCATGGGAAAAAAGGATGCAACACATCCCACAAAATAGACCACCTCTGCCCTTTTCTTCTCATACATATGCTCAGGCAGATCTCCCATTAACTCTCGCCATTCCGCCCGTTCAGAATTATCCTCATCCGAGATGTTATGGTTTTCAAGCAGGGACTCCACCACGGGTTGCACCTTAGGATGAAGGCCCCTTTTGGAGCCGATTTCCTCACGCATACCCACAAAAACCCTGTTTAGATCCACCCCGCTAGGACAGGTAACCCTACATGAACCACAAAGCAGACATGTTGCGAAAATATCTCGATAGTGGTCGCTGAGATCCAGCGCACCCTGGGCATAGAACCTGGCCAGCTGAATCTTGCCCCTCGGGGTATATTTCTCCAGGAGTAGTTCCTTGCACACGGGACACGTGGCAAGACACAGTCCACACTTGTTACACTGGCTGAATTCTTCAGCAAGACTATCTAGTACCATATCTTCCCCATTTCTTTGCTAAATCCAAACTCCAAACTTTTCTCCTTGAAATCCTCCCTGCCCCCTCTTCCTAAGTTTGCCCCACACAGGAGCCGGGGTTATTCGACCTCCTTGCGTAGTCCTCAATCTCAAAGAAAGCTCCCAGGGTTCAGGATATTGTTGGGGTCAAAAACCCGCTTGATCCCGCGCATAATCTCGATGGCACTGCGGTTGAACTGAAGTGGCATAAACCTGTCTTTTGCAATACCAATACCGTGCTCTCCAGACAGGGTGCCGCCCATGGCAATGGCCTCCTCATACATCTCATCAAGGGCCTTATCCACCCTTGCCATCTCATCTTTGTCGCGAAGATCGGTCATGATGAGAGGATGAAGATTTCCATCGCCTGCGTGGGCCAGTACGCCTATCTTGAGCTGATACTTATCTGCAAGCTCAACGATCTTTTTCAACATCTCAGGAAGCTTCCTCACAGGGACGGTAGCGTCTTCCACAATACAGTTGGGCCTCAGGCTTGCAACCGCTCCAAAGGCTGTTCTTCGGGCCTGCCACAGGCGATCGGCATCCTGGGGCGTCTTCGCCCTTTGCACTTCAATGGCCCCCCTCTCCTTGCAAAAGCTCTCAATTCGCTTTCCCTGTTCTTCCACCAGTACTTCTTCTCCATCAACCTCTATCAGGAGTAGGGCATCGGCCTTATCTGAAAATTCCGCCCCACCGTAATCACGGATCACATCAAGGACAACCCGGTCCATCAGTTCCAGCGTGGTGGGTACAATCCCCGATCCAATGATGGCCGAGACTGTTATTGCAGCATCATCGAGACTCGAAAATATGGCCTGGAGTGTGGCCTTTGCTGGGGGCAAAGGCACCAGTCTCACGATTATCTGGGTGATGATACCAAGGGTACCTTCTGAGCCGCACATGAGCCTTGTGAGGTCAAACCCGCTTACATTCTTCAAGGTCTTGCCCCCCGTGTTGATCACATCACCAGAGGGCAATACCACCTCCAGACCCAGCAGGTAGTCCCTAGTTACGCCATACTTCACACCTCTCGGTCCCCCGGCGTTCAGTGCAACATTACCCCCTATGGTGGAAACAAACATGCTGGCCGGATCGGGCGGGTACATCAGCCCATAGCTGGCCACCTCCCTCTGCAAGTCGGCATTCACCACCCCCGGTTGAACAACAGCGCACATATCTTCGGGATCAATCTCCAAGATCTTGTTCATCCGGTGGAAGGCCATAATGATGCCCCCCTCTCTTGCCACCGAGCTACCACAAATATTGGTCCCCGCCCCACGGGGAACTATATTTATCTTCTCCCGGTTGGCCACCTTCATGATCTTTGAGATCTCATCGGTATTCCCCGGAATTATGACTCCGTCAGGCAGGTACTCGGGCAAGAACCCGTCATAGGAATAGGTAGCTAGGTCCTCAGGGGTATCAAGGAACCATTCATCTCCAACAATAGATCGGAGCTCCTCGGCTATTGAAGCTGAAATCATTAAAAGCCTCCTGTACTTCTGTTATTGGCTCGGCTACATCCACACATAATCCATCCTTCACGGGCCAAGAGACGGCCTCCCTGCCAGGCATCAGGATGCCAAGGAGACAGGCCGAAGATTTCCCTCGCCGTCAAAAGACATAGGGCCCAGTTTATCCACGACCACCAAATCTTTTCTTCCCTCCACCTCTCTCAGCAGGGCTTCAGAAACATCCAGCTCACCTATCTGCAGCGTGTTTTTGATATGAACGACCCGCGCCTTTTCCGGTTCTACCGCGCCAATTGTGGTAAGGGCGGCCTCAACCGCCTCCCTGTCGGTCTCCAGTGCTATGGGGATTCTTCCCTTTTCGGGGCTCATAGCAGTAATTGCATTAGTAGCCATAACCGCGTGATCAATCTTTTCTACAAGCCGTTTGGTCGTATAATCGGCAAGGCCCACACCGATTGCATTCCCATGGGACTGTTCAGTGAGGGCCAGCACAACGATCCTGGTTATCCTGGGACGCTCCGGTTCCTTCTCCCCCACAAACATAATTCTGCCAATGACATTGGTATCCATACCTGTGCCGCTGATATTCTTTCCCATTTCATCCACAATCAGGATATCCAGCTCATCAAATGGGATCCTTGCCATGAGTTTCTTTGCTTCAGCAAGCAGCTTTTTCTCTTCCTCAAGGAAGCGGGAGCGTGGAATAGCCCGAATAAGCGCTGTCTCGTCATAGGTGTTCTCCACTATCCCCACTCCAAAAAGGACCGGGAGCTTTTCCAGGATAACACCGCCTATCTCAGGTATGACCTGCCGGTATCCAAACTGAACCGTCTGTTTGTGAACCTCAAAACACCCCTTTTGTTTACCCATGCCAATGGCCATCATCTTCATGAGTCCGCTTTCAATAGGGCCTTCAAAGTCAGTATGAGGCTTGATCCTGTTCACCACTACTATGCCATCGGCCTCAGCAGCATGCTTGTCCACCAAAACAGGAAAGCCGAAGGAAGACCTCCCGATTTCCACCACATCCATGGAAGAGACAATCGGGGCGCCAATAGAGTCCTCTGTTATATTGAGGCTTCTGAGGACTTCCATCTGGCCCTCGGCAGTTCCCCCTCCATGACTACCCATGGCTGGGATAAGAAAAGGATCTGCACCATATTCCTTGAGGAGGCGAACCACCTGTCTCAGGATCCGATCAATATTGGCCACTCCCCGGCTCCCCGCAGTGATGGCGATACGGGCTCCAGCCCTTATCCGGGATCTGATCTGGATCGAGTCTAGTTCGCGACTTAACGCTTCCTCGATATCATCCACCTTGGGCGCTTTGAAAATCTGTCGAACATGGTACATCTCGGGATAATTCATCTTCTGTTTCCCTGAATCCTCTGCCACTTTGTTATACCTTTCTCATTACTATCTAATCATCAAATTTGGCAAGAAAGTAATCAATTTCGGAAACACAATACATAAAATCAGCCCTACGACCTGGAGCCCGACAAAAGGTATAACACCTCGATAAATATCCGTCGTTTGCACTTCAGGCGGGGTAATCCCCTTTAGATAAAATATGGAATAGGCAAAGGGCGGTGTGAGGAATGATATTTGTAAATTAATCATTACGAGCAGGGCAAACCAGATCGGCTCAAAACCCAGATTATTGGCAATGGGTGTAAACAGAGGAACAACAATGAACACGATCCCTATCCAGTCGATGAACATACCCAGTACGACCAACATTCCCATCATTGTGAACAATATGCCCCATTTCCCAAATGGCAGCCCAAGCACGAAGTTATTTACCACCTCATCGCCCCCTAACGCAACGAACGTGCTGGTAAAGAATCCGGCTCCAACAGCTATCATCAAGATCATGCTAGTAATCTGGAGTGTCCGTTTGCAGGCCTCTTTGATAACCTGGAAGTCCACTTGCCGATAGGCGGCAGCGAGGACAATGCTGGCAATGGCGCCCATCGCCGAAGCTTCTGTTACTGAGGCAATACCAAAAAAAATAGTCCCCAGTACCGCAAAAATAAGAAAGAGCGGGGGAATGATAGAGGTTAGAAGCAACATGAGCTTTTTCTTTAATGGAACCGACCTCTCTTCAAGGGGCATGGGAGGGCCGTCCTGGGGCCTAAAATAGCATCTGACAGCGATGTAAATGAGGTAAAGGAACGCGAGAAGAATACCAGGGATAAAGGCACCCATAAAAAGCTTTCCCACCGATAGACCGGCTGTCGGCCCATACATGACGATCATGATACTGGGGGGAATAAGGATGCCAAGCGTACCCCCGGCACAGATGGTCCCGCAGGCGAGGGGTTTATTGAAGTTCCGGCTAAGCATGGCCGGAAGAGCCAGCAGGCCTATAGTCACCTCCGAAGCTCCAACTACCCCGGTAGCAGCGGCAAAAATCATGCAAATGACTACGGTGGCCATGGCCAATCCGCCCCGGAGCCCTCCTAGCCAGAGATACATCGAGCTGTAAAGCCTCTCTGCTACTCCCGCCTTCTCCATGAATACACCCATGAAAAGGAACAAGGGCACAGCCAGAAGGACATAATTTTTCATCAGGCCCAACAGGCGAACAATAAAAAATCCATATATCTCTGGGCCAATAAATATCAAACCAAAAATCATGGACAAACCGCCCAAAACAAAGGCAGTCGGATAACCGAGAAGAATCCCGACAAGAAGTCCAGCAAACATTAATATCGTAATCAGTTCAGGGCTCATGACGCTTTCCCCTTTATCAGGACGAATAGTGAGCGGATAAATTCGGCAATACCCTGCAAGATGAGGAGGCCAACCCCTATCGGCATAACGGTCTTAAAGGGATAGATCGGTGGCCTCCAATAGCTCTCCAGAGATCTTTCCGCGATCTTCCAAGACAGATATACGTATGGCACCAACTTGCAAAAAAGCCCGATCCAGAGGGGAAAGAAGAAAATCAAAGTAAAGATGACATCAATGAGGGCTTGAACGCGAGGAGAAAAACGGTTGTAGAAAATGTCTATCCTCACATGCCCTTTCATCCAGAGAGTGTAGCTCGCTCCCACCAGGAAAAACGTGCCACCCAGCATGTAGCTGATATCATATACCCACTTTGTGGGGGCATCCAGGAAATACCTCATCAGCACTTCATAGCCCAATATTGCTGTCAGGATTAAGACAATCCAGGATATCCCCTTCCCCGTCAGCTCGCTGATTCGATCGATAACATTCAGGAATTTTTCCATCTGTCGGTTGATACCCCCTTTTTAAGCGAGGCCACCCTTTCCTTTCTCCTTTTGAAGAAAAAGGGCTGGATGGCCTTGCTAAACAGAACTTATCTTTAGTTTAGTACCGGGGATTCATCAGGTCCCTGTAAACCTTATAGGACTTCATCCATTCCCTCTGAGACTTTAAGACCTTGGCAAAGAATGGATCTTTTGCAGCCTTTCTATCAAAGAATTCATTGGCCACCTTTGCCATTTGCTGCTGTACCTCGGGGGAAATATAGTTAATTTTGGTACCGTATTTCTTAAAGCTCTCCAGGGCCGGACCATCAAGCCATACACTTCTGACCAAAGTTCTCATTGCTGCTACCTGGCAGGCATACTTAACAATTGCCTGTAAATCTGGTGTCAATTTATTCCAGGCCCTTTTACTCACATACAGATCAAAAACAGTACTGGGTTGATGGACGCCCGGAACCGTGAGGTACTTACAGATTTCGTGAAAACCAAGATCCCGGTCAATGTTGGGGAGGCTGAACTCTGCAGCATCCAAGACCTTCCTCTGCAAAGAGGGATATACCTCTGCCCCGGGTAAGGTCACCACTGAAGCGCCCATCTCTGAGAGGATCTCTCCCCAGAAGCCAAAAGTTCTGAATTTCAGTCCCTTAAAATCCTCCAGTTTGGTTATAGGCTTATGTGACCAGGCAAAGTCCTCGGGAGGAATTATTCCGCAGGGGCCGACAAAACCTAAATTGTATTTGGCATACATTTCCCTCATCAGCTTAAGGCCGTCCCCTTCATAAAACCAGGCGAGATAGGGTACGGCTGTAAAACCCATTGGTATTGCACTAAAAAGCGGGGCAGAGGGTTCCTTGCCAATCCAGTATGCAGAAGATCCGTGGCCTGCCTCAACAGTACCTGCAGTTACTGCATCGAATATCTCCAATGGTCCCATGATTGCCCCACCCGGATAGGCGGTGATTTTCAATCTTCCTCCACTCATCTCATTGACAATTTTTGCAAAAAAGTCCGCAGACCACTGGAGAATAGTCCCTTTTGGCCAGGTAGTAGGCATTCTCCATCTGATTGTCTTGGCAAAAGCCATTGATTCAAATGCAAGGACTATAAGGACAACCACTAATAATACTGACAACTTGAATCTGTTCATTCTATCCCCCTCTAATGCTATAAGATTATTCCCAATCTCTTTATCCAAAAACCACCTTCTCAATTAACCATTAATTAACCACATCACCTCCTTCTTGTTTAATGAACATTTTATTTTGACTGGTTCGGACTTTTTTGTATATTTATAGATATTGATGGTTTCGTAAGAGGTCCAAAAGGCGCCCTCTCCCTTGAAGGCCTGCCGCCTGTGGATCCTACGCCTCAGAGAGGAGAGGAGGGGGGGAAGGGCTTCTTACCAATTCATCAATATTGACAAAGGGTCTTACGATAGATATGGTTAATGTTATTGGGCTGATACTCATACCATCAAATCAAATAACAGTCAACCCTAATTTTGGTCCCGCATTGATCCAGTTTGACATGCATGCTCAAAGAGTTCACCAAGCTGCATTAATCTCGATAGTTCCGCTAGCTTAAGAGTTTGGACAACATATTGTGCAATGCTGATGAAAAACATACCTTATCTAGTGCACAAAGCTACAATACTTTGTAGTGGAGTTAATGAGTATTTGTGCTAGACATTTCTCAGGAAGGAAACTGATAGGCCAGTTGGAAAAGCCCATCCTAACATAATATGGTGGTCATACCACCGAGCCAGAGCCCCCTCAATGTAAATGTGAGTTGGAGAAAAATATGAAAAATATCTACAGCCAGATCAGGCCACATAAAATCTCGGAAGAAATTGTAAACCAAATAAAATCTTTAATTAAAGATGGCAAATTACAACCAGGGGAAAAGTTACCCCCAGAAAGAACGCTAGCTGATTTGTTGGGCGTCGGGCGCTCATCACTCCGTGAGGCTATAAACATCCTTGAGGCATTAGGTTTTGTTGAGATAAGAAACCGCAAAGGTATTTTTGTTCGCCCAGTGAGTTCACCCATCATTTCCGATCCTTTGCGGCAAATCCTGGAAGAAGATAAAAGTAAGCTTTACGAACTGTATGAACTTAGAAAAGATATTGAACTGGCCGCCATACATACGGCAGCCAAAGTGCGAACTAAAACGGATTTGGCAAGGATAAAAAAATATATAAAAAATATGGAACAAGACGCTCAAGACTCCCGCTTGTCATTAAGCGACGATCTAGAATTTCATCTGGCTATTGCCCAAGCAACCCATAACTTTCTCAGGGTCCACATTCTCAAAAATATATTTGACCTCTCAGGGGAGTACATTGATTTTATAAGGGAGAAACTCATTCATGAAAAACCTAATGTTTTGTCCATCCTTGACCAACACAAAAAGATATACCAAGCAATAAAGAAAAGAGATCAAGAGGGCGCCAGAGCCTTGATGGATGAGCATCTGACGTGGGTAGAGGAAAAATGGAGGGCATTTGTTGGGACAAAAGAGAGCCAGCCAATCCCTGCGCCTTAATCAATAATGATAGCGGATCTGCTCTTCTGCTCTTCCTTCGTGACCCTTTCCTCTTTACCGCACCAGCGCCCTCTCAACGAGCTGTGTGATATCCAGCACCTCTAGTGGGATCTTGTTTCTCTTAACGTATGTGGTCATGGTTCTTACACACTGCTGGCAGGAAGTAACTACTGCGTCGGCACCTGTTGATAATATCTCCTCAATTTTTCTTTTTGCTATCTCGGCAGAGAGCTTGGCATCTATCATTTCCAGGTTTCCGCCGCCACCACAACATTGGCATTCCTCCCTGTTGCGAGGTAGTTCCACAAGTTTGACGCCGGGAATGGAGCGGATCACAGCCCTAGGTGCCTCAAATTCTCTGGCACCTCTCCCAAGGTCGCAAGGATCATGATAGGTCACAGTGAGATCAAGTTGGTTCAAAGAAACCTTCCCCTCTTTTACAAGCTCTACCAAATACTGCGAAGCGTGGACTATCTCGATATCACGTGGATAATATTCACGCCACATCTGATAGCACGAGGGGCAGGCGAACATCACTCTGCTAGCCCCCTTATCCTTGACTGCCTGAATATTATGTTCCATAAACTCGCGAAACATATCCATTAGGCCCGCCCCAAGCATAGGAAAACCACAACACCACTCGTCTTCTCCCAAAAGCGTAAAGTCAACAGAGGCTGCCTCCAAGACCTTTACTAGGGCCATGGGGATCTTTTGGGCCAATGGAAAATAGGATGCCACACATCCTGTGAAATAGACCACCTCGGCATGGTCCCTAACGTAGCCGTCTTCAGGTGGTTCATCCAAATCTTCTACCCATTCGCATCGGTCCTCATTGTCCTCGCCGAATACGTTCCTGCTCTCAAGCAGGTTTTCTCGAATCATGTCAATCTTCTTAGGATAGGCCTCGGAATGGACCAGATCCTGCCGCATTGATAGCCAAATGTCCTTGAGTCGAATCCCAACAGGGCACACTTCCTGACAGTTGCCACACAAGGTGCAGCGAAAAA
>CAZDVV010000063.1:0-11084 GCA_964508875.1 uncultured Desulfobacteraceae bacterium | reverse complement strand
CCAATATCTCTGAAATAGGGGTGGCGCACAGAAAGTTCAAGTTCTACACTCCAAGTGATCTCGAACTCTTGCTCGATGACGACGTCTCCACCGAGAATTTCCCGCTATGGGCCAGAATCTGGGAACCTTCTCTAGTTCTGGGCTTTCACATGAGCACGATCCAGCCTGATCTCGATAAGGCCTGCTTGGAAATCGTCGCAGTCCCTGGGCCAAAACTCTACGTTGTTATCTATTGCGCAGGCCAATATGGGGCATGGGGCTCCTAGTATGCGTTCCTGAGCTACTCTTTTCTTGGCCCCCTCTATACTTTTGCCCGATCCGCACGTGGAACCCTCGCCTAGCAAATTCAGCCTGCACATAGAACAGTCAATTCCACAGGCACCTGTCGCCACTATTGCTCCTTTTCTTCGCCCTGCCCGGCAAAATACTCATATACCCTGGTAAGCAAGCGGGGATGCCACCCAGAGATATTTTCATTTTTGATATTAACTATCCTCTCCACTGCCTCGCGAAGCCTTTGCACAGGGATGTCACCTCTTAAAATGCGGCCCCTAATCTCTGAAATGGCTTGAGCCACAAGCTCTTGGTTTTCGCATATGAGTAGCACATCGGACCCTGCCTCCAGTGCCAGCGCTGCCGCCTCAGGCACCCCCCACTGCCGCGTAATCGCTTCCATCTCAAGATCATCCGTTAAAACCAGCCCCTCAAATCCCATCTCCCCTCTCAATATTTCCCCAATAATCACCGGAGACATGGTTGCAGGCCCATGCGGATCGAGCGCAGGATAACAGGCATGGGAAACCATGATGCCAACCACGCCGCTTTCTGTTGCAGCCTCAAATGGTTTGAAATCTATTTCGCGCAACTCATTTTCGTCAGCATCTATTGTTAATTCAGTCTTATGTGGGTCAAGACGGGCCGCTCCCAGCCCTGGAAAATGCTTGGCCACAGCCATTATCCCTTTGCCTTGCAAACCTCCTATAACTATTTCCCCAAGCTTCGATACGAGCTCGGGATCAGATCCAAATGTCCGGCCCTTCAGATGAGCTTCTGGCTCACCCCTTGGAATGTCCAACACAGGCGCAAGATTCATGTTCAGCCCCACGAGGGACATCTCCATGGCCGTTATTTCAGCGAACCTCGCTGCCTCTGTCTCTGGACTCTTGCTCTGAGCTATTAGCTCATTGCCGGGAAACTCGGTAAAGGGATGCCTAAGTCTGGCTACCCTTCCCCCTTCTTGATCTATCGCCAAAAAGAGAGGAATCTCCTGGGTGCTCAGGGAAAGATCTTGAAGATCGTTACAAAGCCCTGCCAGTTGTATGGGATCCTTAATGTTGCGGGAAAAAAAGATCACGCCCCCAACACCAATTTCACCAACCAGGCGCCTCGTTCCTTCATCCAGCTTGGACCCAGGCATGCCCACAATAAAAAGCTGGGCTATTTTTGAGTCCAATTCAGCAAGCTCAAGTGTGGATTGCATAATAGTATGCCCCGCAAAACAACCAGGTTTACTTGACAACACTTAAGGCCAAGTATTATGCAACGAAAAAAGCGATTCCTTTAGCATCTCAATGGTCAATATGGCCCATAACCACCTAAAAGTAAAGATAACGGGTATCAATCAATGAAAGCCATGATATTGGCAGCAGGCTATGGCACACGGCTCGAGCCCTTAACCCACAAACGACCCAAGGGACTCATGCCCGTGGCAAACATTGCCATGGTAAATAGGGTCATTGAATACCTCAAGCACCATGGGGTCAAAGAAATCGTCATAAATGCTCACCACCTTTACGACCAAATTGTTTGGCATTTTCGCGACCGCGCTAGCTTTGACATCCCCATCCATATTGCAGTGGAAAAGGAAATTCTAGGAACGGGAGGGGGCATAAAAAATGTAGAAGATTTCTGGGATCAAACGCCTTTCATTGTAATTAATGTTGATATCCTCACGGACATTGATCTTTCGGCAGCCCTTGAGGCTCATAGGCGTAACCGGGCTTTGGCCACCCTTGTACTTCAGAGCTATCCACAGTTCAACCAAGTAAGAGTAAATTCAGATGGGCATATTCAGGCCTTTGGGGATAGACCTCGCCCCGGACTTCTCGCATTCACGGGCATCCATATACTTTCAAAGACGGTGCTCAACTACATTCCCCCTGGGGTCTTCCACAACATCATTGACACCTACCGTTCCATCATAGCAGACCGTGGGATAGTATCTTCATACATATCTAAAGGCCACTATTGGCGAGACATCGGGACCGTGGAAAGTTATGTTCAAGCAAACAAAGAGATGCTCGGCAGGCAAAGGATATTGGTGGGAAAGGACTCAGTGATAGACCCCACCACCAAGCTAACAGGATGGGTTATCATAGGTTCTGGGACAGTAGTCGAACGCAACGCCACGTTGAGAGATTCAATATGTTGGGAAAAGGTAAGGATCGGTAAAGGGGCATCAATTGCCAATTCAATTATCACACGGGATGTAGCAAGCGGGGAAAAGCTGACCAATCAGACCTTCTAGACATTGTTCATACTATCGGCCCAGCCCAAGGACTCCAGATATAGTTTGGGAACAGTCTCCTGCTCTATGCCAAGGCCTTGGGTGGCCTGTTCAATGCCTTGCCAGTCCCCTGCCTCATAGCTAATGGCCAATTTAAGATAATCCGCAAGCCTCCCTTCCCCAGAAGTAAGTGCCTTCTTTATTGAGCCAGCTAAAGGAAGCTTTTCCATGAGAGTTTCCATTTTCTGGTTAGCTCCACCCAGTCCTCCTATTTTTGCTGCCCCTTGCAAACAGGCTTACCCCCGTGCCAAGGATCTCATTTCGAGGAGCTACAGCCTTGCCTCTTCCTTGGTGAGGCGGTGAAATGATAGATAATCACGAGCAACATCTAAAACAATATCGGATTCCTTACTGATCATCTTTAGGGAGCAAGGGCTAGCGAATATTCGAAAAAAAAGAACCAAACCTTTCTTTGAGAAAATCCAAGACCTTTTGGACCAGCGTGCCCCTTACTCTTACTTTTAGGTACAGGTCACCAGGTGGCCCTCCATCGCGACCAGATCCTCCAAGGCCCTTGAGCCGTATCTTTTGGCCAGTTTTCAATCCGGGAGGTATGGTGATCAGGATCTCTTTTTTTTCACTCCTGTTGACGTATTTGAATTTCCCCCCTCTTGCGGCCAAGTCAGGGGAAATGGTTATGAAATCATAGAGATCTCTCCCTTTTTCAGGAAATTGAAGACCTAGTTTCTTTCTCAGCATCCATTTGATGGCCCTACCAACAATTCCCCTGTCCATAGGGGACTCCCGCCCTTCGCGGCCAAAAAATGGAGAAGAAACAAAGATTCTGCCAAATCCTCCAGGTCTACGAAACTCAAAGCTCTGGTACCCTGGGCCATAGGTCTCCCGGAATACCTCATCAAAACTCCTAAACCCAAACATCTTGCTAATTTCTTCAAAGATATCCTGGATATCAGAATCCCTGAAAATATCCTCTTCTGTGTATCGCCCACGAAATTCTTGATAGGCGCTACTACCATAGGTACTTCGGAAGTGGTCATAGCTTCGCCTCTTTGCTGGATTGGAAAGTACAGCATAGGCCTCGTTTATCTCTTTCATGCGAGCGGTTGCCTCAGGGTTTCCGCGATTCCGGTCAGGGTGGTATTTGAGAGCAAGCTTGCGATATGCTTCTTTTATCTCTTCTTGAGAGGCCTCTTTGCTTACTCCTAGAATCTCATAGTAGTCTCTGCTCGGCATTGAATTTACCTATTACTAGGGTCTTACTAGATATCCCCTTTCGCCTATTAATGGGAGTTTACTAGCCTGAATTGCGGAATTTTAATTTTTCTTAACCTAAATCCAAATGCAACAGTACAAAATAATCTAATTGGACAAGGCTTCCTGGCCAAGAAAAATTGCATTAGAATTAGTTCAAAAATAATGCGATACTATAAGTTTACTAAAGTAGTATTCTAATCAATTGGCATTGGGTATCAGCCCTGGTCATTTATCATTACAATCTAACTTATTAACTTAATGGTGATATTAAGAAAGGCAAGCTGTTATGAATTCAAAGGACGAAAAAATCAGGCGTCAAATAATGAGCTTTGTTAGCGGCTATCTTGAAAAACATGGGTATCAGGCGCAGCAGTGGGACCTTGAGCCAATACCTACGGATGGCTCCACAAGGTTGTTCTGGAGAGTCAAGGGCCCTACCTTGGAGGCGAGCTTTGTTGCCATGGTAAATCCTCCAACTGAAGACTTTTTGCGAGAGGAAAACCAGGCGTACCTTTTTATTGGTAGGCACCTTCACCAAAGGGGAGTGCCAGTTCCTCAAATCTTTGCCCACAAGCTGCTCAGAGGGTTTTTCCTGATGGCCGATTTGGGAACCACAAGTCTCCAAGCTGCAATTAAGAATAACACAAATCCGCTACCATACTATGAAAGAGTACTGGACATACTTGTTCGACTTCATACAAAGGGGCCTAAGGGGTTCGACACGCAGTGGTGCTGCCAGACCTGTAAGTATGACAGATATGTGATGCGCTCTCTCGAATCAGACTATTTTAAAAAGGCATTCTTGATAGGATATCTTGGCCTTGACAGAGACCTGAAGCCCCTTGACAAGGACTTCGACCACCTTGCTGATATGGTGTCCTTATGCAATGCGGATTCTGTCATACATAGGGACTTTCAATCCCGCAATATTATGATCCAAGATGATGGAGTGGGCATCCTGGACTGGCAAGGGGCGAGACTTGGCCCTCCAGCCTATGACCTGGCCTCACTGGTAATTGATCCATATGTAGACCTGGACTGGTCAACTCGAGACGCAATATACGAAAGGTATGTCAAGGCCTTGGCCCCATCAAACCTTAGATGGGCACGGGACCTCGAGCGCTATTTCTGGTACGTTGCTATACAGAGAAACTTGCAAATATTAGGTGCGTTCGGTTTCCTGACAAAACAGCGGCAGAAACAAAACTTTGAAGAATATATACCACGGGCTGTTGGTATCCTGAATAAATTGCTCGATAGAGTACAAGATAACTCACTTGACAATCTGCGCGCACTCGCCCATGAGCTCGTAACAATAGTGAAACAAAGTTAGACAGATCATACTCCAAGCTTGAGTTTTTTGGCAGGTATAACCCACAGCTTCCTTTTTAGTTTCATCAAAGAAACATACTGTGCTTTGGAGAGTATGCAGGTATTGACTTTTTTGTGTTCAATCATTGCTACTGTTTAAGCTAAGCAATGCTTACTTGGTGTTGACATGACAGATATAAGTAACGATACTCTGTGAGTAGCAATCAAATCCACAGACTCAGATAAGGTAGATACAATCATGAACCAGCCGAAACGATCCTTTGAGCCGGGCGAGTTTGTGAAACTGTTCAATGGACAAGTGGGCATTGTGTTAGGCCCTCAAAAGTATCAAATGGCCCTCAAGAAGCTCAAACAAGGCAACAAGCCAGGCAGATATTTCGTGCCTGGCTGTTGCCAGCATCCGGACTATATAATTCAAATACCAGTGCTGTTCGAAGACGGCACTTATGACATAATACGGGCCATGAACATAAAGCGAATTGAAGATCTACCAGCGGAAAAAGAGAAAAAGATTCAGTCTTACATTACGAGGCTTCAACAACAATAGGGGAGGGTTTTGACTATGGAAGAGTGTATCTTTTGCAAAATTGTTAGAGGTGAGATTCCCTGTTTCAAAGTGTATGAGGATGAAAAAGTGCTTGCCTTTGAAGATATTAACCCAATAGCCTTAGGGCATACCTTGATTGTTCCAAAAAATCATGCAGAAAACCTCTTTGAGATTCCCGATGATGATCTTGCCGCTATTCATCTTGCTGCGAAAAAGATAGCTAGGGCCATTAAGGAGGCCTTAAATCCAACGGGAATCGCGTGTCTCCAGCTAAATGGCAAAGGAGCAAATCAGGTGGTTATGCATTACCATTTTCACCTCGTGCCGCGCCACGAAGGAGCGCCCGAATTACCTATAACCACGTGGGAACTCAAACCCGGGGACATGGGTAAGATCGAGGAGACGGCAAAAAAAATAGCCGCTGCTATTAAGAGCTAGCGGCTACTTATCTTTTCTTTCGGGAGGCCCTAAGACCCGGGCCCCCCTTTATTCAACCAACTCAACATTCCAGTACAGATAATCTCGCCAGGATTGAGGTACCTCCCTGAACCCTATGGTTATTCTCAAGGCAGGCACCCAAGTGGGCTTGACCGGCTTTCTGATGAGCCTCATGCCCGCTTCGGCTGGTGTTTTCCCCCCTTTTCGACGGTTACAATCTACACAGCATGTGACTATATTCTCCCACTCAGTCTTACCTCCACGTGAGCGAGGTATCACGTGATCGTAAGTAAGCTCCTCAGAAGGAAATTTCTGACCGCAATACTGACATCGGTACTTGTCTCTTGCGTAGATGTTCTGCCTAGAGAACTTAACAGGACTCTTGGGCCTTTTCACCATTCGCAGCAATCTCACCACTGAAGGCAGCCTTATGGTGAAACTCACAGAGCGGATCTCGCGGCTATACTCCTCCAATACCTCCACTTTGCCCAAGAGCAAGAGGGTTATGGCCTTTTTCCAATTGATGATCCTTAAAGGCTCATATGTGATGTTTAACAGCAGTACGTGCTCCATGGCCCAAAATTAAAGGTTCTAATAGTTCACCGGTCGTTTTCTACCCCACTTTTTTGGAAATTTATCCCAAACCGATTGAAATTACAAGTGAAAAATGCATTATATCCACAAAAAAGTTCTCTTTACCTGCTTGACACTGAGATGCTCATGCCCATATAAGTCTAGTTCACCAGGCATTATTATGTAAGCGTCCTCTGCATGCCCCCTGCGGCCAAGCACATTTTGAATAGCCAAACGCTTAGTTACAAGGAGAAAAAATATGCTTGTTTTGGGCCTCTATGGTAGTCCCAGGAAAGGCGGGAACACAGATCAGTTACTTGATAAGGCCTTGCAAGGGTCCCTAACCCAACAGGCTGGGGTCCAAAGGGTGTATGCTAGGCGCCTCAAAGTAGCAGGGTGCATAGAGTGCGGAGGATGTGATGACACAGGCGTGTGTGTACAAAAGGACGACATGGTGGACATATACCCACTATTCGAAGAGGCGCGTGCAATTATCCTGGCTGTCCCTGTTTTTTTCTACAGTCCTCCAGCCCAGGTAAAGGCCATTATTGACCGAGCTCAGGCCTGCTGGGCCAAGCGCTTGCTGACCAAGCCCAAAGAACAGCTCAAGACATATGACAGCGGAATAGGTTACTTGATAGCCACGGGGGCAACAAGGGGTAAGAAGCTTTTTGACTGTACAAAATTGGTAGCCAAGTATTTTTTTGATGCACTGGATATGGACTATAGCGGGGAGCTTTTGGTTAGAGGGGTGGAGAAGAAATCAGACATTTCCAAGATCCCCGAGGCGCTCCAAGCTGCCGCTGACATGGGTGAGCACGCTGCACTTGGGAAGAAATGGAAGTCGGTATTATTGTAACAGGGCTACACGTACATTGCTTTTGATCTTGTTCAAACCGGGTCGAGCAAATGCCGTGTTACCAAAAACCCGCTGAAAACCTGTCTCATTCATCTCCAAAATCTCCCTAGCGGTGGGCAGCACTATTTCTGTCTCAATACTCATCTTGTTAAAGGGGCATACCTCTTGGCAAACGTCACACCCCAAGAAACACCTCCCCATGCTCCGGGCCAGTTCTCGTTTCAATTGGCCTTTCCATTCGATGGTTAGGTATGAAAGGCAGCTCTCGGAGTGATGTGTATAGGGGATTGACAAGGCGCCTGTTGGGCACGCATCAAGACATTTGGTGCACTGCCCACACTTGCTCTCAATAGGCTCTAATCTTTTGAAAGGAATAGCAGCAGTGGTGAAAATCTCTAATAAATAGAAGTAAGACCCGTAATCAGGGATTATCAACATGGTGTTTTTCCCAAAAAACCCCAACCCCGCAGTATATGCTATGCTTCGTTCAAGAACTGGAGCAGAATCCACGCAAATCCTGCTTCTTGCCCCTGGGAAGATCTCTGAAATAAAATCAGCCAACACCTTAGCCAGCCTCTTAAGTCTTGAATGATAATCTTCTTCCAATCCCTGAGTATACCGGGCCGCCCTTAGCCCGTCGGGCGATGTGGGAATCTTGCCCGAGTAGGGATAAGCCAAGCTTATTATTGTTTTGCATCCTTTGAGGAGCAATTGGGGATTTTTTCTTAGCTCCACATGCCTGGTGATCCAATCCATATCACCGTAGCGCTTCTGTGACACCCAGTCCTCAAAGCTGTTGAAAAAAGGAGGGCATCCCGGGAGCGTGAAGCCTATTTTGATAAATCCTAAAGACTTGGCCTTTTGCCTCAAAAGGGTCTCCGGGGCCTGGGTTTCAGAGTTCATAAGGGGTAAGACTCTCGTAGCCGTCTTCTGTGACAAGAATGGTCTGCTCAAATTGGGCGGAAAGAGATCCGTCCGCCGTAACCGCTGTCCAATTGTCGGCCAGAATCTTCAGGTGCCTCTTACCAAGATTAATCATGGGTTCAATCGTAAATACCATTCCAGGGATCAGCACTATTCCTGTACCCCTCTTCCCGTAATGAGGAACCTGAGGCGGTTCATGGAACTTGAATCCGACCCCGTGGCCCACGAATTCCCTCACCACTGAACAACCCTGGGATTCAGCATATGTTTGTATGGCCCATCCAATATCGCCAACGGTGTTGCCAGGCCGCACCTGCTCTATACCTCGCTTTAGGCTTTCCTTTGCGACTGCAACAATCCTCCTTGCATCTTCACCGGGCTTACCCACAAAAAATGTCTTGCTGGTGTCAGCGTAGTAACCATTCAGGATGGGTGTTACATCCACGTTTACTATATCACCGTCATTTATGACTCGGTCTCCTGGAATACCATGACAGATTACCTCGTTAACAGAAACACACACGCTCTTTGGAAAACCTTTGTAGTTCAAAGGGGCCGGAACTGCTCCTTGTTCTAGGGTAAAGTCATGCACAAGACGATCAATTTCATCTGTCTTCATTCCCGGTCGAAGACTTGATTCCACCAGATCCAGAGTTTTCAATGCCACAATACCTGCCCTTTTTATCCCTTCAATGTCCTTGGTGTGCTTCAATCGTATCCCGTATTTTTTGAAATAGGTCGCTTCCAATTCCTGAAATTTTCTCTCTTCTTTTTCCTTGCCAAGGCAGCATTTTTTATACTTCAATCCACTACCGCATGGACAAGGGTCATTTCTACCTATTTTCACGACTTCTCGTCTCCTTTTTTTATTGTATCTATGTTAGTATCCGTGTTTAGCTATTTTTCGTTTCGGCCTGTAACATAGCAAAATACTCATCCCAAAGCAAATCGGGCACACCCGTTGCATGAGGACAAAAAAATGTAGGTGTTGATGTTAAAGACTATAATGTGTATCAATAGCTCATCTAAATAAGCAAAAGACAGTACATGGTAAAGAGATAAGGTGTCTCAAATGAAATGTAAGTGTGGCGGTCTGCTGGTATTGCACAAAAAATGAAGATCAGTGGTTCTGGTCTGCAAGGCCTGCGGACGGGAACGGCAATTGAATATGGACGACATCGACGAAGAGATGGAACAATTGCTCGCCAATGTTCCTTGTAACAGAATTTGACCACGCGGATCTTGATGCTGTCTCAATCAACACGTAGCCGGCTGCAATCCCCCCACGTATGGGCCTTTACCACCTATTTTGCTGAAGGCTTCCCTTATACTATCATCAGGATTATCTCCTCTGTCTTTTTCCGTGACATAGGCGTGAGTCTCCAAGCCATAGGCCTCACATCTCTCTATGGCATCCCATGGGTGCTTAAATTCCTTTGGGGGCCTCATATTGATGAATATGGGACCAAGAGAACATGGATGCTGCTGATGCAGGGTTCCCTAGTGGTGATCATGGGTCTCATGGCACTCCTGGTCCCTGTGCCTTGGGGTATAAGGGTGATCGCCATTACCCTTTTGGTGGGCTCATTTATTGCCGCAACCCATGACATGGCCATTGACGGCTACTACATGGAGGCACTGGACGAGAAGGGTCAGGCCAAGTTTGTTGGTTACAGGGTCATGGCCTATCGCATAGCCATGATGACCGGCACGGGCGTCATCGTAACAATCGGGGCCACCATGTCCTGGCAAATGGCCTATATCTGCTCTGCGACAATGTTGGCATTGCTTTTTGTCTACCATATCGCTTTGCTGCCAAGGGTCGAAATATACAAGAGTTCTTATACTGAACTCATCAAACAATTTCTCACCTTTAGGCTTTTAGTAGCGTCAGCGCTTTTGGCCGGAGCCTTGATATTGTTTTTCAAGGTAGCGATTCCCTACTGGAATACGCAGATCGTCCCCTCAGCCCCCATGCTGGGCAAGATAAAATTTTCCGGATGGGTGGCCATTGGATTGCTCACCGGCCTCGTGCTTTTGGGACTTTTCAAGAGCAAAATAAAGGAAATGATGCTTCGAGACAAAAGTTCCTTTTATGCACAGGCCTTCATGGCCTTTATGGACAGGGAAAGAATAGGAGTCGCCCTGGCCTTTATTATCCTGATGCGCACAGGCGAGTCCATGCTTGCCTCCATGGTTTCCCCCTTTATTGTGGATCTGGGAATAAAGGTTCATTATGGCTGGATTTCAGGTGGAGTAGGCCTACCATTTTCAATCGTAGGCGCAATGGCGGGCGGATGGCTGATCTCACGCTATGGTCTGAGAAATACCATTTGGCCGTTCCTCCTTGCGCAAAATTTTACCAATCTCATATACATGGTCCTTGCCTTTCACTTACAGCCATTTGTGGCTATAAACACTGGTGCGGCCTGCCCAACCCCCATAGGCATTCAAAATATTTTCCTTGTGGCATCGGTTCATGCCTTTGATCAGTTTGCAGGGGGCCTCGGAACTTCTGTGCTAATCACCTATCTCATGCGCACGTGTCTCGATGAGTTCAAGGCAGCTCACTTTGCTATTGGATCAGGTCTTATGAACATCAGTGGTGTCCTTGCAGGGGCAGGCAGTGG
>CAZDVV010000062.1:0-11243 GCA_964508875.1 uncultured Desulfobacteraceae bacterium | reverse complement strand
ATGAGCGTTACCTGTTCCATATCAGCACTATCCTTTCCTAGTGATTATCTCGTTACTCGCCTATATTGCGGGTTTTGCCCAGCTGCCTTTACCTGCATGGCTTACAAATATGGATGTCACTATATATACATAATCAAATGGTAAATAAAAAGCCCTGTAGACTCCATTTATGCTTACCATCTTACAAACCTTTACCTAATATCCCCTTAATCGTGCCAGCATAGCTTATTTTGTTTTAATATTTATCCCTTGGGACCGATATTAACCTTGAAAGGCAAGTTTTGGCAGGCGACACCCGCCAAGGGGGGTAGATTACCCAGCTTGAGGGAAAAAGTACCTGCGATGTCCAATTACTAATTCTAACAGTTCAGAAGTTCAACGAATTTCATTAGGAACATGGCCTCTAAGATAATTCAGAAGATTCTGCTTGTTGACGATGAAGGATTCATCCTCACGAGCACAAAAAGGCTTTTGGAAAAGAGTGGCTATTCATGTAAGACCGCTTCCAGTGGAAAAGAGGCGCTGGAGTTATTGAAAAAGGAAAAATTTGATCTTGTTATCTCAGACATCAATATGCCTGAGATGAGTGGTTTGGAGCTCATGCAGAAAGCCAAACAGCTCTTTCCCGATCTCAACTTTATTATAACGACTGGCCATATTGGAGAATACTCATTTGGTGATATAATTGAAAGAGGGGCCGCTGACTTCATCAGCAAGCCCTTTGAGATCCGGGAGCTTAACGCCAAGATAGGCCGAATAGAGAGAGAACAAAGAATCCTTCGCGAGCTTCAAAATACAAATGATCAACTGGAAGCAGCCATCGAGAGAGCAAATGAGATGGCGGTAAAGGCTGAACTGGCAAATCTCGCAAAGAGTGAATTTCTTGCCAACATGAGTCATGAAATCAGAACCCCCCTCAATGGCGTAATAGGGTTCACTGATATGCTTCTCGATACAGACCTTACAGAGGAGCAAGAGGATTATGCCAAGACGATAAAACGCAGTGGCGAGGCCTTGCTCTCGCTCATTAACGATATATTGGACTTTTCTAAAATCGAAGCCGGCCAGATGGACCTGGAGGAGATCGATTTTGACCCAGAGGTGCTTTGCTTTGAGGTGTGCGAACTGGTTAAACCCCGCATTTCAGACCGTCCCGTGGAGCTTCTGTGCAGGATAGGAGACGATGTCCCCTCCAGAGTAAAAGGAGATCCGCACCGCTTCAGGCAGGTGCTCTTAAATCTTCTTGGCAATGCCGTAAAGTTTACCGAATCAGGAGAGATCGAGCTGTCTCTTGATGTGGACGAAGATACTGATGACAAGGTCAAGCTTCATATAAAAGTAAGGGATACGGGAATAGGTGTTCCCCAAGACAAACTCTCTCTGATTTTCGAACCTTTCCAGCAAGCTGATGGGTCCACCACAAGAAAATATGGCGGAACGGGGCTAGGGCTGCCTATCTGCAAAAAAATAGCAAGTCTTATGGAAGGAGATGTGTGGGCAGAGAGTAAACCCGGGAAAGGAAGTATCTTTCACTTCATAGCATGGGTCGGTAAATCTCATGAGACTGAGACAAGGCAGATTGCGCCGGTCTCATTGTCTGGAAAAAGGGTCCTATTGGTGGACGATAATAGGACAAATTTGGACATCTTGGCCCACGATCTCCAAAAGGCAGAAATGAGAACCACTGCTTTGGATAAGGGGGAAGACGTCATCCCCACCCTGGAGCGAGCTTGGCAACAAAACGATCCCTTTCATCTTTGTATCATGGATATCAAGATGCCCGGGATGAGCGGTTATGAAGTAGCAAAACGAATTAGAAATAGTTCCGAACCATTCAGGAATATACCCTTACTTGCCTTTTCTTCCTCGGTGGCAGGAGGAGCAAAATCTTGCAGTGAAGCAGGGTTTGACGGTTTTCTCACCAAGCCTGTTCGACGCGAAAAGCTTCTTCGAATGGCAGAAAGCCTTGTGGGAGCATCGGAAAAGGATCAAGAAGAGGCCCGGAAAAACCGAGATAAAATAATGACACAGTATTCAGTCCAGGAGGACATAAAGCGTTCAATACGAATCCTGCTGGCTGAGGATAACCCTGTTAATCAGAAATTGGCAAGACTTATGCTCACCAAAGCCGGTTACCAGGTGGAGGTGGCCAATAACGGAAAAGAGGTGCTTGAAAAACTGGACAAAGATCCTGACAAGTATAATCTCATATTTATGGATGTGCAGATGCCGGAGATGGATGGAATTAGTGCAACCAAGGCCATTCGCCGCAGGGAGGCCAAAAAGGCTGCCAAGGGGAACGGAAGGATCCCCATAGTTGCCATGACCGCAAATGCCATGAAAGGCGACAGGGAAGAGTGCCTCAATGCTGGCATGGATGATTTCATAACAAAGCCCATCAAGAGAGAGGTGGTCTTTGAAATGGTAAATAAATGGGTGATAAATAAGGAGGCATCATGAACTTAGAGGAACTATCTTCCAACCTTGGTTTAGAAAAGGAAGATTACCTGGAGCTATTGGAGTTACTCGTTGGTACTGGCACTCAGGACATAAACACCCTAAAAGAGGCAGTGGCTGCCAATGACGCCGATAGGGCTGCCAAAGCAGCCCATTCCCTAAAAGGGGCGACAGCAAATCTGGGATTGATGGATTTGTCTGAATTGGCCAGGCAGGCGGAGATGCAGGCAAAGCAGGGGACACTGCAGGGTATTGAGGAGAAAATCGAGGCCCTACAGGCAAAACTCAACGAGGTGGCGACCCTTGCTTCTTAGGGCCAAATCATTGATACCTGGGTCTCCCAAAAGGCAATCCAATAGTAAGACAAATTGGTCCGAATAATCTGGAACCACTTTGTAGACCACCAGACAAGGGTTAGTGAACGAGCTAACCGTAAAAGAGGCAACATGAAGTGAGGCAAGTAGTGGAAAGCTCTTATCCCATACTGATTGTTGAAGATAACCCTGTGTCACGAAAACTGCTAGAAAAGACCCTCAAGAAGGGTGGCTATGAAGCAGTGTCAGCCTCTACAGGTGAGGAAGCCCTCAAGAAACTCAAAAAAAAGTTTTTCCCCATAGTAATAACAGATTGGATGATGCCAGGGATGGATGGTTTAGAGCTTTGCCGCCAGATCAGAACAATGGATCTTCCGGGATATGTATTTATCATTTTGCTTACAGCAAAGGACACTAGAGAAGACATTATTGAAGGGCTAGAAGCTGGGGCTGACGACTATTTGACCAAGCCTCTTGATTTTCCCGAGCTCAAGGCTAGACTCAAGTCTGCCTTCCGTATCCTAGAGCTCGAAAGGTCTTTGAAGAAGGCAAATGAGGAAATTAGGTTGCTCTCTATCACTGACTCTCTGACCGGCTGCTACAACCGTTGCTATCTAATGGAACGCCTGAGGCATGAGATCAAGCGCGCTCGTCGTTACAAACACGAGCTTTCCGTGGTAATGTGCGACATCGACCATTTTAAAAGTGTAAATGACAAATACGGCCATCAGGTGGGTGACTTGGTATTGAAATCCTTTGCTGCCTGTGTATGTTCCTCCATCAGAAAAGACGTTGACTGGGTAGCTCGTTACGGGGGAGAGGAGTTCCTGGTAGTGCTCCCTGAAACGGGTTGGAAAGGGGCTTTCGCTCTCGCCGAACGCTTGAGAAAGGCTGTTGCGCGCACAGGAACGCAGACTCCCCAAGGTGAGATATTCGTTACTGCTAGTTTCGGTGTGGCAGGATTCGATTCAACCGTACCAGACGATCAGGTTAGCCTCGAACAGCTCATTAATGCTGCGGACTACTCAATGTATCTTGCCAAGCAGGAAGGAAGGAACCAAGTAAAAGGAGGACCTTTGGGAGCTGCCTTGGCTGAAATGCCTCTGTCTAAGAATAGCCTCTGCCTCTTCAAGGCAGCGACACGCTAAGCCCTGTCCTACCTTCAGTCATAGCCACTGCTACGGTGTGTAGGCGCGCAACTTGTATCCCTTTCTGGTCATGTAGAATTGATGCGGTATTGTCCGCGGAAGCTTAATTTACCCCCTTTGTCTCCTGAACTTGTGCGAACAACTCCTTTGCCTTGTACGAACTCCTTACCAGGGGGCCGCTGGCTACAGCCTTGAAGCCCATTAGAAGGGCTTTTTCTTTCCATTTATTAAATTCCTCCGGCCTCACATAACGTGCCACTTCTATGTGATCCGCAGAAGGCTGTAAATACTGTCCCAGTGTAATGGCATCACACCCTGCATGCAGAAGATCTGACAGCACCTTAGCTATCTCGCTGTCTTGTTCCCCCAGCCCTAGCATCAGTCCGGATTTGGTAATAATTCCTTTTCCAAGCTCTTTTGCCATCCTCAAGACTTGGAGAGATCTTGTGTAACTTGCTCCAGGGCGGACCTTGCCATAGAGGCGGGGCACAGTCTCTACGTTGTGATTCAAGACATCCGGCCCCGCTGATAGAACCTTCTTTAAGGACTCCACTTTCCCCTTGAAATCCGGGATCAGTAGCTCGACATGCGCATGAGGCAATCTGCTTCGAATTTCAGTTACAACCTCTGCAAAAACACTTGCCCCGCCATCAGGAAGGTCGTCCCTGGTCACAGATGTCACCACTACATAGTCAAGGCCCAGGCTTGCGGCAGACTCTGCCACAGCATGTGGCTCGCGGGGATCTAGCGGGGAAGGCACACCATGGCGCACGGCACAAAAATTACAATTGCGAGTGCACTTATCCCCCAGTATTAGGAACGTGGCCGTACCCTGGGAATAGCATTGCCATCGGTTGGGACAAAGCGCCTCCTCACATACCGTATGAAGACCCGAGCGGGTGATAAGATTTTTCACCTTACCAAATGAGGGGCCACTTGACAGCCTTGTCCTGACCCAAGGTGGCTTGCGTGACAGCCTCGCCTTTAGGGCCTCTGGCCTTAGCTGCACAAAATCGACATCAAAGACACGTTGAAGATGCTCGCATAGCGAGGCTCTAACCTCTTCCATATCCAGTTCTCTGCCAAGGAGTTCAGACAGCGAGGTCATCCCTACTCCCTCTAGTCCACACGGGTTGATCCAGGAAAAAGGTTCAAGGGAATTATTTACATTCAGTGCAAGGCCGTGAAATGTTGTGCCGTGGCGCACAGCAATTCCTATACTCCCAAGCTTCTTGGGCCCGACCCATATGCCCCTATTCAAATCATTGCGTGTCGCCCTTATGCCATAGTCACCTGCAACGCCTATCATCACCTCTTCCAGGTGTTCCACAAACTCCACCACCCTCAGTCTTATGGACCTAAGATCTACAATGGGATAAGCCACCGCCTGACCAGGACCGTGATAGGTCACATCACCGCCCCGTTCTACCTGAATTAACGGTATGCCCTTTTGCTCCAGGAATGCCTGGGAGACGTGGAGATGAGCACGATTGCCCCGTCTACCAAGTGTGAAAACGGGCTCATGTTCTACTGTAAGAACAACGTTCTCAAGTAAGATTCCCTCAACTTTGGCATCGACTATTTTTTTCTGGAGGCTCCACACCTCCTCATAGGTGGACACGGGCAAGGTTACCAGGAGCCACCTTGACCTATCCATATGACCCTGCTGATTCACCCTGCCAGGCATGGTTTCCTCGCGGCCCCCACCTCATCAAGCCTTCCAATCCTTGTGCTGATCGGGGCCTGGTGGAGCAAGTCTGGATTTTCTTCGGCCTCTTTAACCACGGCCTTGAAGCAATCGATAAATCCATCTATTTCCTCTTTGGATTCCGTCTCTGTTGGTTCAATCATTATTGCTCCATTGACAACAAGAGGGAAATAGATGGTAGGTGGATGATAACCGTAATCAATCAAGCGTTTGGCCATATCTAGCGTTGTCACCTTGTATTTCCTCTGGTACCTATCTGTAAATACACATTCATGCATGCAGGGCCTTTCGAAAGGCAGATGCAGGACATCTTTGAGCCTTTCCTTGATATAGTTCGCATTGAGTACGGCCAGCTGGCTGGCCCTTTTCAGCCCCTCTGCGCCCATGCTCAGTATGTAGCAGTATGCCTTGATCATTACTCCAAAGTTACCGTAAAAAGTATGCAGCCGGCCGATGGAATGCGGAAAATCATCGGAGAGCTCAAACCTCCCATCCCTCTCTAATATCCTCGGTACGGGCAAAAACGGCTCAAGGTGTCCTTTGACGCACACCGGGCCGGAGCCAGGCCCACCGCCGCCATGAGGAGTTGAAAAGGTTTTGTGCAAGTTGAGATGAAGCACATCCACACCCATTGAACCGATGTCTACTACCCCCATTATGGCATTCATGTTGGCACCGTCGCAATATACCTGCCCGCCCATGCCGTGAACGATCTCGGCGATCTCATGTATATTTTCCTCGAAAAGCCCAAGGGTGTTTGGGTTTGTTATCATTATACCGGCCGTGTCCTCATCCATGAGCTCAGCCACTGACTCTGCCCGTAGTATTCCCTGTTCTCCTGACTTTATGACCACCGGCGTAAACCCGCATAGGGCTGCACTTGCAGGGTTTGTCCCATGGGCCGTATCGGGAATCAGTATTTTTGTCCTGTGTTGTCCTTTGCTCTTATGGTACGCATGGATAAGCAACATCCCTGTTAACTCACCATGGGCACCGGCAGCAGGCTGCAGCGTTACAGCATCCATGCCGGAAATCTCAGCCAACATGCCCTGTAATTCGTACATCAGCCTCAAAGCTCCCTGGCTTAGCTCCGAGGGCAAAAGAGGATGGGCCTCGGAAAAACCCTCAAGCGCTGCCAAGCTTTCGTTTAATTTGGGATTGTATTTCATGGTGCAGGAGCCAAGGGGATACATCCCACTATCCACCCCAAAATTCCATTGGGAAAGCCGAGTATAATGCCGGACAATATCCACTTCGCTTAGGTCCGGCAGGTCCAGGTCATCCCTCGTAAACTCTTCATCCAATGCCTGGCTGGGAACATCCTGCAGAGGGAAGGAAAAGCCCACTCGCCCCTTCCTTCCCTTTTCCCACAATAAAGGTTCATTCAAGACGAGGCCACTTGTCCCTGGCTTTTCCGTGTTCATGTGATCTCCTTTACCAAATAGTCCATATCTTCTCTTGATTTGGTCTCGGTAACAGAAAAAAGGTAATGTCCCTTGAGTTCCGGATAGTATGGTGAAAGGTCAAGCCCAGCTACCAGCCCTTTTTCAAGCAATCTTTGGTATCTTCTTGATAGTCCGTCCACTTTCGCCACAAACTCATTAAAGGTCGGGGCTGCGAAGGGAACAACTGCTCCGGCCTCTGAAAGGGCCTGCTTGAGGTATTCGGATTTATCATGGTTGATTTGGGCGAGCTTGCGAAGGCCACTGCCTCCCAGGCTTGCCAAATAGATCGTGGCAGCCAGTGCGCAAAGATTGTTATTGGTGCATATATTTGAAGTGGCCTTCTCCCTCCGGATATGCTGCTCCCGGGTCGCCAGGGTCAGCACAAAGCCCCTTTTGCCTTTCACGTCCCTGGTCTTCCCCACTAAGCGACCAGGCATGCTGCGCACATATTTCATCTTTGTGGTGAATATGCCCAGCCCAGGTCCCCCGTAAGAACGGGGTATGCCGAAACTCTGCCCTTCCCCACAGGCAATATCCGCGCCCTGGCTACCTGGGTCCTTTATCAATCCATAAGCTAGGGCCTCAGTAAAACAATTTATCAGCAGTGCCTTCTTATCTCGTGCAATTCGCACAAAGGGCTCCAGATCTTCTATGCAGCCGAAGAAGTTGGGTGACTGTATAGCTACTGCCGCGACGTCGTCTGTTTTGGGAATCGCCTCCCAATCAGTTTTCCCATCAGGTCCATACGGGATTTCGATAATACTATACTCTGTCGGCTTTAAATATGTCTTCAAGACCTCCCTGTAATGAGGATGGACTAACTTAGAGACCGCTACTTGATTTTTCTTGCTCACACGAAAGGCCATGAGTACAGCCTCGGCCAATGCTGTGGCACCATCGTAGAGTGATGCATTGCTCACCTCCATACCGAACAGCTTGGTCATGAGGGTCTGGTATTCGTAAATAGCCTGTAGAGTCCCTTGGCTTACTTCTGGTTGATAAGGCGTGTACGATGTTACAAACTCCGAACGCTGAAGCAAATATAGAATCACTTCGGGAATGTAATGCTGATAGCTTCCTGCACCCAAGAACACACTCTTTATCTTACTCCCTCCCAACATTTCCCCTGCCAGGTTCCCCACATGTTCTTTGAGCTCCCACTCGTTCATAGGACCTGGTAGATTCAAAGGTTCCTGTCGCTTGCATTGGTCAGGCACAGGGACAAATAGCTGATCGAGACTTGAAACCCCAATAGCCCCAAGCATCTCCCTGATATCTTCTTCGGTGTGTGGCAGATACCTCATTTACTCAAGCCCCTTTAACATATCCTTGTATTGCTGTGCATCCATAAGCTTATCGAGCTCATTTGGCTCCTTTGGCCGAACCTTGATCATCCATCCCTGGCCATATGGATCTTGATTGACAAGTTGGGGAGAGTCTTCCAGAGCCCCGTTAACTTCTGCAACCTCGCCTCCAATTGGGCTGTAAAGTTCGGCCACCGCTTTGACTGACTCCACCGTACCGAATTGACCTCCCTTAGCCAATTCATCTCCCACCTCTGGGAGTTCAACAAATACGATATCTCCCAATTGATCTTGAGCATAATCTGTCACTCCACAGGTCACCAGATCTCCTTCAGCTCGCGCCCATTCATGGTCTTTTGTATACCTAAGATCCTGGGGAATAACTAATTCTTCCAATTCCTTCATACCCAAACCTCCATCGCTTCGATATCAATACAAAAGTTCCATTTCCACTCTGCACCCTAACTAACCCCTATACCCTTCTTACAAAATATACGGCACCTTCAAATTATAACTCTTGTATACCACAAAAGTTTCCACGGACTGAACATCCTTTATCTTTGACACCTCTTCTGTGTAAAACTCGAGAAGCCCAAACCGATCATTTAATAATACAACAAGGATCAGGTCATACCTTCCTGTGACCACACTGACTGAGACAACTCCTTTCAACTTACTGAACTCTTCACCCTTGTTTACCAAATCCATGGTCTTAAGCTTTACCCCTACCATAACAACCCTATGTCTGGGTATTGCCTCGGGGTCGACCAGGGCTGCTATCTCCAGGACCCCTTCTTGAGCCAGTTTTCTCACCCTCATTCTGACAGTGTTCTCTGCTAGTCCCAAGGCCCTGGCTATGCTTTTAAAGGAGCGCCTGCCATCCCTGAGTAACTTGATGATTGCGATATTTGTCTCATCTATCTTCATAACTGACCAATTTACCAACTACTCATGTTCAAGATTATGACGTGAATACTCTGGATTATTTTGCGCTTTATGTCAATATTTTTTTTATTTATTATATTATCTGCATTTTTTATTTCTTTTCTTGCAGAAAACTAATTTATCTGTTAGCATGGCGGCCGGGTTTAGAACCATGATGCCATGATCATGCGCCATTACTTTAATAGGCCAGGCGTATTAAAATAAGGAGGAGTTCCACGATGAGTGATGTTAAGCAGACGCCGCTGTACGATCGACATATCTCCCTCGGTGCAAAGATGGTGGATTTTGCTGGTTGGGCCATGCCCATCCAATATCCCTCTGGCATCGTGGCTGAGCATCTTTCAACCCGTCGGGAGGCTGGCCTCTTTGACGTATCTCACATGGGCCGGCTTGTCTTCAAGGGCCCCGGGGCCCTAAGTTTCTTGCAATACGTACTTACTAACAATGCAAGGGCGTTGGAAGCACAATGGATTGCCGCCCAGTATACCCTTCTGCCCACTGATTCAGGTGGCGCTATTGATGATGCCTTCCTTTATCAATTTAGAGATAACGAATACCTGCTGGTGGTAAACGCTGCAAATCTTGAAAAAGACAAGGACTACTTAGAGTCCTTTCTGCCCAGATTCAAAGAAGTAGTTATGGAAGACCAGACAGAGTCCTTGGCAATGCTCTCCCTCCAGGGGCCACTGTCTCGCAGAATCCTGGAGCAAGTAAAAGAGAATGGTTCAATACCAGAGCCTTTTAAGAATGCCGCCGCCATTATTCGTATCTCAGGGACAGAGGTAATGGTATCTCGCACTGGCTACACCGGAGAGCCCATGGGATTTGAACTTTTCGTAGAGAAGGATCAGGCACCCATTATCTGGGATATGCTAATAGAAAAGGGAGCGAAGCCTATTGGGCTTGGTGCCCGCGATACACTGAGATTAGAGGCGTCACTGCCACTTTACGGCCATGAGCTGGGAGTGGATCAAGAAGGCAAGGAAATACCGGTTTTTGCACTCCCTCAGGCACGAACTGCTGTCAGTTTCTCTCAAGTTAAGGGAGATTTTTTCGGAAGGCAGGCCCTTGAGAAACAGTGGTACGCCTTGCGTAGAATCCTCAGAGGAGACTTCTCCGAGGCTCACGTACTACCCCGCCAGATCCGTCCTCTCGCTGTCATCGGTAAGGGGGTGGCAAGGCAAGGGGCAAAGGTCTTCAAAGATGGGAACCACGTAGGATATGTCACCAGCGGGACAATGGTGCCTGCCTGGTCTTTCAAGGGCGAGGGCCTAGGTTCTGAAATAACGGACAGGCATTTTCTGCGCCCTGTGGCGCTAGCTTATATCGACATTGACCTACAAGAGCAGGAAAGGGTTGAAGTTGAAATTAGGGGAAAAATGACCGAAGCCCTTATAATACCTTTCCACCTTCGCAGTGAGGCTCCTCCTTATGCGCGCCCCATCCTTCCCGTCATAGAAGAGCCTTCTCCAGTCTCCCAGCCGTCAACCAAAGTGGAAAGACTGTTGGAAAAAGCTGTTAAGAACACTGTATGGCGACAGCGGGAATGCATAAATCTCATCCCATCAGAGATGACCCCTTCGCCCATGGTGCGACTTCTTACGGTTATGGATCCCGCCTTTAGGTATGCAGAACACAGAAAACTTAAGGCCTTCAACGAGATGGAAGTCTTTTACTACCAGGGCACGAACTTTATCGCCGAGGTGGAGCAACTGGTAAAAAAGGAAATGGCGCTGTACTTGGGTTGCACTGAGGTTGAGGCACGACCCATAAGCGGGCAACTTGCCAACATGGCGGTTTTCAGTGCCATGGTGGACTATTTGAACCGTTTCGCCCGCAAGAGTGATCCTCAAAGAATTGAAATGGTTATGAATAACCACATAAATAAAGGTGGGCATCTAAGCGCCCAGCCAATGGGAGCA
>CAZDVV010000061.1:0-11400 GCA_964508875.1 uncultured Desulfobacteraceae bacterium | reverse complement strand
ACGTAACAAATTTCCTCATGATGATCTCTTTACACCAAAACTTCTACTGGAAGTACATGTTATTTCCACTGGTTGTGCAGTTTCTTACCCATTTTTGGTCAAACGTATTTTGAGTAATTTGCTTCGTCCAGAGTCTTCATATTTACTCTCTGCTTGTTTAACTTTAGTTCAGAATTTCAGAATTTTTTCTTTCGAGATGAAAGCGGACTTCTATTGGATTCTATAAGACAACCAGTATCACAGGCGGATTTCGACCAATTTTCTGATGTGAGGGTACACCTTTGTCTTCCGAACGCAAGCAATCCGGTGATATTTGAACTAGCCCAATGGGAAGTTATTCCCGATGCGGCTCCAGTCCCTGAGCCACCCACCATTTTTCTCGTCGGTTTGGGATTACGGGACGTGTTGGGAATACTGTTGGGAAAGAGTTTTGTGGTCAAAAAAAGAAGGGGTTGCGAATTAACGTAACCCCTTGATTTTCTTATGGGGTGAGTGATGGGATTTGAACCCACGACCGCTGGGGCCACAACCCAGTGCTCTACCTATTGAGCTACACCCACCATATTGAATTTATGTTAACAAAAGCCCCTCACTATATCAAGGGGTTTTCCAAATAAAGGGGTTTAAAGGGGCTCCGCACTTAGTGGGTTGGGTAGGGAAGGGGAGTAGCGAGGCCCTGGGTATTTGTGCAAACGGACAGTTCGCTACTTGTAAAGAACAGACAGCTAATGTTTGCAAAATCAAATCATGCAGCCTGGTAATGGCCGTATCTAACAGATACCTCTGCTTCAGGTGGCGGGAAGATGGATTTGAGCCTTTCTCCCAGCTCAGCAGCTATAGTTCTGTGCACGTTGAGCTTGGTCTCTTTTATCTTATCCTGTTTTTCAAAGATCCTAAAGCATTCAATAACCTTTTCAACTTCCGATTCACTGTGGAGAAAAATCCTGAAAGCGTCGTTTTGTATGTCGTATTTGATTCCCTGTCGCTTGAGTACACTCTCAAGAGTAAGTGTTCTCTGAATCTTATCTTGATTGGGGGATGGATCCACATCAACCGCAATAGTAATGGCCTCTTCATCATAAGCTATCTCAAAGGTTAACGTCTTCTGGCTGATATCAGGCATTTTAGCTTATCTCCTTTCAGAAGTTGTTTACTTGAATATGCTTGCTCAATTTGACCTTTCGCCGATTTTGTGATTAATATCGGCAGGATCTGAGAACTCCATTAACGAATTTTGTCCCGGGCAGCTTACATGATGCCTTATGGAAGAAAAGGAGATGCTGATGAATCAGGCCTCGCAGCTTTATCAGAAAATTCCAAAGGTGGATCGCTTACTAGAGACGGAAGAAATGCGTTTGGCCCTCCAGCGATACCCAAAGGCAATAGTGATGAAAGCGATCCACGAGGTGTTGAACCGAATCAGATTGGAAATAAAAGACGGTGTGCTTGACGATGAACGGCAACTTAGCGTTGAGGTGGTATCCGGGCAAGTATTGACCAGAATAGAGGAGCTAAATCGACCAAGCCTTCGAGCTGTAGTCAATGCTACAGGAGTGGTTGTCCATACAAATCTCGGCCGATCCCTTATGTCCGAACGGGTGCTGGGAATGTTCGGACCTCTCAGTGGCAGATATACCAATCTTGAGTATGATCTCCACGAGGGGAGGCGGGGCAGTAGGTACGTTCACGTGCAAGAAATTCTCAAAGAGCTAACTGGCGCTGAGGATGCCATGGTGGTTAACAATAATGCCGCCGCAGTCCTTATTTGCTTGGACACCCTTGCACGGGGGAGGGAAGTGGTTGTATCACGCGGGCAGTTGGTGGAAATCGGGGGCTCCTTCCGAATACCCGAGGTCATGAAAAAAAGTGGTGCCAAAATGGTGGAAGTAGGAACCACCAATAAAACCCATTTGCGGGACTATGAAGAGGTCATAGGTCCAGATACTGCTCTGCTGATGAAGATTCACAGGAGCAACTTCCAAATCGTGGGATTCACCGAAGACGTGGAAACCAAGGATTTGGTTGCACTCGGTAGACGGTACGGCATCCCCGTTATGGAGGATCTGGGAAGCGGGTGCTTCGTAGACCTGTCAAAGTATGGTCTTCAAAAGGAGCCCACGGTGCAGGAAGTACTTTCCGAGGGCGTAGACCTAGTCAGCTTCAGCGGGGATAAATTACTAGGGGGACCTCAGGCGGGGATTATCCTGGGCAGGAAGGAGCTGGTAGATGCTGTAAGGAAAAATCAGCTAAACAGGGCCCTGAGAATTGATAAGCTCACATTACTTGCCCTAGAGCACACCTTGAGGGTTTATAGGGACGAACAGGTAGCCTTGCAGGAGATACCCACACTAAGGATGATCACTCAACCATATGGACAATTGCGGCGCAAATCGCAGCGCCTTTTACGGCGAATAGGGAAGCTCGATACTTCCAATTTTGTTATCCATACTTCAGACGGCAGCTCAAGGGTTGGTGGAGGGGCACTACCCCTTGTGGAGCTGCCCACCCGGCTGATTTGTCTGCGGCCGGCGAAAATGGGGGCCCATACCATGGAACGGTGGCTCAGGGCCTACGATCCGCCCATTATTTGCAGGGTAGAAAAGGATGAACTGGTACTGGATGTAAGAACAATTTTGGATGATGAGCTGCATGTTGTTGCAAGAGCCATAAAGGAAATGGCTTCTTCTTAAGCCATTGTAATGTCCGTGTTTACAGAAGACGCCCCTTGCAGTCACCCGATTGTAAGGGGCGTCTTTGAATTCTTCATGGGGTTAGATGCTTTCCTTGAGTGCCTTTCCAGGTCGGAACCGCACGGTCTTGCTGGCCTTAATCTTTATCTCTTCACCTGTTTGAGGATTCCTTCCTTTCCTTGCCTTTCTTTTAACTACGGAAAATGAACCAAAGCCTGCTAGTGCCAATTTCCCTTCTTTTTTTAAAGTCTTCTTTGCTATGTCGATGAATGAATTAAGACACCTTTCCGCGTCTGCCTTGGAAAGATTACTTGCCTTGGCAATTTGGCTGATCAATTCGGCTTTCGTCATTTGTTCCCCCCTTTTGGTTAGATTGTTAAACACTAGGTAGTAGTACCTCAGGCGAACGGAAAGACAATCCTCCCCCCTTTCTTTGGTGATTTTATTCTAAATTCCCTCGGCTGCGAGCGGCCTTAGAGGGAAGTTGAGAGTTGTCTCAAAACGTTTCAATATGCGGTAGACAAGGGCGGATCTATCAGAAGCGGCTATCTGTTTAGCATAGGAATCAGCTATTTTCAACAAAAAAGAATACAGTTGCCTTGTTATTTCGGGCGCTGGCAAGAAAAGGTGAAATAATCCCAACATGGCCTTTGGGTATGGCCAAGTTGACAAATGCCGAAGGAGGCTATAATTTCACCAAAGGTAAAGAAAAATTATGTTTGGGCGACAAATGGGAAAAACAAGGGGAGCGGGCATTGCGTAAGATAATTGAGGCGATACTGCAAGACAGCCTTTCGGTAAAGGATGACTTCATCAAGAAGAATACCGAAAAGCTTATTCTTCTTGCCGAAAGAGTGGCTCAGGCCTTTGCAAATGACAAAAAGCTGATGATCTGCGGCAATGGAGGCAGTGCTGCTGACGCACAACATATCGCTGCAGAATTTGTTAACCGATATGAGATGGAACGACCTTCCCTTCCGGCCATAGCCTTGACTACCGATACCTCTATTCTGACAAGCATAGGCAATGATTACTCCTTTGAAGAGGTGTTTTCTAAACAAATAAAGGCAATGGGCCTTGAGGGTGACGTGTTGCTGGCCATAAGTACCAGTGGAAATTCAAATAATGTTGTTAAGGCTGTTAGGGACGCCAAGGACCTCCATATTTATACAGCGGCGTTTTTGGGCCAAGACGGGGGGATGCTGGCAAAGATTGCGGACTTGTCTCTTATAGCTCGGTCCAAAAGTACTCCCAGGGTTCAAGAGGCTCATATACTAGCAGGTCACATTTTGTGTCACCTGGTTGAATATATACTTTTCCAGAGGCACCTGGGGCACAAAGGATACTAAGGATCGTTTGTAGGTGAAATCATCTGGAGACCGAAGAAGAGCCAATCCAAACAAACTGGGCAGAGGATAAGAATGAAAGAAATCAAGCCTATTTCCCTTGAAGGTATTAGTACCTATCCTATCAGTGAGAGGCGCAGTAAGGTCAGTATTTCGGAGTTTTCCCTGCCCTGGGCTAAAGGGGGAGCGTTTGCCCAATGGCTAGAACGACTTCCCGGGATCTTGGCGGCTAGGGACTTTGTACAAGTTGTTGACCGTATCGCCGATGCTGTTTCCTCTGGCAATAGCGTAATACTTGCCATGGGAGCCCATCCTATCAAACTGGGTTTGAGCCCGGTGATAATCGACCTTATGGAGAGGGGCGTTCTTACCGCTGTGGCCTTAAATGGAGCGGGCATTATCCATGATTGCGAGATAGCAATGGTAGGCCAAACCTCAGAGGATGTGGCCGCTGAGCTCGGGCAGGGCAGGTTTGGTATGGCAGAGGAAACTGCTGCCACATTGAACAAGGCCACAAAGATCGGGGCTGATTCAAACATAGGTTTGGGAGAAGCTGTCGGCCAACTGTTGGTCCAGAAAGATTTTCCTTATAATAAAATGAGTATCTTGGCCCGGGCTTATGAACTCAAGGTCCCTGCGACGGTTCACGTGGCCCTTGGCACAGATATCATCCACTGCCATCCCTCTTTCGACGGGGCGGCGGCCGGCAAGACCTCACACCACGATTTTAGGGTGTTTGCTGGTCAGGTGGCCAGGTTGGAAGACGGGGTTTTCATAAACCTGGGCTCAGCAGTTGTGCTTCCTGAGGTGTTCTTAAAGGCCCTCAGCGTTGTAAGGAACCTTGGTTATGGAGTGAAAAAGTTTACTACAGTCAACATGGACTTTGTCAGACACTATAGACCCACGACCAATGTGGTGGAGCGCCCTACACAGGAGGGGGGGAAGGGTTTCCACCTTATAGGGCACCATGAGATAATGTTCCCATTGCTGGCATCAGCCGTAATAGAACGGCTGCCATAATTCTTTTTCATGACGAGGTGAGGCTTATGCCAATTTATGAGTACAGATGCATGGAATGCGAGGAGGAATTTGAGACTCTCATGCTTGGATCAGGTGAGGACATCAAGTGTCCAAAATGCAGTAGCCCAAATCTCAAAAGGCTCATGTCGGCTTGTGGGTTTAAGAGTGATGGTGAATTTACTTCCTCCTCGGGACCGTCAGCGTGCGCATCTTGCTCCGGAGGAAATTGCAGTACCTGCCATTAATCGAGGGGAGTGTAGTGATAAGGGTAGGCTTTGGATATGATGCCCATAGGCTCGTAAGGGAGAGAAGGTTGGTATTGGGCGGCGAGGAAATACAGTGGCACTTGGGGCTCCATGGGCATTCGGATGCTGATGTGTTAACCCATGCGATAATAGATGCGATCCTTGGGGCTCTTGGTAAGGGGGATATAGGTCAGCACTTTCCTGACTCCGACGAACGCTATAAGGACGCAGACAGTCTTTTTTTGCTGGAAAAAGTTGCCCACTTGATGAGTGAGGAGGGTTACAAGCTCAATAATTTGGACGCATCCATTGTGGCCGAGGCACCAAGACTGGCCAAGCATTTGCCGAATATGAGGGCAAATCTAGCCAAGGCGCTTCAGGCTGAAGAGTCCCGGGTAAATTTGAAGGCCACCACGACTGAGGGTATGGGCTTTTGCGGCAGGGAAGAGGGAATTGCCGCCTATGCGGTGGTCACGATAGAGAAGGTATAAGGCGTAAGGCACTAGGTACAAGGCAAGAGGGTCAAGGACTAAGAATGGTAATGGAGGAAATTTAAGTTGGCGCTGACATTTTACAATACTGCTACAAGACGGAAGGAAGAGTTTAGGCCGCTGGAAGATGGAAGGGTCGGTATGTACGTGTGCGGCGTTACGGTCTATGACCTGTGCCACATTGGACATGCCCGTTCAGCAATTGTTTTTGATGTCCTGGTAAGGTACTTGAGGGCAAAAGGCTACCAGGTCAAATACGTGAGAAACTTCACTGATGTGGATGATAAAATCATTAACAAAGCCAATGAGCTGGGGAAAGACACCACCGAAATTGCTGAGCAATACATAAGGGCCTTTTACGAGGACATGGACAGGCTGGCAGTCCTGAGGGCAGATGTTGAACCAAGGGCCACTGAGCACGTGGGGCAAATGATAGAGATGATCGAGCTTTTAATCAGTAAAGGCTACGCCTATGTCCAGGATGGAAACGTTTACTTTTCAGTGGAGAGGTTTCCAGACTATGGAAGACTTTCCGGTAGAAAGCTGGAAGACATGCATGCTGGAAGTCGCATAGCAGTGGACCAGAAAAAAAGACATCCAATGGACTTTGCCCTTTGGAAGGCGGCAAAACCCGGGGAGCCTCGATGGGACAGTCCCTGGGGGCCCGGCAGGCCCGGATGGCATATAGAGTGTTCGGTCATGAGCAACCACTATCTTGGCCCTTCTTTTGACATACACGGGGGAGGGAGAGATCTCCTATTTCCGCATCATGAAAACGAAAGAGCGCAGTCCTTGGCAGCATATGGAGGTGAGTTTGCGCGGTACTGGATTCACAATGGATTTGTCACAGTGGAATCAGAGAAAATGTCCAAGTCGCTGGGTAACTTCGTTACCATTCGAGATGCGCTGAAGCAATACCATCCTGAGGTACTCAGGCTTTTTCTCCTCAGTAAGCACTACCGGAGTCCCATAGATTTTTCCCAAGAAGCCGTGGGTGCTATGCACTCAGGGTTAGTGAGAATTTACAGAACACTTGAGAGGCTCGAGCAGGCGCTCGGATCAAAGGCAACGGCGGAACCCGAGGTTTCAGAACCATTTTTGTCAGGTGAGCAACTGGGCCCGTTCTTGTCTAAGTTTGTGGAGGTGATGGACGAGGATTTGAACACTGCGGGAGCAGTGGGCCTCATTTTTGAAAAGGTCAGAGAGATAAACAAGATTTTGGACCGGACGAGTGGAGGAAGATCTGAAACCAAGCAGCTTTTTGAGGAGCACCGGACTGAACTCTTCAGGGCAGCCACCGTACTGGGTGTGCTGCAGAGGACACCTGAGCGATTCTTCGAGGAAGTACCGCAAAAGAAGGCGGTAATGGATCCCGCAGAAATAGAAAGGCTGATTGCTCAGAGGGCAGAAGCCCGGGCACGGAAGGACTGGGCAACGGCAGATAAGATCCGCGATCAGCTCAGGGCAAAAGGAATTATACTCGAAGATGGTCCCAAGGGAACAACCTGGAGAGCGGATGTTTGAACTGGTAACCGATTTAGAGCCGTGTGGAGATCAACCTAAGGCCATCGAGGATCTTGTCGATGGCCTTAAGAGGGGCTTTAAGCATCAGGTTCTTCTCGGCGTGACCGGCTCAGGAAAGACCTTTACCATGGCTCATGTGATTGCCAGAGCACAAAAACCCACCCTAGTAATTGCTCCCAACAAGACTCTGGCGGCACAGCTCTATGGTGAGCTTCGAGGGTTTTTCCCCAACAATGCAGTGGAATACTTTGTGAGCTATTATGACTATTACCAGCCCGAGGCGTATATACCACAGACAGATACCTACATTCAAAAAGATGCACATATAAATGAGCAAATAGACAAGATGCGCCACTCCGCCACAAGGTCCTTGTTGGACCGCGATGATGTTATCATTGTAGCCAGCGTCTCATGCATTTATGGCCTGGGCTCTCCGGAAGCTTACCACGGCATGCTTCTTTACGTGGAAAAGGGCAAGGAGCTTTCAGTGGAAGATGCCATAAGAAAGCTGGTGGAGATTCATTATGAACGGGGAGATTACGATTTTTTCAGGGGAAGGTTCAGGGTGAGAGGGGACGTGCTGGACATCTATCCTGCACATGAGGAGGAAAGGGCGATTAGAGTCATCTTTTTTGGCGATGAGGTTGAGGATATCCAGGTGATAGACCCTCTTACTGGCAGACGCTTTGAACACCTCAATCGTGTTACCATCTATCCTGCCAGCCATTATGTGACTACCACCGAAGTGAGAGAACGCGCCATCGAGGCAATACAAAAGGAACTGAAAGAGCGTGTCGAGTATTTCAGAAAGCAGGGGAGACTGCTTGAGGCCCAAAGAATTGAGGAGCGGACTCGTTTTGATATCGAGATGATGATGGAGATGGGCTATTGCCATGGCATCGAAAACTATTCCCGGCACCTCACAGGAAGGGCTCCTGGGGAGCCCCCTCCCACGCTTCTTGACTATTTCCCCAACGATTTTCTGACCATAATAGATGAAAGTCATATAACCATCCCCCAGTTGAATGGAATGTTTCGAGGTGACAGGTCACGCAAGCAAACACTGGTGGACTTTGGCTTTAGGTTACCTTCCGCATTGGATAACCGGCCGCTCACCTTTGAGGAATTCGAGGAAAGGGTAAAGCAGGTGATTTACGTCTCTGCAACCCCTGGCCCCTATGAACTTGAGAAGGCTCAAAGAATAACAGAGCAAATCATAAGGCCAACGGGCTTGGTGGACCCGGAGATAGTAGTGCGACCGGCCAAGAATCAGGTAGATGATCTTCTGGGGTGGATTCGTGCGAGGATTGAAAGAAACGAAAGGGTGCTGGTAACGACGCTGACCAAAAATATGGCAGAGGATCTTACGGAATACTATGCAGATCTGGGAATTCGTGTGAGGTACATGCACTCGGATATTAAGACCATAGAGAGAGTGGCAATCATACGGGATTTGAGGTTGGGTGTTTTTGATGTGTTGATTGGCATAAACCTGTTGCGGGAAGGGCTTGACCTGCCAGAAGTCTCCCTTGTGGCTATCCTAGATGCTGACAAAGAGGGGTTCTTGCGCTCTGAGCGTTCCCTTATTCAGACATGTGGTCGCGCAGCGAGGAACGTCAATGGTACTGTACTGATCTATGCAGATCACATCACGGAGTCCATACGCAGGGCTATTGAAGAAAGCAATAGGCGTAGAAGCATTCAGCTCGAGTATAACAGACGCTACGGTATAACCCCTGCTACAATCCAGAAGAACATCGAGAACGTTTTAGAATCGGTGTACGAGGCGGATTACGTGGAAATTCCTGAGGTGAAGGAAGAAGATCTGGCTTATGGGTCGCCAGAGGAACTGGATGAATACATCAAAAAGCTTACGAAAAAAATGAAAGAGGCTGCTGCACGGCTGGATTTCGAAGAGGCGGCACGGTTGAGGGATATGATCAAGGGGCTTGAGGATAAGGAGATGAAGCTGATGGCATTCGGATAGGAAGGCAAGAATGTGAATGAAAATTGAGGGATTGAGGGATTTAGGATTAACCCCCAGCGGGATTGATGAAAGATATGAGTGGAAAGATGATGGAGCCGAAGCAATCAAAAAAGGTGGAGAGGGTCTTTGAGCAATTTAATAAGCTGGGAGAAGACCGGGGTTCAAAATTAGTTTTTCCCAAGCTTCAAGAGAAGTATCATGAGCTTGACCGCAAGGAAAAGGAAAGTTTGTTTTCTTTGCTGAACAGCAAACTAGAATTGGAAAAGGAAGAGCTTTACCCTATTCTAGAGGAGCTCTCGAGCTCAGAAGGGGACAGTCTTTCATGGCCAGCTCAGTTACAAAGACTCAGAGCCAAAGTGCGGTCTCCGCGATTGAAAATCTTTCAAAGGATAGCAAAAAATCCGGGGGGAATCCGCTTCCTTCTGGACTTTCGGGAAGATCTGATAAATTCCAGGAAAACCACAGCCCTTGATGTTGCAGCTCTCGACTATGATCTTACCTCTTTCTTGGAGATGTTGTTTCAGGAAGGATTCCTGTATCTTGAAGAAATTACCCTTGACTCTCCTTACCGCCAGATAGAAATCATAAAAAATAGGGATATGGTACATCCCATGACAAGTCTTGAAGAGATGGGGCAAAGGTTAGGCAAAGACAGGCGGTGCTTTGCCCTTTACCATCGTCTTCTGCCCCTGGAGCCCATTGTATTCATAGAAGTAGCCCTTACCCAAAGCCTGATTAGGAATATTTCCGAAATCGTGGGCCCCAAGAGCAAGGATGTGAAAAAGAAGGATGTTGATACAGCCATTTTTTACTCCATCAATAATACCCAAAATGGGTTGGCCGGTCTAGGCCTTGGCAAGATGCTAATAGTCAGGGTGGTTGACTTTTTGCGGTCAGAGAATGAAAGGATCAAGACCTTTGCCACCCTAAGCCCTATGCCAGGATTTTGGGAGCGGTATTTGAGACCTATCCTTGATGGTGATGACGAACCATTTCTCTTGAAGAGGGAAGATATACCAGGGTTCTTTTCCAAAAGGGGGAGGGGGAAGATCCTCCAGGCAGTTGGGTCATCAGATGATAGCGTAGAGGGGTTCTGCAGAGCTCTAAAAAGCTTGTTATCAGGTACAGAGTGGCCGAAAAATGCCGAGCTTGCGAAGCAGCTGAAGGGGCCCATGGTGAAAATCGCATACCAGTATATTACCCGAGAGACGAACCTGAAAGGTAAGCCCTTAAACCCCGTAGCAGGATTTCATCTTGGAAACGGGGCCTTGGTTAATGAAAAGTGCATAAACTTTCTTGCCAATACCTCTACCAAAGGTTTGAGGGATTCGTGCGGAATTATGGTGAACTATATTTATACGCCAAACTGGCTTACACAGATCAGGCGCAGCTTTAGGTGGTTGGAACGTCTGGAAATCAAGGGCATTTTTGGAAGATAGCCATCCCATAACCTCCCCATTTTGCCTTGACAATTTTTTTAGCCTTCCGCTATAGTTACTTTGTAGCTAAATAGTAGCCACAGAGACCGGCTGGGAAGGGCTTTTCGCTTCTATGATGGCCCCAAACTTGGCTCGTGTCAGTTCAGTAGAGAGCACACACGACTTAGATTGAAAAGAAGGGGTATTCTTATGGAAAAGATACTCGCAGAGATTGCCGAGATAGTTGGGCAGGATAATGTATTCGGTGACAGGGTGGAATGTCTCAGCTATTCGAGGGACATGTCTGTGCACCAGGGGGTGCCTGATGCGGTTGTGTTTGCAAAGACGACGGAGCAGGTCTCGGCCATAATGAAGATAGCGCATAGGGAAAACATCCCAGTAACTCCAAGAGGAAGCGGAACGAGCGTGACGGGAGCTGTGCTTCCAGTCCGCGGGGGCATTCTTTTGGATCTTCATCAGATGAACAATATACTGGAGATAAACACAAAGGATTTCTATGCCCGGGTTGAACCTGGGGTAATCTGCATGCAACTCAATAACCTACTGGCCAAGGATGGGCTCATGTTCCCTCCCAATCCTGGTAGCGAGGCCATTGCAAGTATCGGCGGCATGGTCTCAACCAATGCCAGCGGCCACAGGGCTGTCAAGTATGGCACTA
>CAZDVV010000060.1:0-11466 GCA_964508875.1 uncultured Desulfobacteraceae bacterium | reverse complement strand
CCTTCCTAAAGGGCGTAGAATCTTTCAACGACTATTCTCACACCTCATCTGTACAAAGTCGGGTATTAGCAAACCGGAGGGGGCGGCGCTGTCTGAAATAGGCTGAAGGCTCAAGGTACAAGGCATCATGCAAGAATGTCTTGAATCCAGTTTCACTTTCCCCAGCCCCCTAAAGCCTAAAGCCCAACGCCTAAAGTCTAAAGCCCAACGCCCAACGCCTAATCAAATCCTCAACTTATGGCCACCTCTTTCAAGATATCCATGTTGTCCAAGGCCTTGCCAGAGCCCAGCACCACCGTGGAAAGCGGGTCTTCGGTTATGGTGATGGGCAACTTGGTTTCTTCTCTCAAAAGGGCATCCAAATTCTTTAACAAGGATCCTCCTCCCGTTAGTACGATACCCTTGTCCACGATATCAGCAGCAAGTTCAGGAGGAGTTTGCTCCAGGGCAATGCGAACAGTTTCCACAATGGTCTCCACTTGTTCCGAGATTGCCTTTCGGATCTCCTCTGAGTCAATGGTAAGGATTTTGGGAATGCCTGTTACCAAGTCCCGGCCTTTTACCTCTATCGTCTCAATTTGGTCGCTGGGATAGGCATTTCCTATGGTGGTCTTTATTATCTCGGCGGTTCTGATTCCGATAAGAAGGTTGTATTTCCTTTTTATATGCTGAAGGATGGCCTCGTCCATTTTGTCTCCCCCAACACGTACTGACTTGCTATAAACAATACCGGCAAGGGAAATAACGGCCACCTCAGTGGTCCCGCCGCCAATATCCACCACCATATTGCTGGTTGGTTCAGTTATCGGTAGGCCTGCCCCAATGGCTGCGGCCATGGGCTCCTCTATGAGAAAGACCTCTCGCGCGCCGGCTGACTCAGCAGATTCCCGAACAGCCCTTTTCTCCACCTGAGTGATTCCACTGGGCACACAGATTATTATTCTGGGTCTCACAAGGGTGCGTCTATTGTGAACCTTGCGAATAAAATGGCGCAGCATGGCCTCGGTAATCTCAAAATCGGCTATAACGCCGTCTTTCATTGGCCTTATGGCCACAATGTTCCCTGGCGTTCTACCCAACATCATCTTGGCCTCTTTGCCGACAGCCAGCACCTTGTTTGCACCTCTGCCGTTTTTTCTCACAGCCACTACCGATGGCTCACTTAGGACAATCCCTTTTCCCTTCATATAAACGAGGGTGTTGGCTGTCCCCAAATCTATGGCCAAGTCATTTGAAAACCAGCCCAAAATTGGATCTAAAAGCATCCTGCTCTCCTTTCATCTCCTATCGTAATCTTGTTCTAAAATCGGTAAAAGTGTTATTTGCCTTGACAAACTTTTTGGCTGGTGATTAAATGAAGTTTTATATAAAATTTCAACTAAGGACTTGAAAAAACTATGAAACGTACCTATCAACCCAGCAACATAAAGCGAGCAAGGACTCATGGCTTCAGGGCCAGGATGCAAACAAAAGCGGGCAGAAATGTTCTCAAACGAAGACGGGCCAAGGGGCGGAAGCGCTTAACCGTGTAATAATATATGCCCATGAATTCTCGACCAGACCCTGATCAGACTGAACATTCTCAGTCCTTCTCAAAAAAAGAGAGATTATTGAATCGTTCAGCCTTTGTCAATTTAAATCGGTCGGGAAAAAGATATCAAACAGAACATTTTGTCGTCCTTTTAAAACCAAATGGCCTGGGCATAAGGAGACTGGGGGTAACAGTTACCAGAAAGACGGCCAATGCTGTCAAACGAAACCGCATCAAGAGGCTAATTAGGGAATTTTTCAGGCTCAACAAGGCAAGTCTGCCGCAAGATCATGACTTCGTCATCATCGCTAGGAGAGATGCATCAGGCTTAAACTTGAAGACGGTAACAGAGGAATTAGGTGCAGTCCTTTTTGAAAAAAAGGATTCTAAGTAGTATGAAAAAAGGCATTACGGCTTTGATTAGATTATATCAATTGGCCATATCACCCTTTTTGCCTCCGTGCTGTCGCTTCCACCCCTCCTGCTCTGAGTATGCCCGTCAGGCCCTTGAAAAACATGGGATTGTGAAAGGGGGCATACTTTCTTTGCTGAGAATCTCCAAATGCCATCCTTTCAATCCCGGGGGCTATGACCCCGTTCCATAACAGATCCCACAGAGGAATGTTGCTTGGAATGTGCCATTCCCTTGGCACCCCTTGACTTTACTGACATGCCCTGTAGGCTATGGGGCCTGAGGTTCGCCGGACGAGCATACAATTTCTTTCGGACAAGGAATAAAAATGGATAAAAGGACTTTGTTGGCATTTGTACTCTCTTTTCTGGTGCTATTTCTTTGGTCGGTATTTTTCACTCCCAAGCAAAATGAGATATCTAAAAGGCACCAGAAGCAAACCAAACAGACACAAGAGACAGGCTCATCTGAAAAAAAGGATGTGAGCGCTCCACTGGCAAAGCATCTGAAGAACAATTTGCCCGTACTGCCAGATGAGAATATAAAGGAAAAGATAATCCATGTAAGTACTCCTTTATACAAAGCCGAAATCTCAAATATCGGGCCCTCCATTAAGAGTTTCAAACTCAAAGGTTACAGGGAAACCGTTGATCCTTCTTCCCCCTTGGTGGATCTAGTTGACCCGGGGGTTAAGAATGAATTCCTCTGGTTGGGGATGTCCTTAGGAAAATTGGGCAATGAGGGAGTGAAGATATTTGAGACAGACGCCCAAGACGTTAAACTGGATCCTGGGTCTTCCCCCCAGATAATCAAGTTCTACGGAAAAACTAAGGATGGAGTGTACCTTGAGAAGACCTTAAAAATCTATCCAAACCAATATAGGGTAGATGTGAGCCTACGGGTAGTAAACCAAAGTCCTCAGACCTTGAAAGGACGACTTGTTGCAAAAGTTAGTGGCCAGCCACCCAAGAAAAAAGGTGGTTACTACGCCCCTTACACAGGCCTTATTGCCCTGGCCGATGGAAAAATAAAACAGCTCAAGTTCAAGAAGAAGCCAAGCAAGGAACTCAAAGGCAATCTTCAGTGGGTAGCCTATCAAAAGAACTATTTCATGTGTGCGATTATTCCGGAAGGTGTCAATGATGCGCTTTTCCGGGGAATTTGGAATCCTGACACAGGTAAACAGACTGGAATTCTAATGGAGCCAGAAGTATCGATTGCCCCTGGCTCTGAAATACGGGGTGGCTTCACATTATTCCTTGGCCCCAGGCAATTGAACGTGCTCAAACAATTCGGCAAGAATCTTGATAGGGCAGTAGATTTTGGATGGACCAATATAATTGCTAAACCTCTGCTTTTCACCCTCAGATTTTTTAATAAGTATATCCACAATTATGGGGTATCCATTATTCTGCTGACCATTCTAATTAAGATCCTTTTCTGGCCACTCACGCATAAGAGCTACAAATCTATGAAGGAAATGCAAAAGCTCCAACCCATTATGGCCAAAATAAAGGAAAAGTATAAGGATAATCGGGAGCAGATGAATAAGGAAATGATGGCCTTGTATCGGACTTACAAGGTCAATCCCATGAGTGGATGTCTTCCCATGATAATACAAATTCCTGTCTTTTTCGCCCTCTACCGAATCTTAGGGAAAGCTATCGAATTGAGGCATGCACCCTTCATGTTATGGATAAACGATCTATCTGCCCCTGATCGACTTTTTCATTTTTCTTTTAAGATTCCTTTCATGGCCCCTCCATATGGCATCCCTGTGTTGACATTACTCATGGGAGCCTCCATGTATATACAACAGAAGATGACACCAACTCCAGGTGATCCTACTCAGGCCAAGTTCATGATGTTTTTACCCATTATCTTTACCTTTATGTTTATTAACTTCCCATCAGGACTGGTCCTTTATTGGCTTGTAAATAATATCCTGTCCATAGGCCAGCAATATCGTATTCAGAAACGATCTGCATAGTGTTTGGAGGACGAGACATGTTAGAGTTTGAATTCGAGGGAAAAACTACTGAAGAAGCAATCGAGAAGGCCTGCAAAGAATTAAACCGATCCAAAGAAGAGCTGGACATTGAAATCTTGGAGCCTGGGTCAGCTGGTATATTCGGCATTGTTGGCACTAAGAAGGCAAAGATAAAAGTAACAATCCCCGGGGCAGAACCTGAGAAGGTCGAGGAGGAAGATGAAGTTGCCTTTGCCAAGAAGACCTTGGAGGATATCCTTGCCCTCATTCCCACAGAGGCTGAAGTGAGTGCCGGAACAGAAAATGGCAAAATTACCCTGAACATACAAGGAGACAAGTCAGGTCTACTCATTGGACGAAAAGGCAAAACCTTAGATGCCATACAGTTTATAGTTAACAAAATTGTCAACAAGTCACTTTCAAGAAAGGTGCAGGTGGTAGTTGACGCAGAAAACTACAGGCAAAGGCGACGTGACGCCCTAATCCAAATGGCCTTAAAACTGGGCGACAAGGCCAAGAGAATAGGGAGACCCGTAGCTACCAATCCTCTTACCCCCAGGGAAAGAAGGATAATACACCTTGCGCTGAAGGATGACGCTAACCTGGATACCAGAAGCAGGGGTGATGGCATGTTGAAAAAGGTACTCATCATCCCGAAAAAGTCGTGATAAATAAGATGATGCTATACGCTATAAACACTAAATGGCTCAGAGTGCCACAACAGATACCATAGCAGCCATTGCTACGCCTATTGGCCAGGCAGGAATTGGGATTATCCGCATTAGCGGACCTGAGTCCTTGAGTATCTTAAAAAGGATATTTAGACCTCACCGCCCTATCAACCACTTCAAGTCCCATCGATTGTATTTGGGCCATGTGTTTGACCCTAGCACCGGCCTGTGCTTGGACGAAGTTCTTGCCACTTACATGAAAGCCCCTCGCACCTATACTAGAGAAGATGTAGTAGAAATTAACTCTCATAGCGGGTATTTCATACTATCCAAGATCCTTGAGGTTGTAATTGACTCTGGCGCTCGCCTTGCTGAACCTGGAGAGTTCACCCTTCGAGCATATCTCAATGGGCGTATAGACCTCACACAGGCAGAAGCTGTTGTGGAACTTATAAACTCCCGTTCTGAGCGAGGGTTGCATCTTGCCTCCCAGCAGATTCGAGGATCCCTCAAAGATAAAATTAACACACTCCGAGAACAATTGATCCAATTTCTGGGACAAATCGAGGCCGCTATTGATTTCCCAGATGAAGAAGACACCTTTCTTGACCGTGAAGCTGTGGTAAAGGCGCTCACACAAGACATCGTCCCAGAAATTGATTTGCTTATACGAGCCCATTCGGAGAAAAAAATCTGGGTGGAGGGGATTAGCACTGTTATAGCGGGCAGAGTCAATGTTGGAAAGTCCAGCCTCCTCAACCGCATTTTGGATGAGCAAAAGGCGATCGTCACTGCCATTCCCGGAACCACACGAGACGTAATTGAATCTACCTTAAGCATAGAAGGAGTGCCAGTCCGGTTGATGGATACGGCAGGAATAAGGGAGGTGGCTGACGAAGTTGAGAAAATAGGCGTTCAACTCACAGAGGAAAAACTCAAGGAGGCGGATCTCGTCCTCGCTGTTCTAGACCAAAGCGTTTCCCTCAGCCCCGAAGACATTCAGCTTCTAGAAAAGGTAAAGAAGAAGACTACACTGCTTGTCTTGAACAAGATTGATCTGCCTTCGGCCATGAACTGGGAGAAAGTGCTCAAGGATCTTCCCCCATTTCCCACCGTGAGGGTCTCTGCTCTTAGAGGCGAAGGAATATCTCGTCTAAAGAAAGAGATCGTGAAGCTGGTAGTGGGAGGTGACAAATTTACCGCCTCCTCTGCTATTGCCCCTAATGTGCGGCAAGCTAAGGCTTTGAGAGAAACAAAAAAATTCTTGGAAAATGTCCTTAGGTGTACAACTGAAAATGCCCCCTTGGAAATCATCGCCTTTGAATTGCGGAACGCCCTGGATAGCTTAGGGGAGATAGTGGGCGAAACCACTCCTGAACATGTGCTAGAAAGCATTTTCAGCAACTTTTGTATAGGCAAATAAAAAAGAGGCCCTTAAACCTTGGAAATCGGACTTCCGTTTATCTTTCCTTGAAGTAGGTCTTGACCGTCTTTATCGCGCAATACTTGCCGCACATGGTGCAGACGTCCTCTTCAGCAGGGGGGCTTTTCTCCCGGTAGCTGTGTGCCTTTTGAGGGTCTATGGCAAGGCGCATTTGGGCTTCCCAGTCCAGCTTTTTCCTAGCCACTGCCATTTGCCGATCCCTCTCGAGGGCCAGTTTATTGCCCCTTGCAATATCCGCTGCGTGGGCAGCAATTTTTGTGACTACTACTCCCTCTCTTACGTCCTGGACCGATGGTAGACATAGATGCTCGGCAGGGGTCACATAGCAGAGAAAATCTGCTCCCGCAACCGCAGCAACCGCCCCTCCAATGGCGCACGCCACATGATCGTATCCCGTTGCTATATCTGTCACAAGGGGACCCAGCACGTAAAATGGGGCATTGTTGCAAAGCCTCTTTTGGATCAGAACATTTGCCTGAATCTGGTCCAGTGGAACATGGCCAGGACCTTCTATCATTACTTGTACTCCCTTATCCCACGCCAGTTTGGTCAAATGCCCCAATGTCATAAGCTCATGGATTTGCGCCCTGTCAGTAGCATCTGCTATGCATCCCGGTCTCAGACCATCTCCAAGGCTAAGGGTTATATCATACTTGCGGGCAAGTTCCAAAAGCCTGTCATAATACTCATAAAGCGGATTTTCCTTGTCATGATGAAGCATCCAGGTGGTGAGAAATGCTCCGCCTCTGCTCACAATATCGGTTATACGGCCTTGAGCACGTAGCATCTCAAGGGCTGCCCTTGTGAGTCCGCAATGCACCGTCATGAAATCCACACCATCTCTAGCCTGTCTCTCAATCACCTCGAAGATATTGTCCACACTCAGGTGGATAAGCCCGCCGCCATTCTCTATGGCTTCTATCACCGCTTGATAAATGGGCACTGTGCCCACAGGGGCCCTGGTGTTCCTTATAATTGCACGCCTGCATTCGTCTATATTTCCCCCTGTGGAAAGGTCCATCACTGTGTCTGCGCCGGCTTCAATGGCCACACGGAGCTTTTCCAACTCCTCAGACAAAACGGCCCTGTCAGATGATGTACCAATATTTGCATTTACCTTTACCAAGAGACCTTCGCCAATCCCACAGGGCTCCAGCCCTTTATGTCTTTTGTTACAAGGTATAACAATCCTTCCCCTTGCAACTTGCCCTGCAAGCCACTCAGGCTCCACCTGTTCTTTTCGGGCCACGGCCTGAATCTCAGGAGTAATCAACCCGGCCTTTGCGCTTTCCATTAAGGTCATTGACTCTTTTCCCTTCTGAACTAAATTAGTTTTTATCCCACTGTGTTTGACATAATCAGACCCAGTGGGTTAACAGATCCCCATTCTTTTCCTAATGAATAACTATACATTATAGCAGATCTCGTAAAATCATGCGCCATTTTTGTGGCATCAAATACATTTTTCCCCTTGGCCATATATACGGCCAGTGCAGAAGAAAACACGCATCCTGTACCATGAGTATTGGAAGCCGAAATCCTCTGTCCTTCCACCCACAAAAACCTCTCCGAATCATAAATCAAGTCTGAACATGCAGTATCAAGGTGTCCCCCTTTCACAACCACTGCCCTACCTACTCCCCCAATTCGTCTCGCCGCCTCCATCATAGAATCCCTATCCCTTATCCTAATGCCAGCCAGTATTTCTGCCTCAGGGATGTTCGGGGTTACAACCTGCACTAGAGGAAAAAGTTTGCTTTTTAGAATATCAACGGCCTCGGGGTCAAGAAGATTTCCTCCGGCAGAGGCCTTCAATACCGGATCGAGCACAACCGGAGAAAGCCTGTATTTGTGAAGTAATTCCGCCACAGCTGCAATGACAGACTCATGGGCTAACATACCGATTTTAACCGCATCTGGCACAAGCTCTTCAACTATCACTTCCATTTGTTTTTTAACAAAGGACGCGGGCACCAAATGGATGCTCCTCACCCCTTTTGAGTTCTGTGCTGTAAGGGAAGTGATAACTGTCACAGCGTGCGCACCCAATGCTGTAATTGTCTTTATATCTGCCTGAATACCCGCTCCCCCCATAGGGTCTGACCCGGCAATTGCAAGGACGCATTTCATGTAAATCCCTTACCTTTTGATTTTTTTGACCGAATTCTACCCTTCATCCCTTGGCCCCAAAACACCAAACTCTGGTTTCACCATTTTAATTATACAACTAACAATGCCTTTCTTGCCAGTCAATGGAAAACAAGTGTTTTTCTAGTTTTGAAAGGGCGTTGCCGAAATAACTAATGGGCTTGGGATACCAAGGTCGTCTTGACTTTCTTTTCAGCACTAAACTATAAGTTGAACTAAGAGAATATCCCTTTCATTCTCTTACTTCTTGGGGGGAAGACCTAATGAAAAGGCTCTTGTCAGCCGCATCCAAATTCATGCCTCTCGCTATTGCGCTTGCCTCCATTGTGGTAGTCCTTCTACTCTACGTATCGGGCATCGGGTTTCTGGATCTCCTCGAACTCAAAACATATGATCTGAGGTTGCAGTCTCGGGGTTCCTTGGCTCCCAGCCATAATATCGTTCTTTGTGTTATTGATGAGAAGAGCTTAAGGCGTGAAGGGAGGTGGCCTTGGCCTAGGTGGAAGATTGCAAATCTGGTGGATGCCTTATCTGAAAAAGGGGCAAAGGTGATTGCTTTTGACATCGGCTTTTTTGAGCCTGATGAGTATGTGGACCGAAGCCTCCTAGACGAACTTGAAACAGAGGTAAAGAAAGGACTAACCACAAAGGTGGAGCTTATCTCCCTTTTGGAGAGAATCAAGAACCAATTCAACAATGACTTAATATTGGCTCGCTCTATAAAGGATTCAAGGGCCCGGATTGTACTTGGCTATTTCTTTCACATAAGCCGTGAAGATGTGGAACACGAGCTTGATCACAATCAGTTAATGAAACGCCTTTCCCTCATCGAAACATCAAAGTACCCTATTGTGCTATATAGACGTCATGGCTCAGGTCCCTCCCCTTTTACCAAGGCATTTGTGCCGGTAACTAATCTTGACGAACTAACTGAAGCCGCAGAATCTACCGGATATTTCAATATATTCCCTGACCCAGATGGAGTTGTGCGAAGGATACCCCTTGCCATTCAGTGCGGGGGAGATGTCTATTCGCCATTATCCATACAGGCCCTGTGGAACGCTTTGGACCGCCCTCCACTCAGCGTAGTTGTTTCAGATTATAGGGTAGCGGGTATAAAAATTGGGAAAAAATTTGTCCCTACAGACGCAAACGGTAACCTGCTTATCAACTATCTTGGGCCTCCAAAAACTTTTCCACATATCCCCGTCACGGATATCCTTAGGGGAGATATAGAGGATGGTATACTCAAAGGTTCCATCGTCTTTGTAGGAGCCACAGCCGTGGGAATATACGACCAGAGAGCCACCCCATTTGGCCCTGTGTATCCTGGACTAGAAGTTCATGCCACAGTCGCCGATAACATTCTGACACAGCGCTACATACTGAAACCGAAATGGTCTGGTATAGTAGACCTTTTGACCATCTGCATGCTGGGCCTATCCTCGGTATTCCTGTTATGGTTATTGGGTCCTTACAGGGCGGTCTTTGTTTGTGCCGGATTATTCGTTGCACACGTGGGAGCTTGTACTGCCCTATTCTGGACTCGAGGGGTATGGCTTAACATAATTTATCCCGCCATTTCCCTTGCCATGACCTATGGTCTGCTCACAATCTACTATTATGTAACCCAAGAAAAGGAAAAGAAAAGGCTGAAGGTTGCCTTCCATCAATACGTATCGCCTTTCGTAGTTAAACAGCTCCTCAAGCAACGTGATGACATTCACCTTGGCGGCGAAAAGAAGGATTTGTCGGTCCTATTTTCTGATCTGCGAGGTTTTACTAAGCTCTCAAAGAACTCGGCTCCACAGGAACTGGCGTCTCAGTTGAATGAATACTTGACTGCAATGACAGACATAGTCTTCAAATCGGGAGGCACTCTTGACAAATATATTGGCGATGGATTGATGGCAATCTTTGGCGCGCCAGTTCCAATTCCCGAGCATCCCTATAAGGCCTGTGAGGCTGCCATAGAAATGATAAAAACATTGGAACGTCTCAACACCCAGTGGGTCACAACGGGTAGAACTGCTCTGGATGTAGGTATTGGAATAAGCACTGGGACCATGCTGGTGGGCAACCTGGGTTCAAGGCAAAGATTCGATTATACCGCCATTGGTGAAAGCGTAAATCTAGGGGCCAAGCTAGAAAGACTGAGCACCTATTATGGCATGAATATTTTGATAAGTGAGCCCACTTATCATGCGGTAAAAGACAAGCTCTTTTGTGTTGAGATAGATACCATACAACAGTTCGACGGTGAAACCACAAGGGTGTATTGCCTTGTGGATAGAGAAATGCCCTCGGATCAGCAGCACAAAGCCCTGAACATCTTTTCCATGGGACTGCGCCTCTACAAGCTTAAACAGTGGAAACAGGCTGCTGAGATGTTTTACAATGCTCACAAGGCTGATCCAGCACTTCGTGTTGCTGAGATCTATCTCAGGCGGTGTAAGTATTTTATAAAGAACCCGCCCCCGCCAAAGTGGAATGGCGTATGGAACAGCAGCTAGCTAGGTGAAGAAAATGAAGATAAATTGCGGTGAATACCGACAAAAAATGGAGCTTTTGGCACTCAAGTACAGGCTGGAAAAGGAAGATTTAGATCCTAAAGAACGTAAGGAGATAGAGGAAAGAATCAAGGAGCTCGAAAGCTCTTTAGACTTGGACTGATTTTCTGGGGAATCAAAAGGCCTTCTTGCTGTCAAGGAGGAGCGTTACAGGGCCGTCATTTATTAGGTACACATCCATCATTTCTTGGAACCGTCCGGTTTCTACCTGGATTCCCTTCGCCCTGAGCACTCGAACAAACTCTTCATATAGTCTTTGGGCCTCTGGTGGCTTAGCAGCCTTGGCAAAACTTGGCCTTCTCCCCTTTTTGCAATCTCCCAGCAAGGTAAACTGTGAAACGACGAGGATTTCACCGCCTGCATCCAGCAAAGACAGATTCATCTGACCTTTCTCATCAGGAAATATCCTCAGATTTGCAATCTTATCGGCAAGATAGGAACAGTCTTGCTCATCGTCTCCTTGGGCAACCCCTAGAAGGACCAGAAATCCCTTGCTTATCTGTCCCACTACCTCGCCGCCAATCTCAACCCTTGATTCCTTGACCCTTTGAACAACCGCTCGCATGTTTCGACCTCGCTAGCACCTCATAACACAGACAAAAATGGTTCTTGGTTATGCATGAATCTTTAAATGCTCAATTTAGACAATAGGCAGCAAATGCCAAAGAATTATGACCTGCTGAGGTTCATGTGCGATGGG
>CAZDVV010000059.1:0-11705 GCA_964508875.1 uncultured Desulfobacteraceae bacterium | reverse complement strand
CCTTCGTGCTCAGCATCTCTGCTGCAAAATAGACGCAACCATAACCTGTTGCCTCTGGCCTGATGAGACTGCCACCCCAGTTGAGTCCTTTACCTGTAAGAACTCCTGTAAATTCGTTTTTCAATTTCTTGTACATTCCAAAAAGAAACCCGATTTCTCTCGCACCAACGCCAATATCCCCAGCAGGGACATCCGTATTTGGTCCAATGTGACGGTACAGCTCCGACATAAAGGACTGACAAAATCTCATCACCTCATCGTCGGACTTTCCTTTGGGATCAAAATCTGAGCCCCCCTTTCCGCCTCCCATTGGCAGAGATGTCAAAGCGTTCTTGAACACTTGTTCAAAGGCAAGGAACTTTAATATGCTCAGGTTGACAGAGGGATGGAAACGCAGCCCACCTTTGTAAGGCCCTAATGCACTGTTCATCTGCACCCTGAATCCCCGATTGACCCTGACCTGGCCTTGATCATCTATCCATGGCACCCGGAATATTATGACCCTCTCAGGCTCTGTAATTCTTTCCAGGATGCCCAGCTTCCTATAATGCGGGTTTCTCTCCAAAACGGGCTGAACCGTTTCCAGTACCTCTCGAACAGCCTGGTGGAATTCCTTTTCTCCAGGGTCCCTAGACTCAATCAGTTCCATGATATCTACCATGTTGCTCACGTGAAACCTCCTTCATAATCAGTATTTGTTAGGGTGACTTGGAAAGCCACCACTGGCAGCTACGAGAAAGATCAATCTCTTGCTCAGCTTCCCTTTGTGGGTAAATTATACATTCGGGTTTGCTTCGGTCTATCTTGACAGTCAAGGGGAACTGTGTCCTGATGTATCTCAGAAACTGTGTTTCCTCAACAACCGGCTGTGAGTAAAGCCATTTCCAATCCAAGTGGTCCTCGCTCCCCTCTGTTACGGTGAGGTAATGAATACCCAACGATGTGATATTCAAAAAGAAATGGGAACCCTGGGAAGGGTCAGCCTTGAGCTTCTCATATCTCAGTTCAACGATGGCACAAACCCCCGAGATATCCTTCCAGCTAACTGGTATGCCCAGCCAAGGATCTGCCGACCCCCACCTACCAGGCCCTATGAGCAGATAGGGTTTTTTGCGCTCAACTAGGCGGGCATTGATCTTGCGAATTTCTAGGGCTATCTGTTGCGTGGACTCGGCAGTGAAGACATCAGGTTTTACAAAAACCACATCCTTGATGTTCTCTTTAACACCAACCCCCAGCGCCTGCCTGCACCTACAGATGGAGTTTCTTTTCTCTTCTTCGGTAATTCTCACATTGGACCTTTCCTGTTCAAATGCCATTGGCCTTATTTGCAGGAAGAAGAAATCCCCTTTCTTTGGGCCTGTATTTCGAAGATTAAGGGAAAACTCTATTTCTATTGGACACCCCAAATTTCTCCTGCCCAGGTACATAAGGTCCATAAGCAATTGGGAAAGGGGGACAATATCGTGCTTGAGTACTGGGGCAAACGTCAAAACCTTAGGTCCAGGGATAAACCCTGATTCTCGGATCCGGTGCTCATTAGCGATGTAAGTGCCACTCAGTGCCTTTACGGGCAATTCATTTTCCGCCTCATGCACTTGCCTTTTTTCTAAGTTTGAGTGGGGCTCAAATCTAAGGGTATCAGGGTAGTTCTTTATTCTTAAGGTATAAAAGGTGTGTTGGGCGTTTTCCAATATCTCATCCACATTTGAGAACTGCGGGGTCACCTGGGGATACCTCGGGCAGAATCGAAGGGATTTCTCTCCCTCAACCACTGTTTTACCAAAGCCAAGGGCAATGCTTGCGATACCGTCTTCCGGTTTCATTGGTCCCACAGGATAAAAATTATAAGATTGGGCAACCCCTCCAATGGTTGGATAAAAGAACTCACCATGCTCCTGTCCTACCAATTGCTGAATTACTACGGCCATGGCTTCTTCTTGAGGTCTGACCGAGATTGTCTTGGAATAGGATTTGGCCGACTCGTAATAGGTGGAGGCATACACCAGTTTGATTGCGGTGATAAGGTGTTCAAGCCTTACTTTTAGGTTAGGATGGTTGTTGGGGATCATGTAAGTTTTGTATATTCCTGCAAAAGGCTGAAAGTGGGCATCTTCCAACAAGCTTGAGGATCTAATCGAAAGAGGATATTTGATCTTTTCCAAAAATGCCTTCAGGTTTTCCACAAGCCACTCAGGCATTTGCGCTCTCAAAAAACTTTCCCTAATTTCTTCGTCCGAATAGCCTTCCTGGGAGAAATGCTTGAGGTCATTTTGGTCCACAAAGGACTCAAACCCATCCGTGCAAATAACAAGGGTCTTGGGAATTAAGATGTTCAACTGGGGATATTTTTCATGCAACTCCTGCTGCTCATGAAGCAGAGCAGACATGAAAGCAAGCCCTCTGGCTTTGCCACCAAGAGAGCCGCTGCCAATCTTAACGAAATCCATAACGTCAGGGTCAAAATAGGCGGGGTTGAACTGAGCTACTACCCCCTTTTGACGCCATTTTCTCAATCCGTGGATCATGGAAATCAGATATTTTCTGATCTCATCTGAGTTTTCAAAGTCAGAGGTTTGCGCTTCCCTGATGGTAGAGGCCAACGTGAATTCAGACCTTGCCATAATCCATCTGGAAAAATGGTTGTGTTGAGCGTGATACCAGAGAGATTCATCGGGGACCTGGGCTAGCTTTTGCTCCAATTCGTGAAGGTCTGAGGCCCTATCGATTTCGCTCCCGTCAGGCAGGCGAAAGACAAAGTCCCCAAACCCTAGATGGGTAAGAAAGAACTCGTGTAGTTCCTTTATAAGAATGGGACTGTTCTTATCAATGAAAGCAGCGGGTATCTTGGAGGCAGTCTCCATGTTTGCAGATTCGGAACTCATCAGCAACAGTGGTAGATCGGGAATCTCGTTCCTGATCTTAGACAGAATCTCAAATCCCGCATTGTCATCCAGCTTTCCATCTCTGGGAAGCCTGGTGTCAGATATCACACCAAACAGGTAGTCCTTGTATTTTTCACAGAACCCGATGGCCTCCTCATAAGATTGGGCAAGCAGAATCTTGGGCCTAGCACGCATCAGGAGGAGTCTATGCTCTTCGTTTAACCCACTTTGGAGCACTTCCTGGGTCTGTTTCACTATCTCCTTGTAAATTAGCGGAAGAAAGGATGAGTAATATACTGGAGAATCCTCAGCCAGAATGAGAACCCGGACCATCGCCTTTTGTGTATCGTAGTCCACATTAAGGCTATCTTCTGCGTTCTTGACTAGGGCAAGAAGAAGGTCAGAATTTCCCGACCATATAAAGATCTTATCCACACCAGTACAGTCCATGCTCTCAGGAAGGGGAAATATGCTTCTTATACTGTGGGCCAGTAGAATGACGGGAAGAGATGGGTTCTTCTTTTTGATCTCAAGACTCAAAGTGAAGGCATCCATATCCTCCAGGTGAGGCATGGTTATGACCATATCTACCCTCTTTTGTTCCAAGAGTCTTAGTGCCTCGCGAGTTGAAGACGTCCTTGTCACCCTTGGTGGCTGACTGAGATTTAGGCCCCTGTACTCATTTATGATCTGAGAGGCCAGGCTGGTGTCTTCCTCCAGTATGAAGGCATCATAAGGGCTTGAAACTAGGAGAATTTCCCTTATCTTTTTGGCCATCAGCTCGTGGAAAGCCTTGAAGCGTGGATAGAACTCAGCAAGTTCCTTTATGTCTATTCTTGCTGCCATGGAATTTCTGGAACCGCCTGGTGCCAATTTATGAATCATAGCAAATTATTCGTTTCAAATAGTTTGAGATAAATCACGAAGTGGGGCCGGTTATCCTTTCAAGCCCTCCCATGTATTCCCGAAGCGCAGAGGGTATCATAACACTGCCGTCAGGTTGCTGGTAATTTTCTAATATTGCTACAACGGTCCTTCCCACTGCAAGTCCTGAACCATTCAGGGTATGTACAAGGGCGGTGCCCTTTGCACCCTTTTTCTTATAACGGATGCCAGCCCGCCGAGCCTGGAAGTCTGTGAAATTACTGCACGAGGATATTTCCCGGTACACTCCTTGGCCAGGCAACCAGACCTCCAAATCGTACGTCTTGGCCGCAGAGAAGCCGAGGTCCCCGGTGCACAAACTAACCACCCGGTATGGAAGCTCCAGCCGACGTAGAATCTCCTCGGCATTTCTGGTCAATATCTCCAATTGCTCCCAGGACTCCTCTGGCTTACTGAACTTAACAAGCTCCACCTTGTTGAATTGGTGTTGGCGGATAAGCCCTCTGGTATCTTTGCCATAAGACCCAGCTTCTGACCTAAAACAAGGAGTGTAAGAAACATAAGAAATGGGAAGTTGCTCTTCCCTGAGGATCTCTTCACGGTGAATGTTAGTAACTGGCACCTCTGCTGTTGGTATGAGAAAATAGTCCCATCCTTCAATCTTGAAAAGATCCTCCTCGAACTTTGGTAGCTGGCCTGTTCCTGTCATGCAAGCCCTGTTCACCATGAATGGGGGAAGTATTTCCAAGTATCCATGTTCCTTTGTATGAATGTCCAACATAAAATTGATAAGGGCCCGCTCAAGCCTTGCTCCCAAGCCTCTATACAAGGCAAATCTGGCCCCTGCCAACTTGGCAGCACGAGCAAAATCAAGGATACCGAGCCTTTCCCCTATTTCCCAGTGGGGTAAAGGCTCGAAATCCATCTCCCTTTTTTCACCCCAGGTTTTGATCACGCTATTGTCAGACTCATCCTGGCCCAAGGGTACGGATTCATCTGGCATATTGGGTATGACCATCAACAGCTCTTGGAGCTGATCTTCGTATTCTACGACCTCTTTTTCTATATTCTTTATCTCATTAGAGACTTCTTTCATTTGGGAAATCAGCTCAGAAGCGTCATCTCCCTGCTTCTTGAGCCTCGCTATATCCTGACTGACAGTATTTCTCTTATGCCTTAATTCTTCTAGCCGGGTTATAAGGGCTCGCCTCTTGTCGTCCACGTCACTAAATCTTGACATATCCAGATCATAGCCTCTTGCCTTAAGCATCTCCTGCACCTGATCCAGATTGGTCCTTACGAATTTCAGATCCAGCATCGCATAGCTCCTTTCAAAGTGTATTTGAGGCTAATGTCTCTCACTGCACTTGGACTCGACAGGCACAAGCTATCTTACACCAACATGTTCGCAAAACACAATCCCCTCTTGCACAATACTGTTCAGTGGATTACCAATTGCACTTCGTACCTCAACGTGGTAAACAATTTTCGTAAAATCAAAATGGATGAACATGCAAAAAATGAGTTATTTTTCTCTTCCACGGTAGACTTTATCGAGAGGGATCGCCAAGAAAATTTTGGGACCTCCGCAGTCAGCATTGACTTCTGTTTTGATGTCGAAGGCAGAGGGACGTACAATGATAGAACGGGAATCTTAAAAGATTAATGAAATTGAGGAGAAACATCATTTACTTATGGAAAAAGAGAAGAAGAGTCAGAACATACTGTGGAGGACCCTTAGCTCAGTTAAGCTCACAATTGTACTCCTTGTACTCATCGCAATAGCTTCAGTTATAGGCACTTTCATTCCACAACGTGAGGAGGCAGTTGATTTTGCACACCGGCTAAGCCCCCAGACCTTCCATTTTTTTCAAATGCTGGGCCTGTTTGATATGTACCATACAGCGTGGTTCAGGATCCTGATTGGAGCGCTGGCCCTAAACCTGATTATTTGCTCCATGGATAGATTTCCTGGTGCATGGCGACGTTTCACTGCGAGACCAAGGCCAGATCGATCCAAGATATTTCAGGGTATCCCCGAACATCAAACATTCGTCGTTTCCCAGCCGGGTGAATCAGTGTCTTCCACCCTGGAAGGCCTTCTTCAATCAAAATACAAGGGGGTGGTCAAGAAGCTCTCAGGTTCCACTGTTTACTTTTATGCTGACAAGGGTAGATTCAGCCATTTTGGCGTATATCTTGTTCACTTGAGCGTATTGGTTATTATAGCAGGTGCCTTGATAGGCTCATTTTTTGGCTTTGAGGCATATGTAAACATACTTGAAGGTGACCAGGTCAGCAGTGCCATGCTCAGGGGAAAGATGGTACCCGTGGATTTGGGCTTCACTGTTCGGTGCGATGATTTCAAGGTATCATTCTATGACAATGGCGCCCCTAAAGAATACCGCTCCGATCTCAGCTTCCTGCACAATGGGGAAAAGGTGAAGTCTGCGGTTTTGTTGGTGAATCACCCAGTGAAATTCCGGGGAATAACTTTTTATCAATCAAGTTATGGGGCCGTACCGGGCGATAAGGCCTTGATTCGAATTGTACGAAGGGCAAGTAAACCCCAGACTAGTTCATTAACGGTGAAACTTGGTGAGAAAGTTCCTTTGGCGCTCGACGATGGTTTCTTTACGGTATCCCAAATAAGGGACAATTTTATGAACATGGGGCCTGCCATTTTGATCAAGGTGGCCTCCCAAAAGGGCAAGTCAATCCGATTTTGGGTATTTCAGTATCAAGACAGAATAAGGCGCAGTTTCCCGGGAATATTCGAAAAATTCCCAAAACTTAATCCATCAGCCTACAAACCCTATACGTTTTATCTAGAGGAGATAGAGAGCAAATACTATACCGGGCTCCAGCTAAGCAAGGACCCCGGTGTACCTGTAGTCTGGGCGGGTTTCATCTTGATTATTGGAGGACTTTTCATTACCTTCTTTGCCTCACATAGGCGGTTTTGGATAAGGATTGAGTCGCGTGGCGGCAAGTCAAAAATTAGCGTAGCGGCAATGGCAAGCAAGAACCCGGTGGGACTGGAAAGAGAAACTCACGAACTTTTGCAGACCCTCAAAACCCCATTTGGAGACAAGAAAAATGACTAACGCAACGATCCTGAGCTATATTACGTTTGTGTATTTTGCGGCTTTCTTTTTTTATCTGTGTATGATGATAATGGGAAAGGCCGCGTTTGGAAGGGTCGCGACATGGACCTGTATTATGGGGTTCTTTGGGCAGGCATTTGCCATCGGGCTAAGGTGGTATGAATCCTACAAGATGGGAATTGGTCACGCCCCATTCTCAAATCTTTACGAGTCGCTCATATTCTTCAGTTGGACCATTATCCTCTTGTATCTTATTGTGGAGTGGCGCACAAAGAATAAGACCCTCGGAGTTTTTGTATCGCCACTGGCATTTCTTGCTCTCGCCTATGCCTCGTTTTCCCCTTCTATTGACAGCAAGATACAGCCATTAATTCCAGCATTAAAAAGCAACTGGCTCATAGCCCATGTGATAACATGCTTCTTTGGCTATTCTGCTTTTGGTATATCTTTTGGGTTGAGCTTGATGTACCTGATCAAAAAAGGCCAGAAAGAGGAACGAAGAGGAAACTTCTTTGTCAAATTGCTTCCTGGGGCTGGCGTTCTTGATGATCTCAATTATCAAATCGTGGCCATAGGTTTCTTGATGCTTACGCTTGGTATCATAACCGGATCAGTGTGGGCCCACTCGGCATGGGGCAGCTATTGGAGTTGGGATCCCAAAGAGACTTGGTCCCTGATAACATGGCTAGTGTATGCGGTAGTCCTTCATTCCCGCATGGTGAGGGGATGGCGTGGAAGAAAAATAGCCATGCTATGTATTGTTGGATTTGCCTGTGTGCTTTTTACTTATTTTGGGGTAAATTATCTTACCGGCTTGCACAGCTATGCGAAATCATAGTGCTCTTCTACCCTAATGGCCAGCCATGACAGATCCATATCCATGGAAATCCCCAAGTTTGTAAACTTTGTCTTGGAGCGGCTACGACATAAGGGCCTTTTGGCATTCATAGTGGGTGGGGCAGTTAGAGATGCGTTGCTAGGACGGCCTCAAGAGGACTGGGATATAGCTACCAGTGCCTCTCCTTCCCAGATTCAAGATATCTTTTCCGATACACGCCAGTTCCAATTAAAGCATGAAACTATCACTCTTATCATGGACAACCACAAGCTAGAAGTGACTACTTTCAGGGGGAAACATGCCAATAACCTTCATGAGGACCTGTCAAGACGAGACTTTACCATAGATGCTATGGCCTTTGATCCTAATGAGAGGAGACTCATAGATCCATTTGGAGGCCAAGCAGATCTCGCCAAAAGGCGCATCAAGGCGGTTGAGAATCCGGAAGATAGATTTAAAGAGGATCCACTGCGGCTAATCAGGGCTGTGCGCTTGGCAACTGAGCTTGGATTTCAGGTGGACCCTGAGACCTTCACGGCCATCCAGAAAATGGCAGGTTCCCTGGCAAAGGTGGCAAAGGAAAGAATTAGAGATGAGATGGTAAAAATTCTGGTGGCCCAAAGGCCTTCGTCAGGCTTGCATCTTTTGCGTCGCACAGGACTGCTTGGCGTGATTATTCCAGAACTGCTTGAGGGGTACCTCAAAAGACAAAATAGATATCATCGGTTTACCATCTTAAAACACATTATGGTAACCGTAGACACTGTTGCCCCTACCCTCACCCTCCGACTAACCGCCTTGCTACACGATATCGCCAAGCCGAGGGTACGGTCGAAGGGAAAAGCAGGATGGCGGTTCATCGGACATGAAAAGGCAAGTGCGGAGATGGCCGATCACATCTTGCAACGGCTGAGATTTAGTTCAGAACTGATCCGTAAGGTAACACACTTAATTGCCCACCATATGATAGGCTACAGCCCAAAATGGACCGACTCAGCGGTACGGCGATGGGTTCGCAAAATCGGGATTGAGAATGTAGACATCCTAATCGATTTCCGCAAAGCTGATCTCATCGCACACGGAACTGGTAAGGCTGATCTTGGACTGCTTGAAGAGCTCCGGCAAAGGGCAAGCCTCCTTATAAGAGACAAGAAATCGGTTTTCTCCACAAAGGACCTTGCCATAGATGGCCATACTATAATGAAAGTTCTAAACATCCCTAGCGGGCCTGAGGTGGGTAGGGTTCTTCAGAAACTCATGGCCCTGGTCACAGAGCACCCGGAGTTTAATACTCAAGACCAACTTGTCGATATCTTGAAAAGGATGAGCTGTTCCCAATAGGTCTTAATATTCCTTGACCCGTGAAAGGGTCTCTTCTATACTCCCGTGGCCAAACAGCCAAACCTTGAAACAGGGAGAAAAGGAAAATTGGGCGAAATAAAGTTTGCAACGCCGATTAAGCGCCAATATTCGTGTCTCATGTCGTTGGTTATTATCTTTGCCCTTTTCTTGAGCTCCGGCTGTAGCGCCCCTCTCTCTCAAAATAGTGTTAACACCAAAATACCTATCAAAAAAAAGAATGCATCCATTAATAAATCTGATACCTCAAAACCAGAGCCTGAGTTCAGTTCAAAACCACAACACAAGCCAGAAGAGGATGCGCCTAGGGCAGACACAGAAGTCGCAAAAGTCGTAGAAATTCCCGTGCCCATACCTGAAGAGGCTAGACCAAAAGAGCCTGCTCCATCCATCCCAAAACGTCCGGAACAGGTCGAGGCAAAGCGAACGCTGGCACCCTCCCCTTGCGCCAAAATACCTGTTGAGAAAAAGCCCTCTGACCAAGAACTTCTTGATTCTGCCCTGGAGTTCTGCCAGGCTGCCTCAGATTACTGGGAGCACGGTGATCTGGACAACGCCCTGGATGCCCTGGACCAAGCCTATTCCCTTATTCTTAAGGTTGATGGTAACAGCAAACCGGAGATTGATCAGCAAAAGGATGATCTGCGCTTTACCATTTCTAAGAGAATTATTGAGGTCTACTCCTCGCGTTTCACAGTCGCCAGTGGGAATGGAAAAGAGATTCCCATGGTAATGAACAAGTATGTCAAACAAGCGATTCGCCTTTTCCAGACCCAAGAGCGCAGCTTTTTCTTTGGTGCATATCGCAGATCTGGGAAATACCGACCAATCATATTGAAGATGCTCAAGGAAGCGGGGTTACCGGAAGAATTGTCCTGGTTGCCTCTGATTGAAAGTGGATTCAAGATTCGAGCCCTCTCTAGAGCCAGGGCCCTCGGCCTGTGGCAATTTATAGCATCAACAGGATACAAATATGGTTTGAAAAGGGACCGATGGGTCGACGAAAGGATGGATCCTGAAAAGTCTACCAAGGCCGCCATTGCCTATCTTAAGGAGCTGCACAGGATTTTTGGAGATTGGACCACGGCACTTGCTGCTTACAATTGCGGCGAGGGAACAGTTCTCAGGTGTATCAGGACGCAGCATATAAACTACCTAGACAATTTTTGGGATCTTTACGAGAAACTCCCGAGAGAGACGGCCTTCTACGTTCCCAAGTTTATGGCAGTGTTGCATATCCTTTCTGATCCCCAAGCCTATGGATTCACCCTGCCTCCCCCTGATGACCCCGTTGAGACCGAAACGGTCACTATTAACAAGCAAGTCCACTTGAAAACAATAGCAAAGCACCTCAATATTTCATATAGGCTTCTTCGAGAGCTAAACCCTGAACTGAGGTTTAATTCCACCCCCAACAGGCCATATGCACTCAGGCTCCCCAAAGGAAAAGGGGAGCTGTTAATGGCCAAACTCAAAGATCTGCCGGTGTGGAGCCCGCCTATTCCCGCCTATGTGGTGCATAGGGTCAGAAGAGGCGAGACGCTATCTGGTATAGCCAAGAGATACCACACCTCTGTTCGGGCCATAGTCGCCTTCAACAGATTGCGAAGCGCCAGATTCATCAGGGCCGGTTGGAAGCTCAAAATCCCTTTGCGGGGAACGAGACTTGTAAAAAAGCCAGCCTCGACCATAAGGCCTACACCAACCACTCCCCTAGCCCGTGATATGGGTCAAATGCTCAGATACACTGTAAGACGGGGAGATTCTCTGTGGAAAATCGCTAGGCGGTTTGGCACCACCACTAAAGCCATAGAAAGAGCCAATAGTCTTAACGGTCCCCAGCTCCAAATAGGACAGGTTTTGCTGGTACCAAAGGGTCAGGCAGTTCATGTTTCTTTTGAGACAAAGCCATATAAAGTACTCGAAGGCGACTCACCTTTTGTTATTGCTCAAAAACATCAAATGAGTCTCTCTGAATTTCTTAAGTTAAATCACCTGACCCCGAGAAGCACCATCTTCCCCGGGCAGGTTGTCCTAGTAAAAGCACAGTAGCAGCATAAGGGAAACACACTGTGGAATTGACTACCACATCTGTCCTTTGGGGAATAGCCCTAAGTTTGTTCATCGGAGGCTTGGGCTTTCCTATCCCGGAAAACCCTCTGCTAATTGGAGGGGGCTACGCTGTTGCTCAGGACATGGCCAGCATTGCCGTAGGACTTCCTCTGTGGTTCTCGGCCATCCTCTTCGGTGATCTTGTTCTTTTCTCTGCTGTTAGATGGCTTTTTGCATGGCCTTCTGTCAAAAGGTGGATTCTCAAAATGGTGGGGGAAAAGAGATTACAGATCTACGAACAGGCATTCCTGCATCACGGAGGATGGACCTTATTTCTAGCAAGGTTTACCTTTGGCATTAGGGCTGCTGCTTATGTTGCGGCAGGCATTGCTTCATATCCATGGGGCCGTTTTCTTTCTGTGGATGGGATCTCGGTGGCAATTCAACTTGTATTGTTTGTATCCCTCGGATACTTTGCTGGAGACCGAATAAGCTGGGCCCAGGCCACCGGGCGCACCATCGCGTTACTCTTGACTGCCGTTCTGCTGCTAACCCTTGGGATTTCGTGGTTGGCTACTA
>CAZDVV010000058.1:0-11934 GCA_964508875.1 uncultured Desulfobacteraceae bacterium | reverse complement strand
ATAACAGGAGAACATGGAGTGGGCATCACAAAAAGGCGGTATCTCCATATGGAAATACCGCCTGCCGGGCTCTCCCTCATGAGCAGGATCAAAAAGGCGTTCGATCCCGCTGGGATCTTGAACCCCGACAAAATCCTTCCTTAGTATTACATTTGGCCTAAATACTGTTTTATCAATGAGCACGGGCACGCCATATGCAACAGGCAGGGGATGTTCCTGAAGGACCCTAGAGTATCTGATCAATGCTCTTGTAATCCTTGGTATTGTAATACTTCTCCACATCCACCAGGTGTAGATGGTCTAGGGCCTTTTTGAGAGGCACACTGGTGATCTCGCCGTGCTTCAAGCTCACCATCCGGCCGAAGTCCTCATTCACCACCATGTCAACCGCTGCGATCCCAAATTTCCGGCCCATCCTGCGATCATAAGCGGTGGGGGCCCCGCCTCGCTGCAAATGGCGCAAGGCCACGTAGCGAACCTCGAGGTCAGAGTTTTTCTCTATCTCTTCTGCCAGAAATCCGCCCACTCCCCCCAAATAGTAGTGACCAAATCCATCTCTGCCCCTCTTTTCATGGATTTCTTCCAGGCCTCTGGGTTTTGCTCCCTCAGAGATGAGGATGATGCTGTAACGCTTACCTGACTTTTTCCTTTTTTGAAGGAGCTCGATCACCCTCTCAATAAGGAAATCATGCTCTGGAATCAGGATAATTGGAGCACCTGAGGCCTCTCCGGCCTCCAGGGCCAACCACCCTGCCTTTCTCCCCATACACTCTACCACAAAGATCCTGCTGTGTGATCCTGCTGTGATCCTCAACCTATCAACATCTGCGGTGATTATATTTACCGCTGAATCAAAGCCCAGGGTGTAATCGGTCTCTGAAATGTCCTTATCAATGGTCTTCGGGATCCCTACTGTCCTGAGCCCTTTTCTATAAAGCTTATAAGCCACCCCTAGGTTATCAAATCCTCCCAGGACCACCAGAGCCTCTATCCCCAACTTCTTACAATTCTCTATAATTTTGTCGGACTTGTCATTGGTGGGATCAAAGGGGTTGATGCGGGTCGTTCCCAACCTAGTTCCACCATATCTATCCCAAGTTCTGACAATGTCGGGATTAAGGGGCATGATCCATTCCTTCTTACTCTCTTTCTTTTCAGGCTTTACCTCAATAAGACCCTTCCATCCATCCCTAATACCGATCACTTCAAACATCATGCCTCTTCGTGGCACGAGATCCTTGTCCATCGCGGAATAGACTAGCCAGTGAATAGCGCTGTTTATACCGGGGCAATCCCCTCCTGCCGTTAGAACCCCAATCCTCACCTTCATGTGTAAGCCTCCGATCCTTGTTTATGAATTCATTGACATTGGGGTTTTGTCCATCGACATGATAAAAACCCGTCTATTAGCCGCCTGAAATGATATGCGCTTTTAATTCCTTATAGAGTATGCCTAGCAAGCTGTCAAGAAATGCGGGCAAATTGCTTGCCTCAATACCTCATGCCTTGCGCCCCATGCCTAGAGCCTGACGTCCACATTCAAACATTCCTCTTGCTAATTTCGCCTTTCATCTGTTAATGATCGGTGGCGAAGCTCCCGATACGTGAAAAAACTTGGCCTTACTCCTGGCCAAAAAAGGTAGGTATTCAGGTTAACAGGCAGAAGGCTGAAGACTGAAGGTGGAAGCTTGTTAGCCCATTAAGTCTAAACATTTCAGCCTTGCAATATGCTATGTGATGTATAGGAAATGTTTTTCTGTGCTGGGAATAGGAGGTTATTCTCAAGGTACCAATGAGTACATTAGACGCAATCATTCTGGGATTTATTCAAGGACTTACCGAGTTCCTCCCCATCAGTAGCTCTGGCCACCTCGTCATCTTTCAAAACCTATTGGGTTTTGCACAACCCCAACTACTTTTAGACGTTACTCTTCATGTGGGAACCCTTTTGGCGGTCATAATCTATTTTAGAAAAGATGTAATTTCCATCACGAATCAGGCACTCAACCTGTTTCTACCTCGCTCCCATTCATTGAGGGCAAAACACATGGACCAAGAACCAAAATTACTACTTTGGATAATAATAGCTTGCGTGCCAACTGCCCTGATAGGATTTTTCTTTAAGGACCCTTTGGAAAGGATGTTTGGTTCTGTATCTACTGTATCCATAATGCTTCTAGTTACTGGCGCAATTATAGGAGCAACTCACTTTATCCCACACCAATATACCTCACGTAATTATCTCGGGCTGGTAACCGCATTGCTCGTTGGCACTGCTCAGGGCCTTGCCATCATACCTGGTATTTCACGCTCTGGTACGACCATTGCCTGCGGTCTGGTATGCGGGCTGGATAGGGAACTTGCAGGCCGGTTCTCATTTCTGATCTCGATACCAGCGATCATAGGCGCACTTGTGCTGCAACTCCATGAGCAAAGTATTACTTCGGTACCTTTACTCACCCTAGCAGGGGGCTTCCTTACCTCAGCCATTGTTGGTTTCTCGTGCTTGAAAATATTGATGGCGGTTGTGAAAAAAGGTCGGTTGGCTTATTTTGCTCCTTATTGTTTTTTGGCAGGCACTGCGGCTCTAATTCTCTTTTAGGAGGGCCAGATCACGCCCAACAATGGGTAGCAGCAAAAGATGTAAACCAAGACACATAAAATGTAAGAGCCTAGATATAGGGCTTTAAACCAAAATCATAACACTCTGAGCCATGGGACTACCAGAAACAAGAAAGCAAAGATCGCTAATTGATTATCTAGTCCTTACCTTAAAGGGGATTTGCATGGGGGCCTCGGACGTTATTCCTGGTGTATCTGGTGGAACTATGGCATTTATATTGGGCATTTACGAAGAGCTCATATTTTCTATTAAATCCTTTGATCTGAAATTCCTCAGGCTCTTCGTCACATTTCACTTTGGAGAAGCCTTCCGCGGGATCAGGTGGCAGTTCCTTTTGGCAGTGCTCTCCGGGATAGGAATAGCAATCGTTTCTCTGGCCCGCGTGCTTGCTTGGTTGTTGGAAAATGAGCCCGTGTTGATCTGGTCTTTTTTCTTCGGGCTCATCAGCGCCTCTGTCATTACCGTAAGTAGGCGTGTGACCAGATGGTCTGCGCTATTATTTGTATCAGTGGCACTTGGTGGGGCTGCGGCATTCTGGATTGTGGGACTTATCCCCGCAAAGACGCCAAATGCGCCTTGGTACCTTTTCTTAAGCGGTGCGGTCGCCATATGCGCAATGATTCTTCCCGGCATATCCGGTGCATTTATACTGGTGCTGTTGGGAAAATATCAATATGTGCTCCAGGCCTTAAATAATCGGGATCTGTTTGTCCTGGCGACAGTGGCTGCCGGGGCATGCTTAGGCATAGTACTGTTCTCGAGACTTCTCGGATGGTTGTTTACCACGCATCATGACCTGATCGTGTCGATTCTCACGGGATTTATGCTTGGATCGCTCAGGAAGATATGGCCATGGAAAGAGGCTGTCCAAGAATTCAACCACGGCGTCGCGGGGGCATTTGTAACTTATAGAAATATTCTACCCTCATCATGGGATATGACAACTCTATGGGCGGTTATACTCATGGGGATCGGTTGTGTTGTTGTACTCGCGCTGGATTGTTTGGCCCAAGAAAAGGAATAGCGCCTTACCACGTGCGAAACTGTCCGAGGCCTTTCAGTTCAAAAAACACCATGAAACGTGTATCCTCATCTTCCCTCCTGGCCACCACCTTGACACCCCAGCATTGTGCCCCGTAGTTCACCCAGACATCTGAAGAAATCTCCTGGTCCACATAAAAATCCTTGGAGTAAGATCCTCCTGCAGAAAAACCTCCCCATAGTCCCACGTCTGCAGAAAGGAATAGATTCCTGTACTGGCCTTTTGCAGATTGGTACTCTGCCTTGTAATGGTCCTTTCTACCGCCGGATCTATCTATGCAAAGCTCTATTGAAAGATCGTTGTTCGTAAACTCATTGTCATAATGATCCCATTGGGTCGACCAATAGATATCTACAACCTTAATGGGCTTTACTGTTAAGGAAATGCTCAATGGGTCAAAGGGTCTTCTCTTGTTCCCAGGCTCGAGGGACTTTCTGGCTTCGTCAACGTTATATGACTGAGTTAGATTGAAGGTTACCCATTGCCGGTATGTCACCTTCCCTTGCTTGTCTTCGCTCCGGGTATCAAGGGTATTCGCGAGTTTCATCGTGACGTTGTTTACCTTTCCTTCGTCGGTAACTGGATCAAACCAGCCCAGCTCATCATCGCTTCTCACCTCATGATAGGTATAGGTCAGAGAAGGTCTAATTGTGTGCCTCAACCTTTTTATGTTTCCGATGGAGACGTCAAAAAGTCTCTCCATTCTTGATGACAGCCTCAGATCGCCCTGATAATCCCTTGCCCAACTGTATTCTGTACCATCCCGTGCCTGGTCTATCCATCGCCCCTCGTAGTTAAATGAAAACGATGGCTCGAGTTCCAGGTATTGACCTAACCTCAAAGGCATCATTATCTCTGGTCCAAACCTTATCTCGTTGCCTTTGTCTCCATCCTTTCTCCAAATATTTTGGTAGCTTAGCCCAAATGAATAGAACAAAGGCAGACTCGCTATGGGACTAACCAACCTGGCCAAGTGAACGCCTAACAGGGGCTCAGGTGTTTCGTTCGGAGAGGGATGCTCCGGCCGCTGGTAATAGTGAGAATCAGCTTGCAGTGTTATCCCTTCCCACAAACGGCTCACTAAAAGGTTTGAACTGCGCAATGGAGAAAGCCTTTCTTCCAGTGGTCTCCCCCACTTCCTCTCAATGTCAGGTCTTGCCTCGTAGCCAAAAAGTCCGCCGGTAAGTTCTTTGAGATAATCCTGATCGCTCACATAATCCGCATCCAGCCTTGCCTGCACTCCATATGGCAAATCCTGGTCCGCCTTTCCTCTGAACCAGTATCGTACCTTGTTGGTTCTGCGCAAGGGGCTCAGTTCTGCATCGTCCGGATCGCTGAGGTCTTTTTCCTTTCTATCCGACAAGATATCCAGCATGAATATCCCTTTTGACTGTTTCGAGGTAATGTAGCGGAATTCAATGCCTTGCATGTATCCACGCTTGGTCATGTATCGTTCATAAAAGGTGGCATCGGTCTGGTCAGATATGGCCCAGAAAAAAGGGATTTCTATATCCAGCCCGTTTCTTCCTGAATACCCCATTCTTGGCGGCAGCAATCCAGTCTGGCGCTTTGTTTTGGCGGGAAAGATAAAGTATGGGAAATATAGAACTGGTACGTCCTTTATCCTAAAGGCCGCATGCTTTGCTGTCCCGTAACCCTCAAGCGTCACCTTTACCTCCGAAGCAGTTAAAGACCAAGCCGGCCTCTCGCCATCGCAGGTGGTGATCTTGCAGTCCTTGGCGAGATAGGTGTTCTCTGAAAGCCTTTCCAGTGAACTGCTGGAGATATGGAGCTGATTTTCTCGGAGGAAGACGTGCCCCTGCTCTATTTTCCCGCTCCGTTTATTAAGGTAAAATATAGCCTTTTGTCCGGTGATCACATCACCCTGAGTTTCAAAACGTACATTCCCCCATACCTCTGCAATGCCGCTCTTGCGATGATAGACTGCCCTGTTCGCCTTTAGCACCTGAGCGCCCTTTTGGATCACCACGTCTCCTTCAGCAACATAGACACCCTCCTTCTCATGGTACTCTAGCTTTTCTGCGTGGATCTCCCACGGTGCATTGAGGGACCTTAACTCATCTAGTCCCTCGGGTGTCCATGCTCCATAGGAGGCCTTCATGGCAAAACCGGGACGAAGTAGCAAAAGAACACCCACCACAAAGGCTACCGACCAAGTGCGCAGATTTTTTTCTATCATTCAAACTTCCTCTGGTGCAAAGTTCACGGGGTCCAGATAGCTAAGTGCCTCTCCTACCGTAAATAAGGAGCCGCATATGACAACTAGATCCATAGGCCTCGCCATGGCCTTTGCCTTGTCAATAGCCTCTTCCAATTTGCCAATAGTTGATCCCGACCTGTGTAATGTCTTGCCATATTCAAAAAGCACTTCTGGGTTGGCAGCCCTTGAATACCTTGGCCGGGTATATATCACATGATCAGCATAGGGAACAATTTGTTTCAAAATATTTCTTATGTCCTTATCCTCCATAACGCCAATCACTACAATCAACCGCTCGTGATCAATTTCCTCTTTCACTGTCTTGGTCAATGTTTGCATGGCCCGAGGATTATGCGCTCCATCCACCAGAACTGTGGGATTGGACTGCAAAATATGCATCCTCCCTGGCCAGAATGCATCCTTCAGCCCATTTGTTACTGCCTTCCTATCTACAGGAAACCCAAGGCGGTCCAGCTCTTCCAAGGCAGCGAGCGCAATTGCTGCATTTGTCGCCTGAAATCTTCCCTTCAACCCCAGCTCGAGATCCCTCAAACGCCACCTCGCCCCGGAATATGCAAGTCGGCGACAGTGGTAACGGTATCGCACCTGTTCGCCGATACGGATCATAGGAACTGCCTTTCTTTTACAAGTCTCCCTGAAAAGTTCCACCACTTTTCTCTTAGTGACCCCCGTGATAAGAGGCACCCCGGGCTTTATGATTCCTGCCTTCTCTCCAGCAATGTCCAATAACCTATTTCCCAGGAAAAACTGGTGCTCCATCGCGATATTGGAAATGACTGTGATCAAAGGCCAAATTATGTTTGTGGCATCCAGCCTGCCCCCCATGCCAACTTCCATTATGGAGATATCCGTGTTCTCATGGGCGAAGTATACAAGTGCCATGGCCGTGGTAAATTCAAAGAAGGTAGGTGGCTCCTCTTCCACGATTTTGTCCCTCAGGACGTTTACTAGATCAACCACTTGCTCCCTTGAGATCTCTCGACCATTTATCTTAAAACGCTCTGTAAACCTGACGAGATGGGGAGATGTGTAGAGGCCAACCTTGTAGCCCGCCTCTCCAAGCACGGCATTGAGAAATGCAGCTATTGATCCCTTTCCATTGGTTCCGGCTATGTGAATATAGACCTTTCCTTCGTGGGGGTTTCCCACACCAGCCATCAGGTTTTCAGTCTTGGAAAGTCCAAACTTTATCCCGTACTTTTGCAATCCGTACAAGTATTTTATGGCATCTTCATAATTGCTAAATCTTCCCATAAACTTTGTGAGCTCTCCTACAGTAACTTGGTTCTTCTAAGAAACAGCACATTCATTGCCATTGCCCGGAGTCCCTGTCTCTTGACAAAATCTGTTTCTTTAATTGCCCGAAGTAGAGTTCCTGCCTGGTCGGCAGACAAGCGCGCTAAGTGCTACCCTAAGCCTAAGGCCTCACGCCTTACACCTTTTCCAATGTCGTATACCCCAAGTGAAGCAACTTTCTTCCCGCATCCCTGAAAAGCACTTCTATTTTCTCCTCTCCTATTACACGAGAAACCACTCCAGCGCCAAATGCAGGATGACGAACCCGGTCACCCGGGGCAAATCCTATGCCCACACTCTGGGCAGGGGTTGTGCGCTCAACCACGGGGGCTCTTGTGCGACCTTGCCCTGAAACCTCATGGTAAACAACCCCTGATGGCAACTCCCTCAGGAAACATGACAACCCCCCGTTATTCTCACTCCATCCCCATTGCCACGACGTGCCAGACTCCTGTCCAGGATAGCAAAGGATCAGTTCATCCTTTGCCCTCGTGGCACCTACATACATGAGTCTGCGCTCCTCTTCCAGAGCAGAGGGATCACTGTATGCCTGGGCAGAGGGAAATCTCCCCTCCATTACCCATATAATGAACACCACAGGCCATTCCAATCCCTTGGCAGAATGCACTGTGGTAAGAGTCAAGGCCTCACCTCTTTGCTCGGGTTCCATGTCAGCCGGGCTTGTGGGGGGCTCAAGAATCAAGTCATCTATGAAGCTCCTCAAGCCCCGATACCTGCTGGCCATGATCACAAGCTGCTCCAGTTCTCGCTCTCTCCTAGGATAATCATCATACATATCGGCCAATATGGGTCTATAATAGTCCAGAGCCTTTTCCATTGCATTTTTTGGAGAAATTTTTTCCTGGCTCAACACTGAGAGCAGATCAGACAACCCTCGTAGCCCATCGGTCGCTCGTCCTGCCCCTGGCCACTTCCCTATTCCGCCCGGACCAACCCCTTCATTCTTCATCCATTTTATGATCGCTTCGCTTTTGGCCTGCCCGATTCCCTGCACAAGGCGTAAGATTCTCCCCCAGCTCACCAGATCATCCTGATTAAGGATAACCCTGAAGTGAGCAAGAAGATCCTTTATGTGAGCAGACTCCATAAACTTAAATCCCCCCACCTTGATGTAGCGAATATTCTGACGGGTGAGTTCCAGTTCAAGTTCAAAAGAGTGGTATGCGGCCCTGAACAGGACAGCAATGTCACTGAGGCGTCTTCCCTGTCCCAATCTATCCTTTATCTCATTGCACACGAAAAGGGCCTGTTCAGGCTCGGTTCGTGTGTTTACGAGGCGGGGCAATCGCCCACCCTGGCGTCTGGTAAAGAGGCACTTTGTATATTTCTCCTCTGCCCTCTCCATAATAGCATTGGTAAAGGTCAAGATGGGCTGGGTAGAACGATAGTTCTCCTCCAGCTTTATTAGCCTGGTGCCGGGGAAATGTTGCGGGAATTCAAACATGTTTCTGTAACTTGCCCCGCGAAAAGAATAGATTGATTGAGAATCATCTCCCACCACCATAACGTTTTTGTGTTCCCGGCCGAGCCATCTTACTATGTCTGCCTGGATCTTGTTAGTATCCTGGTATTCATCCACCATGATGTATTTGTAGCGGCTTGACAGCTCTTCTCGCAGCTCCTCATTGGTGGACACAAGCTTTCTCAAACACAAGATTAGATCATCATAGTCCATCAACTGATTCTGTCTCTTGAAGGAGGAATATGCCTTAAACAAGGATACGGCCATGGGCGTAAAATCGATGAATTGAGGATATTCCTTTATGATAAGGTCTTGGACAGATAGCTCTAGGTTCACAGCCTTGCTCAACATATTCGCGAGGGTGCCTCTTTTTGGCATCCTAGTGGGATTGTTGGCCCCCTTCAGTTCCTTTGCGAGGGATTGGAGGATTTCCTCCATATCAGATCTGTCTATAATGGTGAAATTACGATCGTAACCTATCAGTTCAGCATGAGATCTCAGCACTCGATGCGCGAGTGAGTGAAAGGTACCGCCGGAGACCAGTTTGCACCGGGGATCAGAGAGTGTGGCGGCCCTGTCAAGCATTTCCTGTGCCGCCTTACGCGTAAATGTCAGTAATAGGATTACCTCTGGATCAACGCCCTTTTCCACGAGCCGCGCCACACGGTAAACAAGGGTCCTCGTTTTGCCACTTCCTGCCCCGGCAATGACTAGCACCGGGCCCCTAAGTGTCATAACCGCTTCAAGTTGTGAGGAATTCAACACTTTCTTGTAATCTATTTTCTCAGGCACAGTAACTCTCTTAGCCTCCAGTTCCACTTAGTTTAAAGACATATTGAAATACCAGATACGTCAGGTAAATTGCAAGAAGCCATGCCCCTTGCAATCTCTTGAATTTCTCATCCTTGTTCAAGAATATGAAAAAACGGAAAGAATACAGTATCAACAGCATGGCCGGGAAATGAAAGGTGTAGAAATTTAAAGGGATTGCCAGTGGTCTAGCAGTGGCTGAAGCCCCTATTACAAAAAGGCAGTTAAGTACGTCTGCCCCTACGATGTTGCCAATGGTAATCTCAGGGTGGCCCTTCCTTATTGCTGATATGGCTGTTACCAGCTCGGGCAATGAGGTGCCAAGGGCAACCATGGTGGCAGCTATTACGTCATCAGGTACCCCCAGCCGTGCCGCCAGCTCGGCCGCACATGGAATCAACACTCTGGCTCCACCTACGACAAGAACCAGGCCTCCTATGATCATGAACGTGGCCTTGGGAACACTGGCTATAGGGCCAAGATCAGGTTCCTCAACACATACCTCGGCCCCTTGGCGAGCCCACGTGTAGGTGGCGTACAAATACGCTCCCAACAATCCTAAGAAAAACACCCCTACCCATCGAGGCAACACGGGTTGACCATTGCTCCAATATTTCAGTATCACACTGATAACCACGAGCAGTGTAGCTGAGCCCACCTGAATCCACCCAGTGCGATTGAGGATGAACCTGTTTACGGGCATCGTGGTCAGGACGCAGCTGACTCCGAAAATAAGACCGGTATCGGCTATGATAGATCCAACACCATTTCCCAGCGCAAGTCCGGGGTTACCCATCCATGCTGCCATCACTGAAACAAAGGCCTCCGGTGTTGTGGTCCCCAAAGATACGACGGTAGCGCCTATGACTATCCTGGGCATTCCAGTGCGACATGCGAGATGCACAACACCATCTATCATTACATTTGCGCCTTTGGTCAAAAGCGCGATACAAACAGCTATGAATATTACAAGGAAAGGGCTCGATAGGTGAGCCACTGCACTGTGGAGGGCCGATTCATCAACAATATAGATAAGGAAATGAGGCACAAAACAATTCCTCTTTTGTCAAATCGCACTGCCACGCCCCGTCGGGCCTAGCGTTGCTATGACCATGTACCCGAAGGCACATGTATACCCTGTATGAGATGGACCACCAAGGGTATAATAACAGCCAATATCACCAACACTACAAAAACCACCGGAATCAAGAAGGCCACGATCACCCTAAGGTAGGACGTCTCATGGATTTCTTTTAGGCCGATGATCTGTACGATAAGTTGCCATATCCCGGCAATCCATCCGCCCAAGAAAGGAACAATCCCCAAAACCTGTACTGCCTGGGAATAGCATACCACACGAAATGTGGCTTCAAAGCCGTTTCCAGCTCCCCGTACAATCAGCAATAGAACGTGCAGTATTGCAGAATATATGTAGATTCCAATCAAAACAATGATTGGGACAAAGACCACCATCAACACAAGTATGAACCACATGCCCAAGTGCCCTATGAAAGGCGCACTGAAGGCCATCACTCCCAATGACATGAGGATCAACTGCCAGAAAAAACCAAACATGCTTCCTATTGAGCCTGTTAGCAACCCAAACGCAAGGGGCTCTTTCATGCCGCCATTATAGGTCAGGGTCTTAAACATCTTCTCTGGACTGAACAGCACTGCCTTGAAAGTTTGCCCCATGGCCCTCCAGAAGCCTAGTTGATCACGCATCTCCCATGGTGAGCTACCCCTGTCCCCTGAGCCATGAGTGCCTGAGCCTTCATCCACCTGTTCAAAAAAGACATCCTGGAAAAGTTCAAACCGCTGCCGACATTTGGGGCATACAGCCCACTTTGCATTAGCTGGGATCTTTTCTCTGGGCACCTGTTTGGAGTAACCACAATAGGGGCACTTTATTTCCACCATGATTATGGCCAGCCTTTCTCTCTAGGTCTGAAATCTTCGCACAAAAGAAATCTAGCACAGTTCTTTCTAGGAATAACCGAAAAAGCTCGGCGTTACTTTTTTTGCAGTGAACGGGTCAGGGCCTTTCTCTCTGACCACCTCTTTATACGATCGACGAATCCGGTTGGCCTTCTCCTGTTCAACAATCCCATGCGAAACTCCACGCCTTCTCTGCTGGCAAGGGCAACTTTGAGGCATTGGACATGATCAGGGCATTGAAAACAGTCCTGGGGCACCTGCCGAAGCCCTCCTTCTCCTTCAGGAAATACCTTGTCCAACACTCCAAAGCATTCTTTCCCTTCCAACCAACACCCCTCCCAGCTTAAGGCCCTATCTCCCTAATTTCCATCTTCCAACTCAATGACTTTCGCCTTAGGTCTCTTGTATAAACCCGGATTATGCGCCTAAATTAGAATCTACTCATAGGACAACATGTTGCGCTATTTTGAATACACTTATTTGGTAAAGGGCAATGGGAT
>CAZDVV010000057.1:0-12022 GCA_964508875.1 uncultured Desulfobacteraceae bacterium | reverse complement strand
TCCTTGTAAGCGGCAAGGAACTTCTCCTTTACGTTTTCACGGACCTTTAACCCCTGCTTTATACGATCAATTATGACATCATCATCCCACGCTACGTTCGTAATAGTGGTAAAGAGGGCCTTACATATGAACCTACCGGCCTCTCGGTCCACTGTTCCAAGCTCCTTCAACTTGTCACCATAAACAGAGATGCCTTTGGTAACCCAGATGAGCAGATCTTGAAGGTCAGCAGTTTCTTCGGGCTTTCCACACACTCCCTTCACTGTACAGCCTTGGTTTTTTGCAGTTTCTTGACATTGGAAACAAAACATATTGAACCTCCTCTACTTTCTAGTGGTTTATTAATTGAGAGTCCCTATCGGAACCCTTCCCCTCAATTGACTGCCAATATCTAATAAACCGCACGAAAAAACCTTGACCTAAGTCAAGCGCGAGATTTTTTTGGAGGTTCTTCCAAACAATATCTTAGTGTGGAGTTTAACAGATTCTTGAGGCTGAAGGAGACATCCTCCAGCCCTTTGTATGTTTTGCAAGGATTAGTTCCAGCGGTAACCGGGACCATATGGGCCTCTGTGCATTCTGTAGCCAGGGCCGCCGTATGGGCCAGGGGTATTAGGAACTATCTTTCTGGCTTGCAATTCAAAATCCAGTCTTTTCTGAGACAACTGGTTCCTGAGCTCATTAATCCGTGTCTGTAGTTCTTTTACCCTCTGCTCATCAGGGTTCGGTGAGCTAAGAAGCGCATTGAGCTCTCCGCGCTTTGCCCATAATTCGCTTCTCAGTTTTGCCGTTTCGTTATAGAAGTCTTGCTGAAGCTTATCCAGTTTCGTCTGCTGCTCGGGTGTAAGGGCCCCATAGGCAGGGGTCCCTTGCCAGCAATAACCCGGGCCGTGACCCCGGTAACCCATTCCACGGTGCATTCCGCCCCATTTTGGGCCCCATGCGAATACTGGATATGCTATGACTGCAGTTAGAACCAAGATCCCAGTGATTGTGATTAACTTTTTCATTTTTTCTCCTCCTTAGTTTTGGTTTTTGTTTTTTCGCTCACTTTTGCCCTTGTATAAAGCACAGGTTATGCCAACAAACGGCAAGTTTCTCTAATATATTGAAATGACAGATTAAATATTTGGTGCTACAAAATTGATGATGGTTTTGTCTTGCAAAGAGACCGAAGGGCATGGATACTATGTAAACAGTATGGTATGGACAGGTGGGTAAAAAGGTAACAGGAAAGGGTCAGAAGACAGGGGTTAGAAGTTAGGAGGCAAGGAGGGAGGAGTTGGGGAGGAGTTATGAGTTATGAATTATGAGTGAGCTAGAGTTAGGAAGGACAGGAGAAGGGAATGGAAGAATGGAAGGATGGAATATTGGAATCATGAGGAAAGGGGCTGGGGAAAAGCTGCTCGCTGATACCCTTTCTCTTGAGTGGCCCCCATCTTGCTTAATATGTGGAATATGGAAACGAAAACACCAAGAAAGGCCTGGTTGAATATCCCCCCGTGGCTTATCGTTGGAACGGTGGCAGTACTTTTGCCCTTGTTCCTTTTCATGACTTGGAAATATATACATCGACAAAAAGAAAGTACCACTGAGCTTTTACTTGAAAAGGGCGCGGCTCTCATTCGGTCATTTGAAGCAGGGGCACGTACAGGTATGATGGGAATGAACTGGGGTGGAGTGCAGCTCCAGAAGCTCCTTTATGAGACAGCAAGGCAGCCGGATATCCTCTATATAATGGTTACAGATACCGGCGGAAAAATTTTCGCCCATAGCAATCCTGATATGATTGGCCAAATATACCAAACAAATCTAAGTCTTAGGAAGGCCGCTACCTTGGATAAACCTGAATGGAGACGAGTACATACGGAAGGGGGGAAAGAGGTATTTGAGGTTTACAGGCGATTCATGCCCATCAGGAGTCGACCCTCGGGCAGAAGACGCATGATGAGAATGATGGAGGGTGACTGGTGCAGGGCAATGTTCAACCGTGATGGTCCTGACTTCACCGGCGGGCATATCATCTTCGTAGGGCTTGACATGGCACCAGTGGAAATAGCCCGGACCCAGGACCAAAGGCATATGGTGATTATGGCGTTAACCCTTCTGCTCCTGGGTTTCGCCGGATTTATCACCCTTTTCCTGGCCCAGGCCTATAGGTCCACTAAGACCTCACTTCACAGGATTAAGGCCTTTTCAGATCACCTGGTTGAAACGATGCCCATAGGGATGGTCGCACTGGACAGCGATGGTAGGGTTAGGGCAATGAACAGGGCTGCGGAGAAAATGCTTGGTAAGGAAAAGGGGGTTGCTGTCGGCCGTGTCGCCCAGGAGGTCCTACCCACAGAGCTGCTAGATGTGGCTACAGAGGCCTCAGAGAGAATGACCACCGTTGAAACGGAACTGTCCATTAGTCGGGCGTACAAAGAACCGCTGAGCCTTGAGGTGATAGCAGCGCCTCTATCTCCGGAGGACCGCCCTTATTTTTTTGGCCTAGTGGTTCTGTTCAGGGACTTAACTGAAATGAGAAAGCTTAAGGAAGAAGTGGCCAGGAGTCAAAGGCTTGCTTCCATAGGGCAACTTGCTGCAGGCGTTGCCCACGAGATACGAAATCCTTTAAGCTCCATCAAGGGTTTTGCTACCTATTTTAGGGAACGTTACAAGGACGTGCCCCAGGACAAACAAACCGCAGAAATAATGGTGCAGGAGGTGGACAGGCTGAATCGGGTCATCAGCCAGCTGCTGGAATTCGCTAGGCCCCCTCAGATACAGAAGAGGAAGAGTGATGTCGTTGAGATTGTGAAGGATTCTGTGCGAATGGTTGAGCAAGATGCAGAGCGGAAATCTGTTCGGGTCCGTTTAGACTTGCCTGAAAAGGGCGTGGTGACGGAAGTAGACGCTGATCGCATCAAGCAGGTGTTCCTAAATCTTTACCTTAATGCCCTGGAGGCCATGGATGAGGGGGGTACCCTGTCAGTGTCTGTCAGCGCAAATACGGGCAGTGGGACTGCAAAAATCGAGATATCAGATACAGGAAGAGGGATTGCTGAAGAAGACCTCCCCCACATTTTTGATCCCTATTTTACAACCAAGCCTTCGGGCACTGGTCTGGGGCTGGCTATCGCCCACAAAATAATAGAATCTCATGGGGGTGAAATATTGGTGGAGAGTAAAGAAGGGTTAGGGACCACATTTGTGATTAAACTGCGTGGCCTTCACGGAGATATGAAATGAGTCAGAAAGGTAAAGTGCTGATAGTTGACGACGACAACGCACATAGAACCATGCTCGGGACGCTTCTCATGGGATGGGGCTATGGGACACAAGAGGCTGATGATGGGGATGTGGCAGTGCAATTGGTGCATGAAAACCCATTTGACCTTGTACTAATGGATATTCGTATGATTAAGCTGTCGGGCTTGGAGGCCCTTTCAAAAATAAAGGCCTATAATCCCGCCATACCTGTAATCATCATGACAGCGTACTCTTCAGTGGAAACTGCTGTAGAAGCACTCAAAAAAGGTGCCTACGACTATCTTACGAAGCCCCTTGACTTCGATGAGCTGCGCCTTGCCATGGAAAGGGCAATGGATCACCGCCATTTACGGGAAGAAAACAGGATACTAAGGGAAACATTAGGTGCGCATTTTAAAGGAGAAAACATTGTTGGAAGCAGTCCTGCGATGGTTCGTCTCTTGGAAACAGTTGCCCAGGTAGCCCCTTCGGAGGCCACAGTGTTGATAACTGGAGAGTCGGGGACTGGTAAAGAACTAATAGCCGGGGCAATCCACTTCAATAGTGGAAGGAAACATGGGCCATTCATAAAGGTAAATTGTGCTGCGCTGACCGAGTCCCTGCTAGAATCAGAGCTGTTTGGACACGAGAAAGGAGCATTCACCGGTGCTTACCGCAGGAAAGAAGGTCGATTCAAGATGGCCGACGGTGGAACGTTATTTCTTGACGAGGTAAGCGAAATGCCTCTACCAATGCAGGTGAAGCTCCTGAGAGTTTTACAGGAAAGGGAGTTCACCCGTGTTGGTGGTGAAGAAACCATCAAGGTGGACGTCAGACTTGTGGCAGCTACGAACAAGGATCTGGCAAAAGAAATAGAAAATGGTAGATTTCGCGAAGACCTATATTATAGGTTGAATGTTGTCACGGTGGAGGTGCCCCCCTTGCGGCACAGGGCGGAAGATATCCCGTTACTCGCACAACATTTCCTTGACCATTTCTCCCAAAAAAACAGGCGGAAGATTAAAGGATTCACTCCTCAAGCCCTGGACAAGATGTTACGCTATCCATGGCCTGGCAACGTAAGGGAGCTAATGAATGCGGTTGAAAGGGCGGTAGTGCTTTCAAGGTCAGAATATATTGATGTTAGCGACCTTCCTTTCTCTATCCAGGACTACGGGGGAAAGGATGTTCCTTCACCGGACAAGCTTATTAATTCGGCAAGTTTTCGCCTCGAGGAACTTGAAAGGGAAGCTGTCCTTAAAACATTGCAGGCGACAAAAGGCAATAAGAGCGAGGCGGCCCGTAGGCTGGGTATCACAAGAAAGACTCTTCATAAGAAATTAAAAAAATATGGGGTGACGTGATGATCTTAAATGGCAAAGTCGCAATCATAAGCGGTGCAGGCAAAGGTCTTGGAAGGGCATCTGCCATTGCAATGGCAAAGGAAGGTGCGAAAGTGGTTTTGCTTGCCAGAACACGCTCTGATCTGGAAAACGTTGCCCACGAAATACAAGCCAACGGTGGAAAAGGTCTTCCAGTGCCCACAGACATAAGTTCTTTGAAGGAGGTCCGAGGTGCTGTCCGTAAAACACTAGAGGCATTTGACTCAATCGATATAATTATGAACAATGCTGCCGTATCAGGCCCTATAGGGCCCATGCATGGGGCCACCTCAGAGGAATGGGTCCAGGCACTGCAAGTGAACCTTGTCGGGGTGTTTCTATTGGCCAGGGAAGCTCTTCCTGAGATGATTTCCAAGAAACATGGGAAGATCATTAATGTTACCTCGGGGCTGGGGCAAATGGTGATGCCCGGCTTAGGCGCATATTCCGTTGCTAAGGCCGGGGTAATACACCTCACTAGAATTATGGCCGAAGAGCTTCGACCATATAATATCCAGGTAAACGGCCTCGACCCAGGGGTGATGGACACGCCGCTCCAGACCTGGATTAGAGAACAAGGCGTGCAGCTCCTGCCTCGAGATATTTCTCGCCAGTTTGTGGAACTAAAGGAAAAGGGATTGCTCAAGCCACCGGAAAAGGTTGCGAAACTTGCTGTTTTCCTGGCTTCAAGTGCCTCGGATCACCTCACAGGCCATGTAGGAACTGAGAGTTACTTTTCAAGGTTTGGATACGACTAGCCCGAACCCTTCCCGGCTAACCAAGTAATACCATCCCTATTAATGACGCAAACGGTACTGTTTCAGGGTTAGTGCTCCTTAGTATCCTATTCAAGGGCCACCCTACCGCATCGGCCAATTCGAAGACATTAATTCCCAGTGCTTCCAAAGAAGGCCTTGCAAGATCAGGATATCGACATTGCTCACCCTGCAACAAACTACATGTATCTTTGGGGCAAAACACGGGTTTGCAAGACCCTGCCCCTAGAGCTGCACACCGCTCGAACCCGTTGTGCCTTGAAATATCTTCCAGGGCGGTGACCAAAACGAACATCCTCCTGAAAGGCTCCATCCGACTCGGACCAAAAAGCTCGGATGTAGGCAGATCATACTTGACCAAGAGGGCCTTGTTAAAGCTCCTAATCCACTTCCTCGCCTCAGCGGATGTCATCACATATGGGGGGCAATTGGCACACTGTCCAAAACTTTCACATGCTGGAGCCCGGCACATCTCAATAATATCTTCCTGGACAGGTACAAGGTCCGTGGGAATAATCCGAGCTTTGGTGGCTCCCAAGAATATGGCCGTATCCACCAGCATTAACAAAGCACTTTACATGAACATGCCATACAAGTGCAATTCATTTTGGAGGGATTACAAGTCTCTGCCCGGGGTGAAGTACAGCCTTCGAACTTAGGCCGTTTGCTCGGCAAAGACTATCTACTCTTACGCCGTATTTTTTCGCAATCCCAAAAAGGGTGTCACCTTTCTGTACCTTATAGATTCTCTTGGCCGTGGATTTGGGTTTTTTGACAGAGCCCTTGGTCTTTGCCACCTTGACTTGTTGGGTTAGCGAGTCCATTCGCTTGGAAAGTGCAGCAATACTGGTCTCCAGACCCCCAATCTGCCCCTCCATCCTGTAAATCTTTGATATTACTTCTGAACCAGGGCCTTTTTTGTTCTCCAAGGCGGCCACACGCCTCTCCAAGGACTCCAGCTTAGATGCCAGCCGTTGGTATTCACCGCTCGTCCTCGATCTTGCTGCCCATTGAATAACCAGAGACAACACAGCAATAGCACCAATAAGAACAATAATAGGGGCCCACGATCTTTTCTGCCTCTCTTTTCGCTGAGAACGACGCAGCACTGGCTCCCTGTCTTCCCATTCCTGATTTAGGCTTCCGGCCATTTCATCCATTAGCCCATTGCCTTTTTCTCGTGTCGGCTCATCCATAGATACACCTCTTTGCGGTCTAGACTAAGGAAATCATGGAGTATTGTTTGTTCAAAAATGCACTGTAAGTCAAGGACTGTCAAGGGAAAACAAGTGTCTTTCACCGTAGAAGCTTGCGAAGCCGTGGATTGTAATGTAGGGTTAATTTTTGTGGGCAGCAAAAAGCGCTTAGGGGGAACTAATGCGAATAGCCCTAATTGGAATGGCTGGTTCCGGTAAAAGTTATTGGTCCATGAAATTGGAAAAACGCGGATTCATCCGCTTTTGCTGTGACGATATCATTGCCCAAAAACTTTCAGACGAAATAAACACCTCCGGCCTCCCAACAAAAACAGTAGCTGAGTGGATGGGATTCCCAGATCAAAGCGGTTACAGTTACAGGGAGTCGAGATATTTACAGTGTGAAAAGGAGGCCATGGAGGAAATACTTGCCTATCTTTCCACCCGCAGCCTAACAACGAACAAAGATATAGTAGTAGATACCACAGGCAGTGTAATCTACTTGCCTGACAAACTTCTGCAACGCCTTCAGGAACTCACAACAATAGTTCTCCTGTCAACGCCCCCAGAGGCAATGGGGAAGCTCCTACAGGATTACATAACAAGACCTCATCCCATGGTATGGAGTAACAACTTTCAGAAGAGTCCAGGTGAAACCCGCCGCCAAGCCTTGGAAAGATGCTATCCACAGCTTTTTAAATCTCGCCAGATGCTGTACCAGAAATACGCCCATATCTCACTTGACTATTATGAACTCAGGGCCAAGGGTTTTGACGCCGACCATTTCCTAGCCCAGATACAAGGCCTGTCGCGCGGAAACTTAGCGAGGTAACAAATAAACAAATTAAAATAGATGACGATTAAAGTTATATGGTGGCGTGAGAGCCGGACTGCCATGAAGACACAGATAGTGGGGGTAAAGGCACATGCAAAAGATATATCATCTGGTTAAATATCTTGCGGTTTTTTCCTTAGTATTGATTAGTACCTCCTGCACTGCCTACAAGGTAGCTGTAGACAAAAGGACTCTCGGTGCGCAAGTTGATGATGAGCACATCACCATGAGTATCCGAAATTGCTTTCTCAGTGACAAAGCCATAAAGTTTTTTGACATATCAGTATATTGCTACGAGGGCCACGTGTATCTTGTCGGGGAATACGAAACCAATGTGGAAAAACACCACGCTATCAATTGCGCGAAAAAAGTAAAAGGAGTCAGGAAGGTAACAACCTACCTCTTACCAAAGGTTACGGCCGAAAGATGTGGCACAATGGATAATTTAAAGCTCAAGGCATTAGTCCAGGCTGAACTTGTTAAGGACAAGGATATCAGGTCTACCAACATTGAAATAAAGGCCCTGCAGTGTAATATCGTGCTTCTGGGAATAGTTGGGTCAAAAAAGCAGGCTCAATTGGCCGTTTCCCACGCCAGGCATGTAAAAGGGGTCAAGAAGGTGGTCTCTTTTCTCAGGATTCGGCCCCGCAATACTCAATAACCATCCAATTGGCAGATGGTAAATTTGGGGTCAAAAACGGATCCTATCAGAAGTTTGCCATGAAAGTAGGCGGCAACACTTGAGCCGGATATAGGGTTACCGTTATTTAGGTACACCTCCTTTATCTCGTCTTTTCCTTCCTTAATCACCTTAATCATGAGTACCTGGGATGGTGAGCGTTTTTTTGGATCATTAGCATACTTTAAAAAAGTGAGAAGTTTTGGGTGACAGCCCAGCCAAACCCGCCCCTGCGTATCAATCTCAATATTGTCAACGCCGGTCCCAACAGATATTTTCCTGACAAACCTCAATGTACCGTCGGCCTTGTTGCGGTGGTAAAGATAAACCGCCTTACCTGTGGTTGAAGCGACATAGATTGTTTTACCGTCGGGACTGATATTTATGCCGTTTGCATATTTGAGCCCTTCGGCCACCTTTTTGAACTGCTCTCCGTCAAAGTAAAGAACATACGAGCGGGCAAGCTGCAGGTAGTCTTCCAGTTTTCTCCCCAACATGGAGGCGCTTCCGTGGTCATTTGTCACATAAAATTTCCTGGGCCCCACCGGCAGGACGTCATTGGGGCTGGACATCAGGGGGCCAGAAACAGTTTCTTTATGGTGCAATCTGTCACCCGTGAGTTCAAATATTTCAATATACTGCTTGCCCCCCACATGGTTAACCACAAAGACATAGGTTGTACCACTTGGGGCAGCGTAAAGCCCAATACCATGAGGATGAAATTCTTTCTTGAAATTCCGAGTCAAATTTATCAAGCGCGGCCTATTTGGCCGTAGGTTATATCCGTAGATGGCCCCTTGTTTGCCTTTCTTGCCGTGAAACCAAGGTCTTCGGTCGTCAGATGAAATGAATGCCATAGCGCTGCGGGCATCAATAGTAATATCTTCCGAGCTGTCAACTCCTGAGACAGTCCTGCACCCTTCAGGTCCGTGAGCCTTGATGCTTTTGAATTCCCCTGCGTCCCTATATGTCTTCCATAAAAAGCCTCCAATAAGCAAAACAAGTGCTACAATCACTATCCCTGCCACCTTAGCAAGCTTCATGTCTTCCTCATTCACCTATTGGTTAAGGAACTCCGTGCCACTACCCTCCAACCTCCAAGCCCTCCTTAACACCGGGATCCCAACAGCAATCCCTTGGTTTCATTTGGGCTCTTTGCTTGCTTCATAGGCAAGCGTCCACGGTGCTTGGCCTATGTCAGCCGGATCCTCAATAACACGCATTTTCTTCCATTTGCCCTGATGAAACCGCCACATGAAAGCAATACCAAGTGCACATATGTAGAGTGTAAGAATCGTCCACATGACGTAAAGACCCGCGTGGAAGTATTCAACTGCCAGATAGCTCGGCACCATCATAACCCCAGGGCTGAGGAGTGCGATGGTCCACATTATAAATTTGGTGTCTCCGGCCCCCTTGATAGCACCTGAAAATACAAGATTCAAGGAGTCAAACAAGCAAAATACGGCCACAAACCTCAAGAGCACGACTCCCACATGGGTCATCTCGGCCCCCCCGCCATTTCCATGTCCCAAGTCAAACAGATGAAGCAGGGGCTCTGGCATAAATAAGAAGATTGATGAAAGAAACATCATATAAAGCAATGTTATGTGCAAAGCACTGGTGGTGGCAACCACCGCGTCTTCCGGCTTACCAGCCCCAATGGCCTGGCCCACCAGAGTGGCTGTTCCTATGTGGAATCCTACCATGGGCGTGAACGATAGGGACTCAATGGACAGGACTATGTTTGATACAGCCAACTCCGTTTGCCCTAGGCGCCCCAACATCTGAATGAAAAAGGTAAATCCAAATATCTCTAGAAAAAATTGGACACCACTAGGTGCCCCGTATCGCATGAGCCTTCCAAAAAGCTGCTTATCGAAAGAGCGGTTTGCCCACGTACCGAACCGGACCCTGTTTTTTTTACTAAATATAAGCACAGCCAAGACGGCCACGATAGTAGAATAAGCGCTTACTGTGGCAATCCCGGCTCCCACGATCCCCATCCTTGGGAAAGGGCCATAACCATTGATCAGGCAGTAATCAAGGGGAATGTTGACAGCAGCACCCAGTAAATTGACCACCATAACTGTCCAGGTGAGTCCTCGGCCTGTATAAAAACATGACATAGCAGAGCCCATTATAACCAGGCCGGCCCCTAGCGTTAAGATGTTGAAGTAACGAACCTCCAGTTCTTGGATATGTGGAGGGTGTCCGATAAGCCTAAACAGTGGCCCTGAGACAAAGTAAAGGGATGCCAGAAGCGCTGCTGACATGAGCGAAAAGTAGATCCCTTGCCAGAGGGATGCCCCCACTCTAGCCGGTGCATTTGCCCCTGTATATTGGGCAACAAAGGGATTTACATAATTTGCCACGCCCATGAAGAACGATATGGCTGAAAAAGAGGCGATTCCTGCGGGAAGGGCGGCGCTAATGGCTTCCATTGAATAGTTGGCCAAAAATATCCTATCGGTGAATTGCATTAGAGTAATGGCGCCCATTGATGCTACAAGAGGAACGCTTATGCTTAGAACATCCCTGTAACCGTTTTTTCGTTTCCACAGCTCCTTCACGCCACGTCTCCAAGCGGGGATCAAAAAGATAAGGAGCACTTCCAAAGCCATACAGGGCTTATTGCTCTGGGACGAGTGCTCCTCCTTTGGCCCAATGGCTTCAGAATAGGCCCTCGTGAAACCCTTGTCAAACCATTTAAACAGGAATAAGGTTATGAAAACATGGTTGCACGAAGACCAGAAAAATATCTCAATGCCCGCATGGGCCAACAGGACGGAATCTAGCAACTGAAACTTTAAGTTTGAGGAGTGTATGATGGAGTCATTAATTAGGCAGTGGCAGGGAGAGACAGTAATCGTACGTCACGACAAGCAGGCCGATGCTTGGATATTTATTGCTATCTATTCCACCCGATTAGGTCCAGCAGCTGGTGGAACCCGAATGATGAGTTACCCCAGCCCAAAGGATGCCCTTCACGATGCTATGCTCCTTGCAAAGGGGATGGCTTATAAATATGCGGTTCCGGGTATGCCATGGGGTGGGGGAAAGTGCGTGATAGCCATTCCAAAAGGATTTGATATGAACTTGAAACCAGACCTGCTGCGACGCTATGGTGCGCTTGTAAAGCAGCTAGGTGGCATGTTTTATACTGGCCCTGATATGGGCACTTGCTCAGAGGATATGGATATTATAGCTGAAACAGGAGCTCCATATATCTTTGCCTGCACGCCAAAGGCAGGGGGAAGTGGTTCATCAGGGCCGTATACCGCCATTGGCGTGTTGGCTGGTATCAAGGAGGTGTGCAGGCATCTTTACGATGATGAATCGCTAGATGACAAGAGAATTCTTGTTCAAGGCCTTGGAAGTGTCGGGGGACCACTTGTGCAATTGTTACTTAATGAGAAAGCCAACGTTTTGTTCACTGAGGTGGATAAGGGGCTCGTAGAAAAATACAGGGGCAAGTTTGGCCTTGAATATATTCACCCTAATGAGATTTATGATGTAGAATGTGACGTGTTTTCCCCGTGCGCCGTGGGAGGTATTTTGAACGCAGATTCAGCTACAAAAATCAAATGCAAGGCCATTGTGGGAGGCGCAAACAATCAGCTCACCTCGCCTGATGTGGCGGAGATTTTGCGGGCGCGGTCGATCCTCTACGCCCCTGACTACGTTGTAAACGTCGGAGGTGCCATGGCTATACTCGGCATGGAAACACAGGGCTGGACCAAGGACCAAGCCGAGAAAAAAGTTGCCACTTCTGTGAGAGAAACCGTCAAAAAGGTTCTATTGCTGGCCCAAGAAAAAGGGATCACGGCTGAGCTGGCTGCAAGCCGCATTGCTGAGCAGCGGCTTCATGGCTAGAGGGGCACTTATGGATCGCCGTTGGCTTCATGGGCTCTAATTGG
>CAZDVV010000056.1:0-12285 GCA_964508875.1 uncultured Desulfobacteraceae bacterium | reverse complement strand
GGCAAAAGGAAAGGCTGATCTTTCGCTTGGTGAACATCAGGTTTGCCCCGACCCTTGGGCTGAATAGTTTGCAAAAATCGGTATCTCCCGATTTTTGCAAAGACAAAATTGTCTATGATAACAAAGAACTTCAATAATTGATTTAAAGGGAAGTAGATAGTGGAAACCCCCAGGGGTGTCAAGAAAAAGGCATCTGTGGCTTACCTTTTTACCACCCTCATTGTCGCCTTACCAAGCCGAATGGCCCGAGGCACTCTTCTCAGGTCACCACTTGCAAGTATGACATCGGCGGTCTCCATGGCCACATCAGTACCCGTACCTATGGCAATACCCACATCGGCCTGTGCAAGGGCAGGGGCGTCGTTGATCCCATCACCAACCATAGCAACTTTATCATCAGCTCCCTGCAACTCTTTTACCTTTTGAGATTTTTCCTCTGGCCTCACCCGAGCCACGATATCGTCTATTTCCACCTGTTGGGCGAGACTAATTTGGGCTTTTATTCTACAGAGGAAAATGATACAAGAAATTTTGTGGAGATAGAGGCAACAAGGAAGCCTTTGTTCTTGTGGACTTAATGGATATAGGGCAATGCAAGAAATGGATGCGGAGAACATTTCCCCCGCTGAGCTGCGTGAGCTGATTCGGGCGGGAAAATGGCAGGAACCCACCAGCGGGGCATGTGCGGGTTACGTACAGGCCAACCTTGTAATACTTCCCCAAGAATACGCCTTTCATTTTCTCCTCTTTTGTGTTCGCAATCCCAAACCCTGTCCCATACTAGATGTGCTGGAGCCAGGAAAGACATCCCCCCGCATTGCTCCCGGTGCTGATCTCAGGACTGATCTCCCAAGGTACAGGCTCTATGAAAAGGGTCAAATGAAAAAAGAGGTCTCTGAGATAAGCGAATTTTTTGACGAGAGTATGGTAAGTTTCTTACTGGGATGTAGTTTCTCCTTTGAAAGGGCCCTTATGAATGCCGGGGTGCCAGTGCGAAATGTGGAGGAAGGTAAAAATGTTTCTATGTACGTTACAAATATCAAATGTGCCTCCTCTGGCCCCTTTGCCTCTCCACTGGTGGTGACAATGAGGCCTATGACCCCCGGCCAGGCCATAAGGGCAACACAAATAACAACAAGATTTCATCTGACCCATGGTGCTCCTGTACACATTGGTGATCCTGAGGCAATAGGGATAAAGGATTTAGATCAACCCCAGTTCGGTGATTCTGTTTCCATCAGGCAGGATGAGATCCCGGTTTTTTGGGCTTGCGGTGTCACCTCTATTTTGGCAGTAACCTCAGAAAAGATACCTTTTGTAATTACCCATTCCCCTGGTCACATGTTTGTCTCGGACCTGCGGGATGAGGATTTGACAATATTGTAATTAAGGAAGATTGTTTTCCGGTAACAGGCCTGGTCCTTTTAAGCGATGGCCCATTGCCATCGGACGAGTGGCTGACCTTAGTTGCCCAGCGCACGGCACAAGGGTGGCATGGGTTGGTTACTGTAACAAGCTGGCTGGTTATAAGAGGCCACGGGAGATCGAATTTCGCGACAGCCTTCCCACCTCTGTTGTTGGCAAGGTCTTGAGAAGGGTCCTGAAGGAGGAGGTAAAAAAGAGGAAGTCACAACAAGGCTAAGATGTTAGAGCCCAAAGGGTGTATCATGTGGCCAGGTAGTTCAGAATTCGTCTCTGGAATGTGCGTATATGTATTCTGACTGTTTCTTGAAGCGCCTCAAGCTCCCTGTGCTCTAGGTGTTTGATGATTAGATCGTGCTCGCTTATTACGGCCTTGTAATGGTCCTTCAGGTCTCGACTTAGGTCACGAACTCCTGCGAAGGATAGGTATGCTAACCTGTTAACCTCGTTTCTTACCTCGTTGAGAGCTCGAACGATATATTCATTGTTGCTGCATCTGGCAAAATGCATGTGAAATGAATGATTTGATTTGACAAGGCCTATGACGTCATTTTTTTCAATTGATTTTCTTACCAGTTGTTGAGCATCTTTCATTAGTGAAACACAGGTCTCTAACTCCTGAGTTACGGCAAGGGAGCATGCGCCTATCTCTAGGATATTTAGGGCCTCAAACATGGATTTTACATCTTGGAGCGTAAGGGCTTTTACGGCGAAGCCCTTGTTAGGTTTTGATTCCACAAGATGTTCAGAGGCAAGCCTCAGCAAGGCCTCCCGTATGGGGGTTCGGCCTATGCCTAGTTCTTCCACGAGGGTCCTCTCATCAATATGTTCTCCAGGCTTAAGGGCCAGGGTCATGATTTTTTCGTGGATAATTTGGTAGGCTTTATGCGCCAAAGGCTGCCTTTGGCTTTGCTCCTTTTTTTCAGTGTTCATGGGATACATTTGTGAATATTATCCAGGGCTCCTGGTGCCTGGCTCCTCCTATGATGGTGGAGATGCTATACCAATAATTGAAAGGAGGTCAATAGATTCTTGACATAAAATATATCCTGTGTATATTTTCTCTTTCGGACAATAGGCAAATTGTGTGGTAAACCATTATTGTGAAGGAGGGAAAAATGAGGGCTAAGGCAAAGTTGTTGGTTTTCCTGGGCTTGGTGGCAATTTATGGTCTATTGATCCCATCCGGGGCGATGGCTGTGAGAGAAATCAAAATCGGTGTGATTTATCCCCTGACGGGTGGCGCGGCGGCCGCTGGCCGTGAGTTGAGGGCAGGTGCTGAACTGGCTGCGAAAATCGCAAACAATGTGTATCCCAATCTGCCCATGACGATGGCGCAACACGCCGGGATCCAGAGTCTGGGTGGGGCCAAGATCAAGCTCATTTTTAAGGACCACGAGGGCAATCCTACCCTGGGTGCTGACTTGGCCAAGAAACTGATCCTAGATGACAAGGTGGACGGCATCCTTGGTTGCTACTTCAGCTCTGTGACCAAGACCGTTTCCGCCGTTTGCGAGCAATACGGCGTTCCCATGATAAATGGCTCTTCCACCTCTCCTGCCCTGACCAAGAGGGGCTTCAAATGGTTCTGGCGGACCACTCCACATGACAAGTGGTTTACAAAAGACCTTTTTGAATTACTCAAGGGGCTTACCGAAGGAAAAGTGAGGGGTGTAAAGGCTATTCCCAAGAAAGAAATAATGAACATTGCCGCTGCTTGTGAAAAGACCGAATGGGGTTCCCATGTATCACAATTGATTGCCCAGTTTGCAAAAGAGTATGGCTTCAAGCTGCGAAAATCCATCCTCTATGCAGCGAAGTCAACGGATCTTTCAAGTGAGGTTCGTTCTCTGAAGGCTGCAAGGCCCGACGTGATGCTCTTTGCCTCTTATACCTCTGATGCCATTCTAATGGTCAAGACCCTCAAGGCGCAAAGGGCCCATCCCAAGATCATCTGGGGTCAGGATGCCGGATTCGAGAAACCCGAGTTCCGCAAGACCCTTGGCGACAATATAATCGGCATACTCACCCGGACGGTCTTCTTGCCCAAGGTTGTTGAGATAAAGAAACTGGCCGGCCTTGTAAATGCCATGTACAAGGAAAAGACGGGCAATGACCTAGGGGGAGCCTCCGCAAGGGCCTTTACAGGGTTGCAGACCTGGTTCCATGTCCTAGAAAAGGCAGGATCTACAAAACCCGCTGATATCCAGAGGGCAGCAAATACAATCTATATTGCTGGCAAAGAGCTGGTAGTGCCTTGGAAGGGGATCAAGTTTTCCACCTCGGGTGATGAGATAGGTCAGAACGTTTTGGGCTCCGGGCTTATTGGCCAGTATCAGAAGCAAAAGGATGGTTCGGTCGGGCTGGAGATCGTTTATCCCTTTGATGTTTCATCGGCGGACATGATCTTTCCCTTCCCCGGCTACTAATTATGGTACAGACTGCCACCCCTGCCGTCCGAGCAAGAAGAGGATGCAGGGGTGGTTTCATATTGGTGAGCGATTAGTCCATGGATATTCTCATTAGCTCCATAGTGGCAGGTGTACTCATTGGCATGGTCCTGGCCTTGGTGGCCTTGGGACTGACCATTATTTTTGGTGTCATGGACATAGTAAACTTTGCCCATGGCGAATTCCTGATGATAGGGATGTACACGGGCCTTCTTACTGCCAAGGCGGTCGGAATGGACCCCCTACTTACGTTACCAGTGGCCGCTGCCGTTGGATTCCTGCTGGGAGTCATTTGCTACTATGGATTTGTAAAGTTCCTTTTAAGGGGCCCAATGGTGGCCCAATTGCTTGGGACCTTTGGGTTGATGCTTTTTTTGCGTAACCTGGCGCTCCTCATCTTTGGCTCAGAGGACAGGGCACTTCATCACGGATTGCTGGTGGACAAGAGCTTTGATTTTGGCATGGGTGTTATTATCCCTGCTACAAAGCTTGCTGCCGCAGGGCTCTCAGTAATTGCCTTTGTTGCGGTATGGCTCATGATGAACAGGACCAAAGTAGGCAAGGCCTTGACTGCAACAGCCTTGAACGCCCAAGGTGCCCGCTACATGGGTATTGCCACAGAGCGAATGAACGCCCTTGCTTGGGGGATCGGGGGTGGCTCAGTAACAGTTGCAGGAGCACTGATTGTCAACTTCTGGTCTGTTAATCCCTTTGTGGGACTTCTCTTTACCATGATAGCCTTTGCCATCGTGGCACTGGGAGGATTTGGGAGCGTGCCAGGTGCCTTTTTTGCAGGCCTTGTGGTGGGAATACTCATGGAACTTCCAGGGATTTGGGATTTTTTCACCTACACATTTGACTCGGACTGGATGGCAAGGGTTCCCATGACATCCTTCAAGTACACCTTTGTGTATCTGGCATACTTTATAATTATGGTAATTAGACCCAGCGGATTGTTTGGATGGAAGCATTAAAGAGTGCACTGGATTTTTCTGATTTTCCCCGTACAGATCTGGTTGTTGCGGGCCTAGGGGCTGTCTTTATATTAGTGTTTCCTTTGTTTCCCCACTCCTCCTTTGCCATGGCCACCATGATCCAGTTCTTGATGTTTTCCCTTTATGGCATGGGCTGGAATACCATAGGTGGGTATGGGGGACAAGTCGACTTGGGAAAGGCACAATATGTGGGTATAGGAGCATATACAACCGCGGTCATGCTTATCCGGTGGGACATACCCTTTTGGGTGTCCATGCCCATAGGTATGTGTTTTGCGGTCATATGGTCCTTCATGATAGGGTATCCCCTTTTCCGACTGAAAGGACATTACTTTGCAATTGCTACAATCGCTACCTCCCTTGTGCTACTGGACCTGTTCCAGGTATGGGACTTTGTGGGGGCGGCCCGTGGGCTCGAGATTTCACCCATTAAGTATTCGCCACCGGATTTTTTGAGGCTTATGTTCAAAGAGGATATATATTACTACTATGTCATAGCTGGGTTTTTCTTCCTGGGTATTTTTTATATCAACTGGTTCCGCAACTCTCGTCTGGGTTTCCAACTCCGCTGCATAAAAGATAACGAAGACGTGGCCAGGTCATTGGGCATAAATGTGCACTGGGCCAAGATCAAGACTTATGCCATTGCCACGGCCTTTGTTAGCATGGTGGGCTCATTTCATGCCTGCTACATAAAGAACATTGAGCCCGAAGATACCATGAGCCTGGATATCTCTATTCTCATTGCCCTTATGGCCATGCTGGGTGGAGCAGGGTCGCTATGGGGACCTATTATAGGGGCAGCGGTGCTCATACCCCTTAAGAGCTATTTAAAAGAGTGGCTCGGAGCGCGCGCAGGCCTGCTGGGCATAGATCTTATTATATATGCTTTGATCATTATGGTGATATCTGCAGCCGAGCCTCGGGGCATATGGGGTGTCATAGAAAAGATTAGGGGAAGGAGAAAATGAGCCTGCTGGAAGTACACAATCTTACAAAGTACTTTGGGGGGCTCTGCGCCAATGACGATATCTCCTTTACCTTAGAGCAAGGCGAGCTTCTTGGCCTAATTGGCCCTAATGGTGCGGGCAAAACCACTCTGTTCAATTGCATATGTGGCTATTATCCCGTCACCAGTGGCCGCGTCATATTTGACGGCGAAGACATTACCAATCTCAGGGCATTTGAGGTGGCAAGGCGAGGACTGGCGAGGACATTTCAGGTTTATGTTGCCTCAGGTGACCTGAATGTAGAAGAAAACGTCATGGTGGGTAGCTTCATGAGAACCCGGTCTCGTGGCGAGGCAAGGGCGAGGGCCAGAGAGATACTGAAGGAGCTTAGGCTGGAATCCCTTTCTACCAACCTTGTGAGCGAGCTGCCTGTTGCAGCACAAAAAAGGGTAGCGATGGCCACGGCCTTGGCATCTCGACCCAAACTGCTATTGCTTGATGAAGTGGCAGCAGGCCTCAATCCCACAGAAATAGACGAGATTATGGGGATCATTCGTCATGTCCACGAGGATATGGGGATTAGCATAATTCTTATCGAACACGTGATGGAGCTGGTCATGAGGGTCAGCCATCGGGTAATAGTGCTGGAGTCAGGGCGCAAGATCGCCGAGGGAAAGCCGGAAGTGGTGGCAAGGGATCCAGAGGTTATAAAGGCCTATTTGGGCGAGCGGTATGCAACAGAAAAAATGAGGTCGACTGAGTGAATGTCATTCTGAGCCCCAGAAGGTAAGAGCGAAGAATATGTTGGCTGGCGAGCTCGAAATGTTATGAGCAGTATGGAAAGAAGAAATATACTGAGTGCCACATATGGAAGACAGGGTTCTAGAGGTTAAAGATATAAAGGTTCGCTACGGCAAGCTTCAAGTGCTACACGGTGTTTCCATGCTTGTGGCAAAGGGCGAGACCGTGTCTGTACTTGGTTCCAATGGGGCTGGAAAATCAACCCTGATGAGGGCCATTATGGCGAGCCAGCGGGTGCACGAAGGCCGTATCTTGCTGATGGGGGAGGAGATTCATAACCTGCGTACAGAAGAGATTGTACGAAAGGGAATCGTATACGTGCCCGAGGAAAAGATGTTGTTCAGCCCGCTGTCAGTGGAAGAAAACCTCAGGCTGGGGGCATATGTAATTAGTGATGAAAAGGTAGTGGCAGAGAACTTAGATCAAGTATACAGCTTGTTCCCTGTACTGAGGGAGAGAAGGAAACAGGCTGCTTCTACCCTATCAGGGGGTGAACAACAGATGGTGGCCATTGGAAGGGGCCTTATGTCAAACCCACGAATTCTCATGCTGGATGAACCATCCCTCGGCCTTGCGCCTCTGATGGTGGAGGAGGTGTTTAAGACGATCAGGCGATTAAAGGAGCAGGGAATTACTATTCTGCTTGTGGAGCAGAATGTGCGCGAAGCTTTGGAGATTGCTGACAGGGGATATGTGCTTCAAACTGGAAAAATCACAACAGAGGGTAGCTCAAAGGAATTACTTGAGAGCGATCTTTTTAGGACCGCGTTTTTGGGGATTTGATGATTATTATCGGCGCTGATACTGGTGGAACCTTTACTGACTTCGTTTACAAAGACGGGGATCGCTGGGGTGTGTACAAAGTGCTATCCACTCCGTGGAACCCTGCTGAGGCAGTTCTCAAGGGTCTGCGGCATATTGCCCAGGGGAGAAAAAAGCAGGTTGTTCACGGCTCCACCGTTGCTACCAATGCAATATTGGAGCGTAAAGGCGCAAAAACCGCGCTAATAACAAACCGTGGATTTGAAGACGTCTTGGAGATAGGCAGACAGAACAGGTCCCGTCTTTATGATCTGGCATATCGCAAAGAACCCCATTTGATACCAGATGAACTTCGCTTTGGAGTAAAGGGAAGGATCTTGAACACGGGTGAGGAACTGGAGCCCATTGATGAGAAGATGGCTACTGAGGCCATAGAAAAGGTGTTGGCTGCAGGCGTAGAGTCAGTTGCGGTCTGCTTCCTCTTCGCATATGCCAATCCTAGCCATGAAAAAAGGATAAGGGAGCTTTTTGAAGGAAAAGAGATCTCTATTTCCCTTTCTCATGAGATATTAAGTGAGTTTCGAGAGTTCGAGCGTTTCTCCACCACGGCAATCAACGCCTATGTATCTCCCAAGATGCGCAGTTACATTGGTTATCTGATAGAGCAACTGGGAGAGGGCGATATCCTCAGTATCATGCAATCAAATGGAGGTAGCATATCTGCAGAGACTGCCATGCGCGAGTCTGTGCGAACTATTCTCTCAGGGCCCGCTGGAGGGGCTGTAGGGGCATATGAGATAGGAAAGGCAGGGGGGCATAGCAGGCTTATTACATTTGACATGGGAGGAACCTCCACAGATGTATCTCTAATTGATGAGGCCTTGTCTCTTACCGTGGAATCGAGTATCTCAGGGTATCCACTTAAGGTCCCAATGATCGATATCCATACGGTTGGTGCGGGAGGGGGGTCCATTGCATATTTAGACGAAGGGGGATCATTGCGGGTAGGACCTGAGAGCGCAGGTGCAGACCCTGGACCCATTTGCTATGGCAAGGGTGAGAGAATCACAGTCACCGATGCAAATCTATATCTAGGAAGGCTGCTCCCAGACTACTTCCTTGGCGGTAATATGAGACTTCAGGTGGAGCGGCTGGAGAAATACTTTGGGGAGATGGCCCGTGAAGTAGGGCTTGACACCGTGGAGCTAGCCGAGGGAATCCTTGACGTGGCAAACACTGCCATGGAAAAGGCGATCAGGGTCATATCGGTTGAAAGGGGGTATGATCCCAGGGAGTTTGTGCTTTTTTCTTTTGGTGGGGCAGGTGGCATGCATGCTGCCTTTCTTGCCAGATTGCTCAATATTCCGAAAGTACTGGTGCCTGAGAACCCTGGAATATTGTCTGCCATTGGGATGCTTATGGCTGATGTCATCAAGGACTATTCCTACACAGTGATGAAAAATCAGTTCACTACCACAGAGGAAGAACTCTCAGAACTTTTTCAATCACTGGAGGAAAGAGGACAAGATGATCTTGCTGCAGAAGGTATCTCTGAAGATCGAATGGTAATGGAACGATACCTTGATATGCGTTACGAGGGGCAGTCCTACGAAATAATTGTTCCTTTCGAAGGGGACTACATAGAAGGATTCCATAAACTACATGAAAAGACATATGGATATCGAAACGAAGACAAGACGGTCGAGGTGGTGAACATAAGGCTTAGGGCAAGGGGCATACCAGAAAAGCCCCATTTTGAGCCACATGAGATGTCAAAAGAAAGGCCAGGGCCTGAGGCACTTGTGGGACACGAAGATGTTGTATTTGAGGGAAAACGCCATAAGACCTCTATCTATGCAAGAGAGAAGCTTGTTAGTGGAAATGTAGTGGAGGGTCCTTCCATTATAGTTGAATATTCTTCAACGATTGTAATACCTCCTTTTGCAATAGCTCGCATGGATGCATTTAGGAATCTGATTGTGGAAGTGATTTCATGAGCGCAGATTATCATAACAAGGTTAATCCCATATTATTGGAGGTTTTCAAGAACCGATTTTCCTCCATTTCAGAAGAGATGGGAGTGACTCTCAACAGAACCGCGTTTTCTCCAAATATCAAGGAGAGAAGAGACTTTTCCTGCGCTGTGTTTGATGCCAATGGGGATATGATTGCCCAGGCAGCCCACATTCCTGTGCATCTTGGGTCAATGCCTCTTTCAGTGAAATCTGCCATAGAGGCTGTGCAGTGGCAAGAAGGGGACATGGTCATGCTCAATGATCCATTCAAGGGTGGAACTCATTTGCCTGACATTACCATCGTGGCGCCCGTATTTGCTGGAGGACAAAAGCCTTCCTTTTTTGTGGCAAACCGGGCCCACCATGCAGATGTGGGCGGAATGAGTTCGGGATCTATGCCACTGGCCCGGTCCATATTTCAGGAAGGCCTTATCATTCCTCCCCTTAAGATTGTTGAGCAAGGTAAAATTGATCGCAAGATTATGGGCTTTTTGCTTAATAATGTCAGAACCTCCACGGAGAGGGAAGGGGACTTTGCCGCGCAGATAATGGCCAATATTACAGGGGTTCGCAGGACCTCTCAGCTAATAGATAAATATGGGCTGGAAATGGTAGAGTTTTATGCCAATGCCCTTATGGACTATGCTGAGAGGATCACAAGAGACACCATAAGCCGGATTCCCGATGGCACCTATGAATTTGAAGATTATATGGATGACGATGGATTCGGTCATGACCGAATAGCCATCCATGTGCGCATCGATGTCAATGGTGACAGGGCTAGGCTGGACTTTACTCAGAGTCATGACCAGGTGGAAGGAAGCATTAATGCCGTTTATGCTATTACTCTTTCGGCGGTGCTGTATGTATTCAGGGCCCTTGTTAAGAGGGATATTCCCACTAATGCTGGATGCCTGAGGCCCATTGAAGTGGTGACTCGAAGAGGAAGCATTGTGGATGCACAGTTTCCATGTTCCGTGGCAGGTGGAAACGTGGAGACCTCTCAGCGCATTGTGGACGTGGTGCTTGGCGCCTTATCAAAAGCATTACCCGAGGCCATCCCTGCAGCTCATCAAGGTACCATGAACAACATAACCATCGGTGGAATTGATCCAAGAAACGGCCAGCCTTTTGCCTATTATGAGACCATAGGCGGGGGCATGGGCGCTACCGCCCACAGTGATGGTGAGAGCGCAGTGCACTGTCACATGACCAATACCCTCAATACGCCCGTTGAGGCCCTGGAATATAGTTACCCTTTCCTTGTGACCGAATACTCCATACGTCGAGGGACCGGTGGAAAAGGTAGACATAAGGGTGGTGATGGCATTGTAAGGGAAATTCGGCTGATGGCTGATTCAGAAGTAACCGTGCTCTCCGAGAGAAGGCGAATTCCACCATATGGGCTTTTTGGCGGACGGCCGGGGGCCGTGGGTAGAAACATTGTCATCAGAGGCGACACTGCAGAAGACATGGGAGGCAAGTTTTCTGTATCCCTTAAGGCAGGCGATCGGGTTAGGATAGAGACACCTGGGGGCGGAGGGTATGGGAGCCCTGAGAGCAAAAGGCTTTAGGCATCAGGCCAAAGGCCTCTGGCAATCAATAAAGGTTTATTTCTTGTCGAAGCGTTCTTGTGCCCAAACATCAGCGCGCTTGTGATATCCCCTTTTTTCCCAATACCCGGGGCGATCTTTTTCCATGAGTTCAATTTCCACTACCCACTTAACTGACTTATAAGCGTAACGACTGGGAATGATTAGGCGTAAAGGGAACCCATGTTCAGGCTCAATGGGCTTGCCATTTCTGTCCCACGCTAGGATAGCCTCATCAGCCATCAGCGCTTCAAGGTCCACGTCTGAATCATAACCTCCCCATGACCGAATCATTGCATACCTCGCCTCTGGTTTGATGGAGACCTTTTCAAGTAAATCCCTTACCCTCACACCCTTCCAAACATTGTCAGGTACAGACCATGTCTCCACGCAGTGAAAGTCACTGTTCACTTCTATCGCGCCCATGGATTGGATTTCCTTGAAAGAGAAGCTAGCAGGCTTAGCAACGAGACCAGTTATCTTAAGGACCCAGGTCTCCGGATCTATATTTGTGGGCTCGGCCTCAACGGTTCTGACCGGGAACTGCTTTATAAATTGTTGCCCTGGTGGTATATTCCTTTTCATATCTGCTTATCTCCCATGCTGTGACACAGGCTACAGAGTCAATTTGGGGTGGATAATTTGAATATTGACTGTATAGAATTGTACATCAAGCAATCCACAAAAAAAAGCCGAAAAGGAGGCTCAAACATGTGCATTAAAGATAGAGTCCTTATTATTGTGGGGGCAGCCACGGTACTCTCATTTTTCTTAGCAGGCCCCCTTTCTGCCCAACCAATCGGTATCATGTCTCCTAGAGCACAAAATATTAGCCAGTATGCACCGCTTTTGTGTCCTGGAGGGCGATTTGTGTTTGGCCAGGTTTCCGATTCATCCAAAGACCAGTACATGCTTGATACCTTGACAGGGCGCTTATGGCGGCTATCAGAAAGCGGGGAAGTGGGAAAATATCTTGCTCCTGTGCCTTATAAACTAGGAGATGGAAAGTACGCCCCAATGCCTGAAAGAGTGAGAGGGAATAGGGCCAGCAAAGGCTCATCCTTGAAATGAGATAGGACATAAATGACGTTGGGAATGGAAGTGCTTTGCCTTGAGGCCTCGGCATATGGGACAAACAAAGGAGAAAGGACAAGAGGATATGGACATAAAGGAATTCCGGAAACTTGGGTACAGGTTTGTAGACTGGGTGGCTGATTACCTGGAGAATGTAGGGGATCTGCCTGTTATGGCGCAGGTAAAGCCGGGAGAGATAAGAAGCAAACTTCCACAGGAGCCCC
>CAZDVV010000055.1:0-12407 GCA_964508875.1 uncultured Desulfobacteraceae bacterium | reverse complement strand
AAACCGATTTTGGACAAAACTGAAGTCAAATATGAAGATATTTACGTAAAGTAGTAAAAAACCGTGCCAGCACTACAGATGGGCCTTGAGAACCACTTCGAGTCTTGTAACCATGATAGGCCCCATCAAAACTTGACTACCGTGTCCCGGCGAAGGTACAGTTTGCTGATCAATGAGCTTATTTAGATGAGGTTTGCCCACCCCATTTTCCCCTTGTTGTGGTCTTGACATTGGAGGCAACCTGCCTTCCTATTTCGGTCTCAGTGAAAATATTCATTTTTTCAGAGCTGTCGTAAAAACTCTTGACAATGATAAGCGATAGAGTTATTTTAAAATTTGAAAGAGATTTACTATTATCGTAAATTAGCTCTTGGTTCGTACTTTTAGAGCTAAACTCTCAGGGATCGCTAGCGTGTCAGACAATAAACAATATTTTTCTACCTCTCTAGAAAAGGGCCTCAAGATACTATCCCTGTTCGATGCTGAAACCCGCAGACTTACCCAGACCGAAATCTCCCGAATGCTCTCACTGAATATGACGTCCACTTTTAGGTTCGTAAACACACTTGTAGAGCTGGGATACCTTGAAAAGGATCCTAGGACAAAAGAACTTCGCTTGGGAATGAGATCCGTGGCGCTGAGTGCAAACATAATACGGTCAAGCGATGAACTTCGCCTTATCAAGAAAATCGTTGATGAAGTCTATAACCAACACAATATTACCATAGATGTGGCTTTTGCAGTGGATGACAGCCTGATGAGGGCTTATCAGCGCCAGGCCAAAGAAACTCTAACTTACCATCTCCCTGCTGTGGCAAGAAACTCCTTTCACAACACTTCGATTGGAAAGTCCTACCTGTCCACTCTCCCTGATAGCTCGCTCAACGAAATAATAGCAAATATTGATTTCGTGCCTAGAACTGATAAAACAATAGTAGACAGGGATGAACTAGTTAAGGAGATCGAAAAAACAAGGGCCCGGGGATACGCTATGTGCGTGGAAGAATATTTACCGGGCCTAATTACTATTGGTGCCCCTTTACTTAACCTCGATATTGGTAAGGGGCTGGGCGGCGTTTCCTTTGATTTTTCGGTTCTCCAAACAGACGCTCAAGAGATGGAGAAAAAATATTCGGATTTGGTGATGGAATTGGCCCATTCAATTTCCCAGGTATTGAAAAGGGAAGATAACAAGGAATGAGCAAAGTGGCTCGTAACTAATTTTGAGCATGGGAAATGCGAAACAAGCTTTGGAAACCTATCGCGCTTCTTAGCCCCGCATTGGGTGCTGTTTTTTTTCTGCTTGTAATACCCATATGCTTTGTGGTGGTTTACAGCTTCTGGCTGAGATCCCCTACTGGAGCTGACATACCCGCCTTCCAGCTTGGAAATTATGCAAAGTTTTTTGCAGACACCTTCTATCCATCTATCTTGCTTCGGACCATTAGAGTCTCTCTGGAGACTGTTCTGTTATGCGTTGTGATGGGATACATACCTGCCTATTTCTTTAGCCACAGCAGAAGCAAAAATAAGGCGGTGTTGCTTCTTCTTATTATGCTTCCTTTCTGGATCAGTTTTATCATCAGAACAATGAGCTGGATTAACATCTTAGGGGATACCGGTCTTATAAACCATTTTCTACTCAAAACTCACCTGCTCTCCCGCCCCCTAGGTATGCTTTACAACGAGGGGTCAGTGCTCATGGGACTCTTGCAGTATCTCCTCCCTTTTATGATTCTAAATATCTATGTGAGTCTAGAAGGAATAGATAAGAGCCTTCTGGAAGCTGCCAGAAGCATGGGTTGTACCGAATGGCAAGCCTTTAGGGAAGTCACTTTGCCACTGAGTCTCCCAGGGGTTAGTGCAGGATCTTTGCTTGTATTCGTGCTCACTGCCGGGACATACCTGCCTCCGATGATCCTCGGTGGGCCGGGTAATCAAATGATCGCCAATCTGATTTTTGCTCGTGTTATCGGGACCCTGGATTGGCCTTTTGGATCGGCAATTAGCGTCGTACTCCTGGCGCTATTGGTGATCATTGTTTGGACCTATAATCGTTATCTGGGAATTACCCAAATATTTAAGGCTCTTCAATGAGGTTCTAGCGTCATGAAGCTGACGGGATGGTCACTAATCCGTTTTTACACCATTTTGGTCTATGTGTTCATGTTTGCCCCTATCGTCGTTGTAATGGTGTTGTCTTTTAATCCCAAACAATTTGGATGCTTTCCCATGGCTGGTTTCAGTTTGAAGTGGTATGTGGAACTGGCCAGGGACGCTGCTATTCTTAATGCATTCAAGAATTCCATGGTGCTTGGAGCATGTGCCTCTTTGGTTTCTACTACCGTGGGCATCCTAGCTGCAATGGCATTTGTACGGTTCGACTTTCCTGGCAAGAATACCATCAACACCCTGTTGCTAGCACCTATAATGATCCCGGAAGTCATCCTTGGTGTGGCTTTACTTCTGTTTCTTCGTTGGCTTCAACAACCTAAGTCCTTTGCACTTCTTGTTGTGGGCCATGTGGTTCTCACTTTGCCTTATGTGCTGTTAATTGTTCAAGCCCGGCTGGTGGGCATAAAAAGAGAATATGAAGAGGCAGCCCAGTCTCTGGGTGCCAATCCCCTCCAAACGTTCAAGGAGATCACTTTTCCCCTTTTGGCACCCGCCATCTTGGGAGGAGTGCTTTTTTCCTTCACCATTTCTTTAGATGACATTACCGCAACGCTGTTTTGGGCTACAGCTCAGAATCAGACCCTCCCGGTCAAGATATTTGGGATGCTCAGAAATTCCATTAGCCCTGAAATCAATGCCCTTGGGACAATTATGGTATTGCTCACGGTGGCATTACCGCTGCTGGCAGGGTACTTGATCCGGAGGTTTTCAAGGAGAACCCTTTGACGAGGGCTTTGCGCCGTATGTTTTTGGTTTGGCGACAAGTAATATTATTGTGGTGAGCTCTATAATTTGAGCTTTGGGGTCAAGAACCATTTATCAAAGAAAGGGGGAAAAAATGGGAAAGAAGCTGGAGGAAGGATTGGATAGGGTGATTGAGCAATACCAGGAGGGGCTCATTAGCCGACGCGAGTTTTTCAAATACCTGGGCATTGCGGGCGCTGCAGTAGGCTTGGTGGGTGGTCCATTTGGACTTATTCCGCGTTCAGCATGGGCAGCCAAATCAATACGTTTTGATGGGTGGGGAGGAGTAGTCTCAAAGGCATTTCACGAATACGCCTTTATCCCCTTTACAAAAGCCACGGGCACCAAGGTGATAGAAGGCGAATTTGGAGATATGGATACATACTTGACGAGAGTAAAGGCATCTTTCCCCCCTGGTGGGGAGTTCAACCTTGCCCATTTGAGTGGAGTCTTTGACTATGCCAGGTATACAAAGCTGGGATTTGGTGTAGTGTTGGACGAGAGCAAGATACCCAATCTTAGGTATGTCATGCCAGCTATGATGAAACCATATCGAGCTATTACAAAAGGCACGCTTTCGGCCGTCCCTTACGACTACGGCCAAACGGGCATAGCTTATAACACCAAATACATATCAAAGGAGAAAGCCGAGAAAAAGGGCGCTGCTCTGCTTTGGGACAACGAATTGAAAGGTAAGCTGGGTAGCTGGGGTGACTGGCGTACTAATATTTGGTATGCGGCGCTGTATACTGGTCAAAATCCTAACAACATAGGAAATATGAAGATAGTGTGGGATGCACTGAGAAAGCAGCGTGGAATGATCAAAAAATATTGGGGCTCAGGAGCTGAGCTCATGAGTCTCCTTGCCAATGAGGAAATCTACGCAACAGTAGCATGGTCTGGAAGAGTGGCTGCCCTCCAAGCCCAAGGGCATCCAATCGGATTTCTGTCTCCCTATAATTGTTACTCATGGCAGGAATGCATTTTTGTCTTAAAAGGCAGTGACCTTGAAGTGGCACAAAAACTGCTCAATTTCATGCTAGCACCAAAGGCAGCCATTGCAGTCGCAGTTGCCCAGAAGTACCCGCCAAGCCTTGATCCGACCAAGGTGGCGATGCCAGAGGCTGTGAAAAAATTACCCGCTTTTGATCCTACTGGAAAACTTAAAGGGTACTTATTTGCTGATCCAGAGTACTGGAATGGGCACCAGCAGGAATGGGCCGAAAAGTGGGACAGGATAAAGGCAGGGGCATAATACAGGAAAAGTCTATTGCGGGCCATAACCAACCTACCTCTTTTTGGCCCGCAATAAACAAAAGAGGGAGGTCTATTAGCTGTGGGGAAAAATGCTCGCACTCCCGCAGTGGAGTTGAGAAGCGTCGTAAAACGCTTCGGGAAACTAGTGGCTGTTGAAAAATTAAACCTAAGCATTGAGGAAGGTTCCTTTGTCACACTTTTGGGGCCTTCTGGGTGTGGCAAGACGACCATCCTAAGGATGATTGCTGGCCTTGAGTCTCCCACTGAAGGAGAGATTTATATTCAGGGGCGCCTGGTTAACGATATCCCCGTTCACAAACGAAATATAGGCATGATTTTCCAGAACTACGCTTTATTTCCCCATAAGAACATCTATGACAATGTTGCTTTTGGTCTCAAGTACAAGGGGGTTGCCAAAGAAGAGATTAAGAAAAAGGTAAAGCAAGTCCTTGAGATGGTGCGCCTCCCTGGCGTTGAGAAAAGGATGCCCTCCCAGCTATCGGGCGGCCAGCAACAACGGATAGCTCTTGCCAGGGCCATTGTAATGGAGCCGGTTGTTCTTCTCATGGACGAGCCACTTTCGGCTCTGGATGAGAACCTGCGTGAGGACATGAGAAGAGAGGTTGCCAATTTGCAGAAGGTGTTGGGTATAACGACCATATTTGTGACCCATGACCAACGTGAGGCCCTCTCCATGTCAGACAGGATTGTTGTAATGAAGGATGGTGTCGTCCAACAGGTGGGAAAACCTGAGGAAGTATACAATAGCCCTGCGAATTACTTTGTTGCAGATTTTTTGGGCCATTCCAACTTTTTTTCTGGAAAGGTTGTTGAGACAAAGGACTTGCAGGTTAGGGTTAGGCTTAATGAAGGAAGTGAAGTTTTGGTCCAACACAAAGGGCAATTGAATCCAGGAGAGGCAATTCAGCTTGTGGTACGAGCCGAAAAATTTGAGATTCTCCCATACGATGCAAAACAATTAAACGGAAACATCAACTGCTTTAAGGGGACAATTGCTGAACGAAGTTACATGGGCGGTGAGGTGAACTATTTTGTTGAGATTGGAGAAGGGTCTTTGGTGCACGTTATAGATATCAGCAAGTCAGCGCCGTTTAGAAAAGGGGAGAATGTTTGGCTTAGGGTGTCTCCCCAGCAATGCGGGTTATTGCGTGTGGAAGATAACCCGCACTAATGGAGTCAAGGGACATGATCGACAAGCTCTTAATTACCCCGAAGCACATTGGTCAGGCTAGAAAGAAGGCAACTAGTGTGCTCTTCGAATTTCTGCAATGTTGACCATGCGCCGACGACAATCGGAAGAAGCTCTGGGATAGGTATTTCGGGTTCGGTGAATTCAAGAAGTGGCAATAGGTACAGTACAATGGCATGGAGGACAAATTGGACGATTCGGTTAGGAATTTTCTTTTTTATCAAACAAGCAAGCGATTGCCTTTCATCCAAAGAGCAAAAGGTATCCGTATGTGGGACGAAGCAGGCAAGGAATACATCGACGCCTGTTCTGGAGCTGTAATTTGTAATATTGGCCATGGTAATCCGAGAATAGAAAGAGCGATTAGAGAACAGGCGAAGAAGGCCTTTTTTGTCTACCGGACCCAATTTGAAAACCAGCCCGCAGTTCAACTGGCAGCAGACCTAGTAAAATTCTCAGCACCTCATTTGGACAGAGTCTTTTATGTGTCGGGAGGTTCCGAGGCTGTAGAATCGGCCATAAAGCTCTCCCGACAGTATTTTTATAACAAGGGGGAAGGATCTCGCTATCTGTTTGTCAGCCGAGTCCCTTCCTACCACGGCAGTACCCTAGGAGCCCTTGCCCTTACTTCTTATGCCCCTCTTGAGATTCCTTTTAGGGCCATGATCCAATCTTACCCAAAAATCCCAGCCCCTTATTGTTACCGTTGCCCTTATGACAAAGTCTATCCTAATTGCAATCTAAAATGCGCTAAGGCTCTTGAGACGACTATTCTAGAGCATGGGCCAGAGAATATTGCTGGCTTTGTGGTGGAGCCAATAGTAGGAGCAAGCATTGGGGCCTTAGTCCCTCCTGACAACTATTTCTCGATTGTGCAACAGACATGCAAAAAATATGGAATACATCTCATACTTGATGAGGTCATGACCGGTTTCGGTAGGACCGGCAAGCTCTTTGCCTATGAACACTGGGCTGTAGAGGCAGACATAGTGGCGCTATCAAAAGGGATGGCCTCTGGGTATTACCCACTAGGTGCCATAATGACGCGCAAAGACATTGTAGATGAGGTGTTACGGGGTGGTGGCTTTGCACACGGCCACACATATGCGGGTAATCCAATGGCCTGCGCAGTCGGGCTTGAAGTCTTTAGAGTCATCAGGGAAGAAAACCTTCCCGAAAACAGTGCCAGAATGGGTCAGGTCCTGAAGGCAGGACTGGAGGAACTCGAAAGGAAACACAGCATCATCGGCCAGGTCAGGGGTAAAGGCCTTCTTATGGCCCTTGAACTGGTCGAAGATCGAGATACGCGCAAACCCTTTCCAGCTGAAAGGAATGTAAACATGCTATTGACGGATATGGCCAGTGAAAATGGTCTCATAATTTACCCCCGCAGGGCCATTAATGGGCTGTCAGGAGACCATGTGCTTATCGCCCCTCCTTTGATAGTAAACGAAAGGGAGATATATGAGATCGTGGAGCGTCTTGATGATGCACTAAAAAGAACCAAAGAAAAACTCTAAATTCCGGGAGTTGTAGCAGGGAATGATTGACAAACGCACATCCCTTGAGAAAGCGGTGGAAAATATCCGCGACGGCGATTGTATTATGACAGGCGGGTTCGGCGTGCCAGGTACTCCTTTCGTACTCATTGGCGCAGTGTTGAAAAAAGGAGCTAGTGAATTGACCTTAATAAAAAATGAGGCCAACGAAGATCACATGGGGGTATCCAAGCTTATTGAAGCGGGAAGAGTTCGGAAATTGATTTGCTCACACTTGGGCCTCAATGCCACGGTGATAGGGATGATGAACCGGGGAGAGATCGAGGTCGAGTTCTACCCACAAGGTATTCTAGCAGAAAAGATAAGAGCCGGGGGAGCGGGACTAGCAGGTATTTTGACTGATATCGGAATTGATACAATCCTTATGGAAAACAAGCAATGCGTTGAGGTTAATGGACAAACAGTCATTATTGAACCGGCGCTGAGAGGGGATGTGGCCTTGATCCATGCGGCCATCGCAGACCCATTTGGAAATCTGGTTTATGAAAAAAGTGCACGAAATTTCAATCCCCTCATGGCTACTGCAGCGAATACGGTAATAGCAGAGGTTGAGAAGATTGTGGAAGTAGGCGCTCTAGATCCTGATAGTATTCACACCCCAGGCGCATTTGTTGATCACGTAGTACTAATCAAGGAAATAACTCAAGAGTATGAAATTCTTAGACACCATGCCCTATAAAGAAAAGATTGCGCGACGCGCAGCAAAAGAGATAGCCCCAGGAGAGGTGATAAACCTGGGAATCGGGATACCAACCCTTATCCCCAAGTATCTATCTCCCGACAAAGCGGTCTTCATACATTCTGAAAACGGGATCTTGGGTATGGGATCACTTTGCAGCCCTGGAACAGAGGACCGTAATCTCATTGACGCGGGTGGGAATTATGTCACGATAAACAAAGGGGCATCTTTTTTTGATAGCGCGCTATCGTTTGCACTGGTCAGGGGCGGGCGTCTGGATGTGGCCTTTTTGGGTGCCCTGGAGGTATCAGGGAAGGGCGATCTTGCCAATTGGATTATTCCAGGCAAATTTTCACCTGGCATTGGCGGAGGGATGGAACTAGCTCAAAAGGCTAGACGGCTCATTGTCACCACAATGCATACAGACCGAAAAGGCCGGCCTAAGATTCTCAAAAGTTGCACACTACCTCTCACTGCCAAGGAATGCGTAAATACTATTATTACGGAATTGGCAGTGATGGATGTTGGGCCAGAGGGCTTGGTCGTACGGGAAATTGCCGAAGGTGTCGATGTACAGGAACTAATTGAGATGACTGACGCACGACTCCTGGTTCCGAGCTGTGAGATTCCGAGATTCTAGGTTAGGCGCGGGTGGATCGCTATTTTGAGGGGAGGTGAGGGTTGCGAGAATGAATAAGAAAGAAAAGAAGCTGGTCGAGATTGTGGATAATCTCTCAGATGATATCCTTGACTATGCTTGCAGGTTAGTGAGGGAGGCGAGCACTCTTGGAAAGGAGAGTGGCGCGGTTCAAGTGGCAGAAAAAAAGTTGAGAGACCTTTCTTTTGATCCTGTAAGTGTTCCGATTGAACCTGCAAAACTGAAAAAGCACCCAGGATTTGCCCTGGTCCCGTGGGGATATGAGGACCGCAGGAATGTGGTGGCAGTCCGCCAACCAGATGGCGTGGGAGGACACAGCCTCGTTCTCAATGGTCATTTAGACGTAGTGAGTCCTGAGCCCCTGGAATTATGGGACCGGGATCCTTTCGATCCAGTAGTGCAAGATGGTTGGCTTTACGGCCGCGGGGCGGGAGATATGAAGGCGGGTGTTGCTGCCATGACCTATGCCCTCTACTCTGTGGGGAAAGCTGGCTTTGGGCTAAATGCTCCTGTAATAATAGAGAATGTAATAGAAGAAGAATGCTCGGGCAATGGCACGCTGGCATGTCTAGTCGCCGGTTATGACGCTGAAGCTGGGTTAATTCCAGAGCCCTTTGGCCCAACCATTCTTACCAGCCAGCTTGGTGTGCTTTGGTTCAAAATTTCTGTTAGAGGGCTCCCTGTCCACGCTCTGTCCACACAATCTGGCACCGACGCCATTGAGAAAAGCTTTATGGTCATAAAAGCCCTCAGGGAACTGGAAGAGGAGCTTAATCTTTCAGGTATTCCTGAAACCTACAAAGACATCCCCCATCCGATTAACCTAAATATCGGAATCTTTAAAAGTGGAGACTGGCCTTCAATAGTGCCTGCAATGGCAGAGTTTCATGGGCGGCTGTCTTTTTTCCCTGGCGTTTCATATGAAGAGGCGTGCTCGCGAATTGTGGAAACAGTGGACAAGGCCGCCCAGCAAGACCCTTGGCTCGCAGAAAATCCGCCAATTGTCCACTTTTATGGATTTAGATCAGAGGGCCACAGCCTTCCCCTTGATCTTCCAGCTTTTTCCCTGCTTGCGGATTGTCATAAGACCCTCAACGGAAGGGACGTACAAGAATATATTGCTACATGTACCACTGACCTAAGGGTCTTAAACCTATACGGATCTGGACAAGCGACTTGTTACGGACCTGTAGCCGAAAATATCCATGGCGCAAATGAACGGGTGGACATTGCGAGCATAATCCATGTTGCCAAGGTATATGCTCTATTCATATCGCGGTGGTGTGGGTTATGCGAATAAAGCCCACCTCTAAGGCAAGATTTAAATCAAGGAGGAAGGCTCATGAATGAGGTTGTAATCGCCGGCTATTTAAGGACAGCCCAATCTAGATCCAAGCCGGGTGATCCATCCAGAGATTGGTTCCATAGTTTAAGGGGGGACGATCTACTTGCAATGCTTATCCCTGGATTACTTGAAAAAGTTGGCATCACTGACAATGAGATTGATGATTTCATTGTGGGATCTGCAATGGGTGTGAGTGAGCAGTGGACATATGGAGGAAGGACGCCCCTATTTCTCGCGAACCTTTCAGAGAAAATCCCTGCGAAATTCATTGACCAGCAGTGCGGATCATCTATGGCCGCTGTTCATACGGGATTCATGGAGATCGCCACAGGATTTGCAGATACCGTCCTGGCATGCGGGATGGAACACATGACCCGTGTCCCTATGGGACCCACATTGTTTGAAAAGAAGGTTATCTCTATGAATCCTCGGCTATACTCCGATGCGGAGTATAAACATTGGGACATCGAGGTTACTATGAATATGGGGTATACAGCAGAAAAACTTGCCTCCCAAACCCCATTCTCCCGTGAAGATTTCGACAAGTGGGGAATGCGCTCCCATCAATTGGCCTCCAGAGCCAAGGAGGAAGGTTTTTTTGAGGACGAGATACTACCGATTGAAGTCCGGCAAGCCGATGGATCTCTGATGAGAGTGGATAGCGACCAGGCAATTCGCGAAAAAGTTTCGATAAAAGACATGGGGAATTTAAAGCCAGCGTTTCTTGCCCATGGGGTAATTACAGCAGGCAATTCCTCACCTCTAAATGCGGGTGCCAGCGCCATGATACTCATGTCGAAGAACAAGGCTAGGGGTAAAGGAATTGTGCCATTGGCCACAATTCGATCCATCGGATTCGCTGGAGTAGACCCCACTGTCATGGGAACCGGACCGGTTCCCGCAATTCAAATGGCATTAGAAAAGTGCGGAATTGGAGTTAAGGACGTGGATTTTTGGGAGATCAATGAAGCCTTCAGCGTTGTGGTGCTGCATTGCATCCATGAACTAGGCATTGACCCAGAAAGGGTAAACATAATGGGAGGAGCTATTGCCATTGGTCATCCTCTAGGGGCCACCGGTATCCGACTGATTGGGACACTAGCTCGGATTCTGGAAAAGCAAGATGCGCGATATGGATGCGCCGCCGCCTGTGTCGGGGGAGGGCAGGGTGTTGCAACAGTGATTGAGCGTTGCCTGCGCCCGTAATGCCAAGCAATATGCCGTAGCCACGTGGAGGTAGAAATGACAAGGTGGGAAGATTGCGAGGCAGGTGCAAATGTCTTGCTACACGCTATTGTCCAGTGGGCTGAGGAAAAATAAATGACTTGAGCCGAAACATATTTGATCCAAGATATTAGGTGCGAGGATAGAAGCATGAAGAACCCAGAGCAATTACGGCAGAAAAGAGATAGAGAGGTGCCCAGGGGTGTGTTCAATACGCATCCCTTGTTTGTAGAGGAGGCCAAAGGGGCCCTCATTAAGAGTGTGGATGGCAAGGAATATATAGATTTTGCAGGGGGAATAGGTGTTCAGAACGTTGGGCACTGCGCTTCAAGAGTGGTAGAGGCCATCAAGAAACAGGCGGAAGCCTACATTCATACCTGTTTTCATGTAGCTATGTATGAACCATATCTGCAGTTGGCGAAAAAGCTCAATGAAATTACCCCGGGGAATTTCCCAAAGAAGACTATGTTTGCCAATAGCGGCGCGGAAGCCGTGGAAAATGCCATAAAGATAGCCAGGTATTATACAGGACGCTCCGGGGTTATAGCGTTTGAGAATGCCTTTCATGGAAGAACGCTGCTGGCTATGAGCCTCACGAGCAAGGTGAAGCCATACAAGTGGGGGTTTGGCCCTTTTGCTCCAGAGGTCTACCGGATGCCATTTGCTTATTGCTATAGGTGTTCATACGGGAAGACATTTCCAGAATGCGGTATTCATTGTGCTGAGGCCTTGAGGGATTTTTTCATCAATCAGGTATCCGGGGACCAGGTTGCTGCAGTGATCACTGAGCCCATCCAAGGAGAAGGAGGATTTATAGTTCCTCCGAAAGAATATTTTGCGAAAGTAAAAGAGATATGCGAGGAAAACGGCATTCTCTTCATAATGGATGAAATACAGTCTGGGATGGGCAGGACTGGCTATTTGTTTGCTTCCGAATACTTTGGAATCGAGCCGGATATAATACTTACCGCAAAATCCCTGGCTGCCGGCTTGCCACTTAGTGCAGTTACGGGGAAGGCTGAAATAATGGATGCCCCGCATGTGGGAGGCTTGGGAGGTACTTATGGCGGTAATCCTTTGTCCTGTGCTGCTGCCCTAGCTGTTTTTGATACCATAAGAGAAGAAGCCCTTTTAGAGAAAGGCAGGAAGTTGGGGCAGAAGGTAAGAGCTGCCTTTGAGATAATGAAGGACAAGTATCAAATCATAGGCGAAGTGCGGGGGCTAGGCCCCATGTTGGCAATTGAGCTTGTGAAGGATCGTAAGACGAAGGAGCCTGCCCCTGACAAGGCTAAGCATCTGACCCGGATCGCATTCGAGAAAGGGCTGATAGTCCTTTCCTGTGGGAACCATGGTAACGTAATTAGGACCCTGATGCCTCTCTCTATTGAAAGAGGCCACTTGGAGAAGGGGCTAGCCATTCTTGATGAGAGCTTCAGCAAATTGAATAAACAAGGAAGATGATCAAGCCAATCTATTAGGGAGAACTGGGGGACGCCATGTCAGATATCATGGAACTGATTGAGTCTAGGGACCCTGGAGAAAAGGAATTCCACCAG
>CAZDVV010000054.1:0-12449 GCA_964508875.1 uncultured Desulfobacteraceae bacterium | reverse complement strand
GAGCGGGCCTTCTCCATGGTCACATAGCCCTGGATCACATCTTCTCTCACCATCTCTGGGTCTCTTTCCAATGGATCACCGTACCCGCCCCCGCCCGCAGCGTCCATAACCACCACATCACCTGCCTGAAGCTGGGTAAGCCCGTAGGGATTCCCTGGCTTACCATTTACCAGAAATTGCGCCTTTGCCCCTGATTTCCCCCCAAAAAGCCCTTCGGGTGGGTACCTGAATCTCCCCGACTGAATACCCAAGTTCACAGGTGGAATAGGTGCATATTCATCATCTGGCACCCGAAAAACCACCCTCCTCCCAAGGCCCCCTTTCATCCTACCTGGGCCTCCGGAGTCAGAAAGGAGTTCCCTTTTCTCAACGATAAGGGGGGTATCGCTTTCAAATATCTCAACCGGCGTATTGGCACCATTTGCCGGAAAGATGTAGACATAGGCCCCATCACTGCGTGAGCTGGCCCCCATACCACCCCCTCTAATGATAACTGAATGCCACGGAGCGCCGTTGTTTCTCTTGCCGTAAAACACATTCATGGTGGCAGGCGTGCCGCCGCTGGCTGCTATTACTCTGTCAGGCAAGGCATCTGCAAGTGCGCGATAGATTATCTCAGTGACAAAATGCCCGATCTGCATCCTCGCCGCTACTGCTGCTGGAAACTTACAGTTGACCACGCTGCCTTCAGGTGCCTTCATCTTTATGGGCCTGGTGCAGCCGTCATTATTGGGTATATCCGGGTCGAACATGCTTTTGAGGGCCATAAAAACATAGGCATAAGTAAAGTTGTAGACTACGTTCCCGCCCCAGTCCACTTGTGGCGAACTCCCGGCCAAATCAACAACAATGTCAGATCCCTTTACTTCCACTGCCACTTTGATAATTACATCTTCCTTGCCTTCCGGCTGCTCAACAACGCCTTCGCCCTTGTAAATACCATCGGGTATCTTTTCTATGGCCTCCCTCATGCTCCTTTCAGTCCTGTCAATGATTTCATCAGCCAAGTCATCAAGGCCATTCATGTTATTTTCTTCCAACATCTGACAAATCTTCTCGGAACACACATGATTGGCTGCAATCTGGGAACGAATGTCACCCACAACCTCATCAGGTGTTCTTACGTTCCACCGGATCATCTCAAGGACAGCCTCATTAAGCTCGCCCCCGTCATAAAGTTTGACCAAGGGTATAAACAGTCCGTCCTCGAACACATCATGGTTATCTGAGGATACCCTTCCTCCAATATCGGAGTGATGAAAAACACATGCGGTAAAGGCGGTCAATTTACCCTTATAAAAGATGGGACTGATCACGCAGACATCGTTCAGGTGTCCTGCCAGTGCCCACGGGTCATTGGTGATAAAGATGTCACCAGGCTTATAAGTATCCGGGGGAAGCTTGTTTACAAGTGTCTTTATGCCCAGCGCCATTGCCCCTGACTGACCTGGGGTCGCAAACGTGCCTTGTGCGAGTTCTCTTCCCTTGCGATCAGTGAACATACAGGTGTAATCGTGGGCATCGCGCAAGAGGCTGGAGAACGCTGTTCTGGATACAGCACTGTCTGCTTCATCCACAATGGAGATTAGCCTTCGCCACAATATCTCAAGGGTGATTGGATCAAATCTTTGTCCCATTTTTATACCTCCTCTATGTCAACCCAGAGAAAACCATATTCATCAACTCTCACTGAGGCATCTTCTCCTATTATTACGGTGGACTCACGCTCTTCTACAATCGCGGGACCCTTGAACTGAGCACCTGGGAAAAGTTTGTATCGGTCGTATACTATGAAGGGAATGAAATCCTTAGCGATCCCCGAATAGGCCGGCCTTTTACCCTTTATGGCGTCCTCCAACTTCCCTCCCTTGTTCTTTAGTTTTGGTAATTTGAGGAGTCGCTCAGGCAAAAGGGCCCTCACCTTGAAATTAATGAACTCCACGGGGGATTCGGGATAGGTACGCCCATAGAGTTTTTCATATATACTGTCAAAGTTCTTGCGTATTTCCTCCCTTGTGAGCTTGGTGAAATCGTTCCCCTCCAGAGGCAGGTTCGTCTCTGAGCCCTGGCCCACAAACCTCATATCAACGGATCTTTCAAATCTCACCTCTTCTCCTGAGCCAGCCTTCTGGAGCGTCCTAGCCCCTTCAGCCTCCATCTCCTGGAATAGCTTTTCAATCTCTTCAAAGTTTGCATCCTCAAGGCTCACCTTGTGGCTTCTTACAAGATCAAAGGCCCTTGGCGCTGTAAAGAACCCCAGTGCAGAGCCCACTCCAGCATTAGGCGGCACTATAAACCTCGGGGCACCCAGTTTCTTGGTGAGTCCGTACGCATGAACTGGGCCGGCCCCACCAAAGGCAATAACTGTAACGATCTTGGGGTTGCCGCCCTTTTCAGCAATATGGGTCTTGGCTGCGCCTGCCATGGTCTCGTTTATCAGGTCATGTATCCCCCATACTGCCTGCATGAAGGGTACCCCGAGAGGCTTTGCGATCTTTTCTTCTATCCCTTTTCTTGCGGCCTCTTTGTCCAGCTTCATCTCGCCGCCCAAAAAGTAGTTTTCATCCAAATAGCCCAAAAGCAGATCAGCATCGGTTACACCTGGGTCAGTTCCTCCACGGCCATAACAAATGGGCCCGGGATCTGCACCCGAGCTCTCAGGGCCCACCTGAAGGGTTCCCATTTTGCTAACCTTGGCAATGCTTCCTCCGCCTGCCCCTATTTCCATCAGATCCACCACAGGCACCTGGATGGTCAGCCCACTTCCTTTCATGAATCTCTGGACCCGCCCCACCTCAAAGGTTGGAACAACACCTGCCACGCCACCCTGTATCAAGCACGACTTTGCTGTCGTGCCTCCCATATCAAAACAGAACATATCCTGAATATTGAAAAGCCTGCCAAAATACTGGCCTGAAATAACAGCGGCAGTAGGACCTGATTCTATTATCCTTACAGGGAATTCAGCAGCCGTTTCAACTGAGGTAATTCCACCGCTGGAAAGCATGATAAACAGCTTTCCCCCAAAGCCAATGGAAGACAGGCGGCCTGAAAGCTTGGCGAGATATCTCCCAGTAAGCGGTTTTACATAGGCGTTAGTTACAGTAGTGCTGGTCCTCTCATACTCCCTGATCTGGGGTAAGACATCGTATGATATGGATACGGAGATTTCAGGTGCTTCTTCCTGGATAATCTCCTTGAGCATAAATTCATGTTTAGGGTTTTCAAAGGAGTTGATCAAGCAAACCGCTATAGATTCAACTCCCATGTCCAAAAGCTTCCTTACAACCCTTCTCGCATCTTCTGGATCCAATGGTTTAAGCACGGTGCCATCACTTCTGATCCTCTCATCCACCTCCAGCCTGAAACGCCTGGGGATCAGAGGCTTGGGGTATTCCGCAAATATGTCATAAGGGGCATAACGGATCTCCCGGGCAAGCTCCAGGACATCGCGGAACCCTTTTGTTGTAATGAGGCCAGTTCGCGCACCTTTCCTCTCAATAATAGAGTTAATGACAAGCGTGGTGCCATGGATCACCTCGTCCAGTTGCCCCACAAACTTACCTCTTTTCTCTTCCAGTTCCCTTATGCCCTGCTCAACGGCATCAGAGGGATCTGCAGGAGTAGTAAGGCATTTGTTTATATGGATCTCTCCGGTGGCATCGTTCAACAAGACAAAGTCTGTAAATGTGCCTCCGATGTCACAGCCGAGCCGATAATTCTTTTCCGCCATGGAAACCTCCCTCTACCTATAGCTTGAGCAGCTCCGATGCTCCACTCCACCAGGAAACTGCGCAAATAAATTTTGTACAATATTACCTAAAAGGATAAAGGAAAAAGGAGCCTTAGAAGAACCTTTTTCCTTTGGCCTTAAGCCTTGGGCCTTGAAACTGGTGTCAGCATATAAACACCTCCACCGGCACATGGCTTATCAGTTCGTACCCATCTTCCGTTACTGCCACAACACTTTCCACACCGGCCATGAACCGATCCTTGAACACGATTTTGGGCTCAAGGGCAAACGTCATGCCCGGCTCAAGCACATCATCGCGGCCTTTGGCTATTAATGGCCGCTCAATGAGTTCCGCCCCTATGCCATGGCCCACAAAACTGACTTGATATTCTTCAGGCCCTAAATACGTACTTTCATATCCCAACTCCCGTGCCTTGGCTACCGAATAATCAAAAAGATCTCCTGTCTTGGTCCCCGGCATTGCACGCTCTAGCACGGAGTTGTGGATTTCTATAGCCGCCTCTGATGCCCTCATGGCATCATCAGGCATTGAGCCTATGGAAAACATCCTTGTCTCATCCACGTGGTAGCCATTTAGCTCATAAGCAAAATCCACCATAACGGGCTCATTTGCCTGGATGGTCTTATATCCTGCACCACAGGGAAAAGCTGCAGAGGTTCCACTGCCACTGGCAGGGGAATCAAGAAGCCCGATCATACCCCCACTGTAGCCGCTAAGCACGTGCCAGGGATAGCCCTCGGTCTTGTAATCTCTTACCCTGATATCAATGAAAGACTCACCACATATCTGGGCATATGCTTCGGCCTTTGCAGCGAGCTCCATTTCTCTGATACCAGGTCGAAGAAGTGATTTTATGGCTTCAAAAACCCGTACACTGACGCTGGCCGCCTCTTTCATCCTTTCCAGTTCCCAGCCTGACTTTTTCGCCCTCAAATCTAATACTAGAGGCGAAACATCGAAAAAATCATCACCACCAAAAAACTCTCTGTAGATCTGAAATTCAAGAAAAGATATGCAATCCAACTCCAGTCCAATAAGCTGGGCACCAGCCTGATTACTATTACCCAAAATTTTTCCTATATCACGAGGCTCATCGATGAGGTAACTCTTGCATTTGCCTGTCTCGCATCTGTTATTTGAGGGCTCCAAGGAATAAAAGACCGAGGCAAGACCTCTTGCGGGAATGAACATATAATCTGCATCTTGAGATCCTGAAAAATAGTATATGTCTACCCTTTGGGCAAGAAAAGCGCCATCAAACCGCGAGGCCTGAAGCCTTTCCTGTAACCGGGTGATCCTAACTTCTATTTCCTCTTTAGGCACACTCACTGTTTAGCTCTGTTAAGCCTTTTTCAACAAGACTTTGTAGATATGAATAAAGCGCACGTATTTATACCGTCGGTTGCCGGCCCCATTTACCAACTTACGATTTCACCTGTCAAGTACCTCATTGGATATGTCAAGGCCACTTACGTCATACTTTGGCAAACTTCTCAAATTATCCTTTTCCTTTACTGTCCAGCTCCTCCCACTTATAGTCAATAATCTCCGTTAAAACCCCATTAAGCTTTTTAGGATGAATGAAGGCATATTCACATGCCCTAAACGGTCTAGCTATCTTCCCATTTTTATCAGGGATAAGGGGATATCCCATATTCTCCAGTTCTTTCACTGCTGCCCGAGTATTGTCCACATTGAAGCTTATGAGCATGAGTCCCTCTCCTCTTTTGTCAATAAACTTGGCCACCTCGCCTTCCGGACTAGTGGATTCCATCAGTTCGAAGCCCACTTCTCCCACCCAGTATCTTGCCACTCGGATCTTTTCTTGGTCGTCCACATACTCATCATCAGGGCTGGTCTTTCCCAAAACAGGCTCCCACAATTTCTTTGCTGACTCTAGGTCCTTAACTGCTATACAAATATGATCGATCTTATTTATTCTCATTTATGCTCTCCTCTGTCCATTATTTGGAAAATAGCCTCAAATTACTCCCATTTATCTAGTATTCATCCACATACCTTATATTCTTCTCCTCAGAACCCCCAGCATAACGGTCTCCCTATTGAGAGGAAACTGCTTCCATCACCTAACTCAGGAGCCACCTTTAGAAAGACCTCCCATAGGATAGCTCTAGCTCTCATTATAACAAGGCACGAAATTAAGAACCATGATGAACTTCTGCTTACCAAGTGGTTACCCATAATCACCACTTTTTCGAATTGATCACGCAGCTCAGGTTTGCTATAAGACATCTAGTGAGAAGTAGAGCACAAAGTATATTGGGGCAAGGCCCTTAGCGTCTCATGTTGTATAACATTCGCAAGAGTCTCTAACATGAAGCTATCATAAAATATCAAGAGGGAATCCTATGAACGAGCTCTATAGTGTTGTGGGAAAACCAATGGTAAGGACCGACAGCTTGGCCAAGGTGACTGGAAAGGCCAATTATACCGCTGATCTTAGTCTTCCCAGGATGCTCCATGCAAAGGTGCTGCGTAGTCCTTATCCTCATGCGAAAATTCTCAATATTGATACGAGCAGGGCTCTCAGGCTACCGGGTGTAAAGGCTGTAGTAACCGGAGCTGATACATACGGTGTTAGATGGGGTGTCTTCAAGTATACCCAGGACCACACCATGATAGCAATCGACAAGGTCCGCTATGTGGGAGAGGATGTAGCAGGTGTAGCAGCGATTGACGAAGAAACAGCCTTGGAGGCCCTTGACCTAATTAAAGTTGACTATGAGCCCCTGCCTGCGGTTTTTGATCCCGAAGAAGCTATGAAAGATGGGGCTCCGCTCATTCATGAGCAGTATCCAAATAACATCAATATCCATGTACACATAGAAGTTGGTGATGTGGATGAGGCCTTTGCTCAGGCGGATCTCATACGTGAGGATACGTTTTCAGCCGCAGGAGAGGCATATGCTACTCTGGAACCATACGCAGTTGTCGCCTCCTATGCAAATGGCTACCTAGATCTCTGGTTGCCCAATGCAGGGCCACACGTCCGAGCCAAGGCACTATCCAATTTATTGAAAATCCCGCTCAACAAGATCCGCGTTCGGCACATAAACATCGGAGGTCATTTTGGCTCCCGCTCCGAAGTATCACCTGGTGATTTGGTTACATCACTGTTATCCATTAAAACAGGGCGTCCTGTTAAGTTAGTTTTGACCCGAGAAGAAAATGCTACTTGTACGCGGCAAGTCCATGACATAAAGACGACAATAAAGACTGGTGTCAAGAAAAACGGCACCATCTTGGCAAAGGAATTTCGCGTTATTTACGACGGGGGTGCATATAGCAGTACGGGGCCCATTGCGACATCAATTCCGTATTACGTTTATGAGGAGGCCTATAGATTTAAAAACGTCCGCTATGATGGATACCGCATAATCACCAACAAGGGTATCAGGGGAATGTATGGAGCCCATGGCAGGGCCTTCCTGTGCGGCAATGAAATGCAGCTTGACATGATTGCCCAAGAACTCGGAATGGACCCAATGGATATCCGGCTCAAAAACGCTATCAAGGTAGGGGAAGAAACGGCAACAAAGTCCGTAATCATCAGCGGTGGGCTTGAAGAACCAATCCGCCAAGCGGCAAAGAATGCCAAGTGGAAAGACAAATCTTCCCGACTTAAGGAAGGACAGGGAATCGGCATGGGATGTGTTGCCATCATGTGCGGGTTTCCCATGGGATTCAGGTCGGGTTCTGCATGCTATGTTAAATTGAATGACGACGGGCAGGCAACAATTGTGACGGGTATTGTTGACACAGGGATGGGTAATGAGTCCATGGCGGTCCAGATTGCCGCAGAGGTCCTTGGAATTCCTGTGGAAGACATCAATATCGTCAACGCCGATACCGAAGCCACGAATCTTGACCCTGGAGCATATTCTCAAGCCGCCGCCTTTGTTGGAGGTAATGCAGTAAAAAGGGCCTGCGAAGATGCCAAGCGCCAGATATTGACCATTGCTTCGGAAAAGATGAATCACCCCTTAGAAGACCTTGATTTGAGGGACCGCATGGTCATATCCAAATCAGACCCCTCTAAGACAATGCCCATGAGATGGATTGTCCGGGAGGCCTTTTTCCGGGGCAAGCCTATAACAGGCACTGGTGCCTATATGCCGAAAATTGATTTTCAACGCGAGTGGGTAAGAAGGCCATTTGGCCAAATGGCCGGTACTTATTCATTTGGTTGCTCCGTGGCCGAGGTAACCGTTGACAAAGAAACTGGACAGATACGCATTCCAAGATTTGTTGCGGCCCACGATTGTGGCCACCCAATCAATACCATGGCGGTGGAAGGCCAGATCGAAGGCTCGGTTGTGCAGGCGGGCGTGGGGATTATCATGGAGGAGAATAGGTGGAGTGACGGCTGGCTGCTGAACCCCGATCTTCTTGAGTACAAGGTGCCCCTTGCCTGCGATTCACCTGAAATTAAACCCGTTATCGTATGTTCTAATGACCCCGAGGGGCCCTTCGGAGCCAAGGAGGGTGGATTGACCACACGTATGAATGCATATAGCGCAGTGGCCTGTGCCGTTCACAAGGCCTTCGGAGTGGCCTTTAATGACTTTCCGCTTACCCCGGACCGGGTTCTCAAGGCCCTTGATGCTGCGAAAAAAGGAGGTAAGTCGTGATATCCTCAAAATTCGAATATAAAAAACCAACTAATGTTGACGAAGCGGTTGAACTTTATGGGGAGTTTGAAGGCGGTGCGGTTTATCTCAGCGGAGGGACCGACTTGGTTCCCCGCATGAAGCTTGGGCTTGAAAAGCCGGTAGCCGTAATTGATCTCAAGGGCATTGAGGCCCTCAACCGGATAGAGGATCAAGGAGAATGGATCCGAATAGGAAGCTTGGTGAGTCTTTTTGACTTAAGGCAGGACAAACGGGTCCGCGAGCTTTTCCCCGCATTGCGTTGCTCGCTCGAGGCCACCTCATGTGAAACCCTGCAGTTGAGAGGAACAATCGGTGGTAATTTGTTACAGGACTGCCGGTGTCTCTTCTATAACCAATCGGAGTTTTGGCGTAAGTCCAAAGGATTCTGTCTCAAAATGGGTGGTGAAAAATGCAATGCAGTCCCTGGGGCCAAGACCTGCTTTGCCAACTATTGCAGCGACAATGCTACCAGTCTGTTGGCGCTGTCTGCCGAGCTTGAACTTTCTGGCCCTAATGGGTCAAGACGTATTACGATGGATGAATTATATACAGGTAAAAGCGACAGACCTTTCAGTCTGCAACCCGGCGAAATCCTCACCTCCATCTTCGTGGCCAATAAGAAAACATTAGGAGGTTACGAAAAGCTACGAGTTCGTGGTGCCATTGACTATCCCTTATTGGGAGTTGCATTTTCATTTGCGGATGGAAGCGGCAGCTTGGCTGTTGGGGGAATTGGAGCTAGGCCTGTCGTAGCCCAGTTGGATAAACCCAGTAAGGAAACATTACAGAAGGCCATTGAGGTTGTCTCAAAACAGATCAACCCTGTTAATAATACAATCCTGGATCGAGATTATAGGAAACGGATGGTTCCCACCTTGGCTGAGAGACTTGTAAATAAGGTGATGGAAGGGGCGAAATGATGGAGCAGTTGAAAGTAAATCTTAATGTGAACGGAGAGCCCGTTGACTTGGAGGTCAAATCCTCCGAGACCTTACTCGAAACCTTAAGAGAGCGATTAGAACTGATTGGAGCAAAGGAAGGGTGCGGGCTTGGTGCCTGCGGTAGCTGCACAGTGCTCATCGACGGTGTTCCAACGCGCTCATGCATCGTTCTAACCGCTGAAGTGGATGGGGCTCATATAACAACTATTGAAGGTTTAGGGGATGAGACCAACCTTGACCCCCTTCAGCAAAGCTTTATGGAAAAGGGGGCGGTTCAGTGTGGATTCTGCACACCCGGAATGATACTTACCGCCAGAGGACTCTTGAACAGGAATCCCAATCCTTCCAGGGAGGACATCATAAGGTCAATGTCATCCAATGTGTGTCGATGCACGGGATATAAGAAAATCATCGAAGCTGTGGAGGCCGCTGCATCTGCTGATATTGGAAAGGAATAGCGAAAGTTGGATTTGTCGCGACTTTGAATATAAGGGAGGAATGAAATAGATGCGTGCATTTGTCGTGGGTGGAGTAGGCGGTATGGGACAGGGTGTTGCTCGGGACTTGATCAAGCAAGACACTGTAAAGAGTGTGGTCCTGGGAGACCTGGTTCCTGACCCAGAAAGACTTGCCCCTAAGTTACGTGATAGCTCAAAGGTAAGCCTGGTAAAGCTGGACGTAAACGATCATGACGGCTTGGTAAAGGCATTCAAGGATATAGATGTTGTGATAAACTGTGCTGGGCCTTTTTACAAGACAGCCGTTCCTGTTGCCAAAGCTGCTGTTGAGGCCCGCGTCAATTACATTGACATCTGTGATGACTATGAGGGTACGGAGATTCTTTTCAATTCCGAAATAGATGACCTCGCAAAAGAGGCTGGTATTACTGTCCTTACTGGTATGGGATCGGATCCTGGAACAAATAACGTACTGGTTAAATACTATGCAGATCGACTAGATCAAGTTGACGAGATATATCTCTATTGGGTAGTTGCTATTGCGGAACTATCAGGTGCGGCCTGGGATCATAGCCTGCATATGACATTGGGGAAGGTTCCCCAATATATTGATGGTGAACTGGTCCAGGTTGAGGGCGGTAGCGGTGTAGTGGCCGAGGATTTTCTGGATCCTTTAGGGACCTGCCATGTACGCTATGTAGGGCATCCCCAGCCGCTAACTATCCCCCGATATATTAAAGGGGTCAAAAACGTGATCATCAAAGGTGGTTTGATACCACTTTGGGTAGACGAACTGATCAAGGAGCAGAGAGATACAGGCTTCTTGAGCAAAGAACCCGTAAGTTTGAATGGAATGACCGTGGTACCATATGATCTAACACTAAAACTCTGGGAAAAGATTCCAGAAGGCAGGGACAAAGGGCCACAGGCTTCTGGCCTGAAAGTCATTGTCAGAGGTAGGCGAGACGGAAAAGACGTTACGTATACAGCAGATATGGTTGGAAGGATGGCACCTGGCACAGGTATTCCAGCATCCATTGCTGCGCTTATGATGGCGGCAGGAGATGTGACACAAAAAGGAGTGGTAGCGCCAGAGGGCTGCATTGATCCTGATAGGTTCCTGGAAGCGTTCTTAAGACGGGGAGCAAAAATCCATCAGACAGAAAAGATTTCATCCTTATTTGGAAACTGATCCAGAGGTGATTTTTATGAAAGAGAGCCCTAAACTAAATATAACAAAAAGCTTAGAAATCTATAAAGAAGCTTGTAGTTTAGTACCAGGAGGTGTACTGGGGGCCAGAAAACCGAGCGATTTTATTGAGGGTGAATACCCCATCTTTCTTGAAAGTGGCAAAGGCTGCCGACTTACGGACGTAGATGGTAACGAATTTGTGGATTTCATGTGCGGTTACGGCCCCATCATTCTCGGGTACCGCGAAGAAGAAGTGGATGACGCGGTTATCAAACAGATAAAGGAAAAGGGCTTTTGTTTTAGCCTTACCCAGAAATACCAGAATCTCCTCGCAAAGAGGCTCACCGAACTCGTTCCATCTTCAGAGATGAGCATTTTTCTAAAGACAGGCTCTGACGCAACCACTGCAAGCATTCGCATCGCGAGGGCCTATACTGGAAAAATCAAAGTAATCCGCTGTGGCTACCATGGCTGGCATGACTGGTGCGTTGAAATAAAAGGGGGAATCCCTCAAAAGCTGTATGAAGACGTTTATGAGTTTCATTATAATAGACTTGATGAACTGGAACAATTAATGGCTACCCATGGCAATGAAACAGCCGCCATTATTATGACACCATTTGGCCATCCAAACCATGAAAAGATGCAAGAACCAGAGCCTGGATTTCTGGAAGGAGTAAGAGATCTCGCGGACAAATATGGCGCAGTACTTATCTATGATGAAATTCGCACTGGGTTCAGGCTTAGGATGGGCGGGGCCCAAGAGCTTTATGGCGTAGTTCCTGATCTCACTGTACTGGGCAAGGCAATTGCCAATGGTTATCCCATTTCTGTAGTCACAGGGAAAAAGGAAGTCATGTCTGTGGCTGCAGATAGGCTATTTATTTCTTCAACATTTTTCCCAAATAGTAAAGGCTTTGTAGCTGCTCTTAAAACCATAGAAATCCTTGAGCGGGACAGGGTCTTGGAAAATATCTGGGAAAAGGGGGACCGATTTATTGAAAACATTCGTGGTCTCTTGCAGAAATATCCAGTAGGAGCAGAGCTCACAGGGGTAGGTCCAATGTTTTACATCACCTTCGAAAGGGATGAAACCGGATCTTACAAGGGGAAACGCAGAGACTTCTATACCCAGTTGATCAGGAAGGGGTTCTTCTTCTCGCCGTATCACCATGCCTATATATGCTACCGACATACAGAAGAAGACCTTGACATGACCCTGACGGCCATCGAAGAATCCTTGGCCTATGTGCAGGAGAAGTATTGAACGGTACACCGCTGGACTAATTTAACCCCAGCCTTTCCGCCACATCTTCATAGTCCCGGGCTTCGGCATAAAATCGCCTGTAACGGGCAGGGCTTCTCGAGCTCAGAACGGGCACGTTTGTGCTGGCCCAAGTCCTCGTAAACCAGGGCTCGGTCATACCAAA